>JAPUGL010000164.1 GCA_027292775.1 Gammaproteobacteria bacterium | reverse complement strand
CCTGCACCTGCCGGTGCAAAGCGGTTCGGATCGCATACTCGCCCGAATGAAGCGCGGTCACACGACGCTGGAATACAAACAGAAGATCAGGCGCTTGCGCAAAATACGGCCTGACATCTCGATATCGTCGGATTTCATTGTCGGCTTTCCCGGCGAAACCGACGAGGACTTTGCCGCCACCATGCAGCTGATCGCCGATATCGGTTTCGACCAGTCCTTCAGTTTCATTTACTCGGCAAGACCCGGCACGCCGGCCGCCTCATTCGCCGATGACAGCAGCGCGGAACAAAAGCAGCGGCGACTGGTTATGCTCCAGCAGCGGATCAACGAGCAGGCGCAGGAAATCAGCCGCGCGATGGTGGGTACGGTGCAGCGTGTTCTGGTCGAAAAGCCGTCGCCGAAGAACCCCCGTCAGCTGTCCGGCCGCACGGAAAACAATCGCTGGGTGAATTTTGATGGCGACGAGTCGCTGATCAATCAGTTCGTCGATGTACAGATCACCGAAGCGCTGCCAAATTCCCTGCGCGGCCGCCTCGAGACCGAGCGCCGCGTTGCCTGAATGAGTGAACAATTGCTGGAACTGACACTGGAACCTGCCGACAACCAACGGCTGGCCCGGTTATGTGGCCAGTTCGACGAGCACCTGAAGCTGATCGAACAGCATCTTGGCGTGGATGTCAGGGCCAGGGGAAACCACTTCAACATCGCCGGCGACCCACAGAAAGTAGAGACGGCGGGCACGGTTCTGACACAACTCTACCGGCAGGCGGGCGATGAAGACCTGAATCCCGAACGCGTCCACATGGCGTTGCGCGAAGCCGGCATGAAGCCGGTCGACGAAAACAGCACGATGAACGGAGAAGTGCGCACGCGCCGCAAGGTAATTCGTTGCCGAGGCCGCAACCAACTCGCCTACCTGAACAACATGCGCACCAGCGACCTGACTTTTGGTATCGGACCTGCCGGTACAGGCAAGACGTACCTGGCGGTTGCGCGCGCAGTCGAAGCGCTGGAACAGGAAGAGGTTCGCCGCATCATCCTCGTCAGACCGGCGGTGGAAGCCGGCGAGCGACTCGGATTCCTGCCAGGTGACCTGATGCAAAAGATCGATCCCTATCTGCGGCCGATGTACGACGCACTTTACGAAATGCTGGGTTTTGAGCGGGTCGCCCGGCTCGTGGAAAAAAGCATTATCGAAGTGGCGCCGCTGGCGTTCATGCGCGGGCGGTCGCTCAACGAGAGCTTTGTCATCCTGGACGAAGCACAGAACACCAGCGCCGAGCAGATGAAAATGTTTCTGACGCGCATCGGTTTCGGTTCGCGTGCGGTGGTGACCGGCGACATTACGCAGACCGATTTGCCGCACGGGCAGGAATCGGGACTCAACCAGGTCGTGCGTATCCTGTCCAAAGTCAAGCGCGTCAGTTTCTCCCGATTCGACGCGCAAGACGTGGTTCGCCATCCGTTGGTGCAAGTCATAGTCGAGGCCTATGCGAAACACGACAAAAAGGACTGAGGCCGTGTCTGGGCCAGGTGTCGAGCTCGCCGTGCAGGTGCTTTGTGATTCGGCAACGATACCCGGCGACGAGCAGTTTCACGCCTGGGTCAGCGCCGCCTTGCAACGGCGCCAAGGGGAACATGAGATTACGATTCGTATCGTCGATGAATCCGAAAGCCAGGCCATGAACAAAAAATATCGGTGCCGGGACCGGCCGACGAACGTGTTGTCATTCCCTGCCGATTTGCCGCCGGGGGTCGATCATCCATTGCTGGGTGATTTGGTAATCTGCGCACCGCTACTTGAACGCGAGGCGACGGCGCAGGGCAAGGAGTCGCAGGCGCACTGGGCCCACCTGGTTATACACGGCGTATTGCATTTGCTGGGGCACGACCATCAACAGCCGGACGAGGCAGACGAAATGGAAGCCCTGGAAACCGCCATTCTGGCATCGATCGGTTACCCGGATCCCTATGAACATAGTGGCGAACGCCAGAAGATTGCGCCGTAGAAAAATCCGTAGCGAGAAACTGTCCTCACTGTGGCGCTTTCGCAGCAGGAATATTTTCTACCGCACAGTCCTCTGGTTGCCATGCTTACCCAGAGCCAGTTACAGGTGGTAGACTGAGCTATGTCCGACGACCAGCCTCCAAGTAGTAACGGTCCGCGGCAGCGCCGCTGGCTGAACCAGATCAGCCAACTGTTCAGCGCCACGCCGAGGGATCGCGCACAAGTTGTCGAGTATCTTCGAAGGGCCAGTAAAAAAGGCCTGTTTGATGCTGATGAACAGGCCATGCTCGAAGGCGTACTCGAGGTTTCCGATATCCATGTCCGCGAAATCATGATCCCGCGATCGCGAATGGTGGTCGTAGAGCGGGATGCCGACGCGCGTGACATATTGCCGATCATCATCGAATCCGGCCACTCCCGTTTTCCCGTTGTCGGCGATGATCGCGACGAGGTCGCCGGTATCCTGATGGCAAAGGATCTGCTGCGCTATTTTGCCGATGACAGCAGCAGCGCGTTTGATATGCGCGAGTGTATGCGCGCCGCGGTATTTATCCCCGAAAGCAAACGGCTGAAAACCCTGCTCAAGGAATTTCGCGCCAGCCACAATCACATGGCGATCGTCGTCGATGAATATGGCGGAGTGGCAGGTCTGCTGACCATCGAGGACGTGCTCGAGCAGATCGTCGGTGATATCGACGACGAGCACGACATAGAGGAAGACATTTTTATTCAGCGCGACAGCGCGAACCAGTTCAGCGTGCACGCGCTGACCCGAATCGATGATTTCAACGAGTACTTTGGCAGCGAATTCAGCGACGAGGACTATGGCACTGTCGGCGGACTGATCCTCAGCGAAATGGGCAAACTGCCCGGGCGCGACGAAACCGTCACCATCGATGGCTACGCGTTCAAAGTGACTCGCGCAGGCCGTCGTCGCATCGATACCCTCCAGGTAACCGTTAGTGGAAAGGACATTCCCGGTGTGGCCGAAGACCAATAGCACGGAACCGGCCACCTTTTGATCGAATGGTCGCGTGGTCGCCGGGGGGACCTGGCAGTGTCGGTCTCAGGCTTGTTGCTGCCGATGGCATTTGCACCGCTGCAGTGGTGGCCGCTGGCGCCGCGTTGTCTGGGCGTTTTGTTTTTCTGCTGGCAGACCGACGATGCGCGGCAGGCGGCGCGCAAGGGCTTCCTGTTCGGCGCCGGCGTATTCCTCGCGGGCACCTATTGGCTTTACCACTCAATCCATGTCCTGGGGAAAGCACCGCTGGCGCTGGCTTTGTTCCTGATGCTCGGGCTGGTTGCGATTATGGGCCTGTATCACGCGCTCCTCGGTTACCTGGTGGTCCGCGGGAGATTGCAGCGTGGTCCGCTCGGCTGGCTGGTCGGACTGCCATT
>JAPUGL010000163.1 GCA_027292775.1 Gammaproteobacteria bacterium | reverse complement strand
TCGGCCGGGCCGTCGGCGGGGTTGTCGGCGCTGTCGCGGGTCAGGCGATCGAAAAGAAAATCACAGAACAGGACGGGCTGGAAATTACGATCGAAATGGACAACGGCAGAGTGATCGCCATTGTTCAGGCTGCGACGGTTGATTTCGTCGATGGTGAGCGCGTGCGTGTACTCACCGGGCGTGGCGATCGCGCCCGGGTCCTAAAAATTCAATAACGGCACGTTTGTAGTGAAAATCAGGAATCGCCGCGAATTTCTTCGAAAGCGGCGATGAAATCCAGAGCATCGTCCTCGTCGAAGGTCTCCAATACGTTGCCGTCATCAACACTGACGTCGTCGAAGGAAATAATATTCTCATTTTCGACCTCGATAACGATTTCCCCGTCATCCCAATAGATCGATTCGATTTCCTCGAGCGAGTATTCGATGCGCTCCTGTAGAAACTTCTCTACATTATCGAGCACGACATTCTTTATCGCGCTGGCCAGCGCATTGTCTTCCTCTTCCGCTCGCTCGTCATCGAATTCGGCCTGGATTTCGGCGAGCTTTTCTGCTGACAACTGCATGTAAACCGATTCTGCCGTCAATACCAGGTCGACCTCGTTGTCTTCATTGCTGATACTTTTTATGATTTCCACATCGCTGCCGTCGGCAGCTCTGCCAGGATCTTTCGTTGCGGAATCGTCAACCTGACCGCAGGCGGCGAGAAAAAACACCGAAGAAAACAACCATCCTGCAGTTAGTAATTTATTCACAGCGAACTCCTTGCGATGTCCGTTCAAGCTACATCTGTCGTAATGTACTGACCGGCGGGTGATTCAGCACCGACCGCGTAGCCACGATGCCGGTGAGTCCAACGATCGCCATGCCGCTGATCAGCCCGGTCAGCCATAACACCGGATCGAAATGATACTCCAGCTGGAACTGACTTTCCGCGAGAAACCATCCGGCCGCGCTGGCGCCTGACGCCGCCAGCCCTCCGGCCAACAGACCGATCACGGAAAATTCGGTCGCAACGCCCAAAAGGACTTGTTTGCGTTTTGCGCCCAGCGTTCTCAGGATGGCTGCCTCATACAAGCGCTGGTCTCGCGTCGCTTGAATCGCCGCCAACAAGACCATCAGGCCTGCGAACAAGGTAAACAGGAAAACCGACTGCACAGCGAGCGCCGCTTTGTCCATGACGCCACGCACCTGGCTCATGATCGCGTCGATGTCGATCACCGTGATGCTGGGGTAGCGGCGAATGAGGTCAAGAATATCTGCATTCTGCCCTTCACGGGCATAAAAACTGCTGATATAAGTCGCAGGATAAGGCTCGAGCACGCCAGGCGAGAAAACGATAAAGAAATTGGGTTTGAAAGAATCCCACTCGACCGTCCGAAAACTGGTTATCGGCGCGGATAACGTTTCTCCAGCGACATCGAAGCAAAGAATATCACCAATTTCGAGCTGGAGGTTTTCCGCGTATCGTTGTTCGACCGAAATTTCAGGGGTCTCGGGAACGACGTCACCCCACCAGTTTCCGGTAACGATCTGGTTATCACTGCGTAAAGTACTGGCCCAGCTCAGGTTTGCATCGCGGTTGGCGCGCTGCCGCGCGACGCCACCGGCAAATTCTCGGTCGCGCAGCGGTACCTGATTGATGGCGGTCATCCTGGCACGGACTATCGGCACGAATTCCAGGCGGTCCAAGCCACGACCGACCAGGAAATCATCGACACCCGAAACTTCATCCGGCTGAATATTGATCAGAAAACGATTGGCCGCATTATCGGGCAAGCTGTTTCGCCACAAGTCCATCAGATCGTTGCGTACAACGGTCAACAGCAACAGAACCATAAGGCTCAGCCCGAATGCCACAACCTGGATTGCGCTTTCTCGGCCACGACGGGAAATATTGGCCAGACCATACCGCCATGCTACGCCGGCCGCGCCGCGGATTCCGCCGAGCATGCGCACCAGCAGCCAGCCGGCGCCCAGCAGGATCATCATCGCGATGATGCTGCCGAAGGCGATGCGAATCAGCAGCCCAGCATCTCCAACCACCCACCAAAGAACCAGTAACATCGATGCCATCGCGGCCCCATAAGAAACCGAGTAACGCAAAGGTGGGGGTCCCATATCGTGTCTGAGCACGCGAATCGGCGGTGTCCGGCCCAATTGCAGGAATCCAGGCAATGCGAACCCGGTCAGCACGCTTACCGATGTCGCCAGCCCCAGAAAGACGGGTTTCCATCCGGGCGCCGGCAGTTCGTTGCCGATCAGGTCCCGCACAATAAAACTCAGCCCGGCCTGCGCCAGGTAACCCAACAAAACACCGAGCGACCCGGCGATCACCGACATCAGCAATAACTGGATGACGCTGACGCGCAGAATCAGCCCCTGTTTCGCGCCCAGGCATTTCATCAACGCGACCGTATCCAGTCTTCGGCTGACATAACGGCGCGCGGCCATCGCCACTGCGACCGCGGCCAGAAACACACTGACCAGCGCCGACAGGTTCAAAAAACGCTGGGCCCGATCCATCGCCGAGCTTATTTGCGGGCCGACATCCTTGATATCCCTGAGACGCTCGCCATCGCCGAGCATTTCCTGCAAATCGACCTTGAAGCGTTTGACCTGGTCGCGATCACCGGCAAACAACATCAGGTAGCGGACCCGGCTGCCGGGCTGGATCAATTCGGTGGATTCCAGATCTGCTTCATTGATCAACAGGCTGGGCGCGACATCGATAAACTGCATGCCGCGATCCGGCCGGTAAGTCAGGACCTGGGTAATTTTCAGGCTGGCCCGGCCAACCTCAATGCTTGCACCAACATCGGCGCCAAGCCGGGCCAGCAGCCGGGTCGACGCCCAGGCCTCTCCCGGCGCGGGGATAGCTTCCGTGATCCGTGCCGCTTGCAACAGGCCATCGGCAATTTTCAAGCTGCCACGCAGCGGGTAACCGTTACCAAGCGCCCGCACATTCGCCAGCGTACTGCCCTCGCCGGCAAAGACTACGCTGGCCATGGAAACGACGCGGGCAATATCCAGGCCAGCCGCCTGCGCCGCCTGGCTGTAATCCTGCTGCAATGGGCCGGTGCTCTGCAGGCTCAGGTCCGCCGCCAGCGCCTCGCTGGCCTGTAGGTTGACCGCCTGGGAAATTCTGTCGGTAAAAAATGAAACCGCGGCCAGCGCGGCGACCGCAACCAGGATCGCAAACAACAAGACCAATAGCTCACCCGACTTCCAGTCGCGCGCGAGGGTCTTCAGTGCCAGTCGCAGGCTGAGCATTTCAGGCGGCGGCCGGATCGACGATACGGCCGAATTCGATATGAATGGTGCGGTCGCAACGCTCGGCCAGGGAAATATCGTGGGTGACCAGAACCAGCGTCGTACCGGATTCCTTATTCAGGTCGAACAGCAGATCGATAATCAATCCGCCGGTCTTGCTGTCCAGGTTGCCGGTGGGCTCATCGGCGAACAAGACCGCCGGCTTGGTAACGAAAGCTCTTGCGATGGCGACGCGCTGTTTTTCCCCGCCCGATAAATGCCGAGGGTAATGTCCCTTTCTTGCCAGCAATCCTACTTTGGTCATAACAGCGAGCGCCTCTCCGTCAGCATTTTCGCTGCCTATCAGTTCCAGCGGCAACATCACATTTTCCAGTGCAGTCAACGAAGGTATCAAGTGAAAGGACTGGAAAACAAAACCCACGTGCTCGGCGCGGGCGACTGCACGGCCATCCTCATCCAGCGCCGTAATTTCGGTATTATTGAGCCAGACCTGACCGGCGCTGGGTTCGTCCAGGCCGGCGAGCATCGCCAACAGCGTCGTTTTGCCCGCGCCGGAAACACCGACGACCGCTATCGACTCGCCTGAATAAACCTCCAGGTTGACGTTATCCAGTATGGTTAAGCTGCCCTCCGGGCTGGTAACCTGCTTGCTCAATGCACGAGACTTCAGGACGGGTTCTGCGGAAGTATTTGGAGACATGATCAGATTATTAACACTGCTTTGGCTCGCAGCGTTGCCGATTGACGTTGTACATGCGGAAGACTCCACCATCCTGGTCGTTGGCGACAGCCTGAGCGCCGCTTATGGTATGGCAGCGGAAAAATCTTGGGTGTCGTTGCTACAAAACAGACTGCGCGTTCAAGGTTACGATTATCATGTAGTTAATGCCAGTATCGCCGGCGATACGACACAAGGTGGCCGTTACAGGATGAAGCGATCGCTAGAGCGATTCGGTCCATCCATCGTTATCATCGAACTCGGTGGAAATGACGGTCTGCGGGGGCTGCCGCTGGACGTAACGCGGAGTAATCTCGTCAACATGGTCGAAGCCTGCCAGGAAACCGGTGCGATCGTCGTGCTCGCCGGGATCAGGATTCCGCCCAATTACGGCCAGGCCTATGTCGAAAATTTTCACGCGATTTACGGGCAGCTGGCGGACCAGTACGAGCTACTGCTGATTCCATTTATCCTGGAGAACATAGCACTCGATCCGGAGTTGATGTTGGCGGATGGTATCCACCCTAATTCGGCAGGACAGGAAGTGTTGCTGAACAATGTCTGGCCTGTCCTGTTGCCGGCGTTGAGGGTGGTTCCTTGAAAAATATGCCGGGCGCAAAGGCCATTATCCCCGCCGTCTGCTTTTGCCTGCTGACGATGGCGACCGCGGATGAGACCGGCGAGGCATTGTTCATCGAAGCCGGCGAGACCAGTGGGCTGGATTTCATGCATTTCAATGGCATGTCCGGTGAACTCTATTTACCGGAAATCATGGGGGCCGGCGTGGCTGTTTTCGATTTTGATCGCGATGGCGACCTGGATATCTATCTGTTGCAAGGCCATATGATGGGCCGGGACAAGACCCTGGCCGATGCGATCCTGCCACCGAAAAAGGATACGGTTTTGCTGGACCGCCTGTTCAGGAACGATTCGGTCCCGGCTAAAAACAGGTTGCGTTTTACTGACGTCACCGAGAAAAGCGGAATCAGGGCCGGCGGTTATGGCATGGGCGTCACGACGGGTGATATCAATAACGACGGCTGGACCGATTTGTATATCAGCAATTTCGGTCACAACCAGCTGTGGCTGAATAACGGCGATGGCACCTTCAAGGACATCACCAGGAAAGCGGGTGTGGACGAACCCCGCTGGAGCGTCAGCGCCGCTTTTGTCGATATCAACCTCGATGGCTGGCTCGATCTGTACGTCGGCAATTATGTGGCCTATGACTTGGAAAATCCGAAGCCATGCCGTTCCGCAACCACCGCCCGCGACTATTGCGGCCCACAGGCTTTCGAGCCACTCACGGATCGCCTGTTTCTGAACCGTGGCGATGGCAGCTTCACCGACATCAGTGAAAAATCAGGCATCACCGAGGTTTTCGGTGGCGCGCTGGGCGTTATCGCGGCCGACTTCGATGGCGATCACTGGCCGGATATCTATATCGGCAACGACGGCATGGCCAACCAGTTGTGGATCAACCAGAAGGACGGGACCTTCAAGGATACGGCGCCGCTCGCCGGCGTCTCGGTCAACCGTTATGGCATGCCGGAGGCAAGCATGGGCGTGGACGCCGCCGATTTCGACGGCGACGGCGATGAAGACTTGTTTATGACCCACCTGGTTCGTGAAACCAACACCCTGTATGTCAACGATGGCACCGGCTGGTTCGATGACAAGACGGCAGAAGCCGGTTTGGGCGTCGTCAGCGTGCCGTACTCGAGTTTTGGCACGGCCTGGCTGGATATCGACAACGATGGCTGGCTGGATCTGCTCGTCGTCAATGGCGCGGTCACCCTGTTCGAGTCACACGAACCCACCGACAAGATTTTCCCGCTCGACCGGCGCAACCAGCTTTTCGCAAACGACCATGGCAAAGCATTCACCGAAATCAGCGACCTGGCCGGCGATGCGTTCAAATTCTCGGCGGTAAGCCGCGGCGCGGCGATCGGCGATATCGATAACGATGGAGATATCGATATTGTCATCAGCAACAACAGCGGCCCTGCGCGGCTGCTCGTGAACCAGGTCGGCACCAGGAATGCCTGGCTCGGCATCAGCGTACTCGGCGCCGGTGGGAAATATCATGTCACCGGCAGCGAGGTCGCGCTGATCCGTAAAAACCAGGAGCCGCTGTGGCGTCGTGTTCGTACCGATGGCAGTTATGGCTCGGCCAGCGATCCAAGAATTCTTTTTGGACTCGGCGCTAATCGGGGAGCGCAAACCGTGGAGGTGACCTGGCCCGGCGGCGAGCGTGAGCGATGGAGCGGGTTGGCAACCAACCGTTATCACGAATTGCGGCGCGGTAGCGGAATACGGATCGGCAAATGAACGGACCGACACAGTCTCGCGGCCTGCCGTTGATCCGTATCGCGACAGTGATGCTGCTTGCCTGCTGGCCGGTTTTTTCACCGGCACAAACTGAAACGGCTTTGCAATTACTGGCTATACCCGAGCCGGACCTCGGGCAATTGCAGCCGGCCACACAGGCAAAGCTTCGCCGCGCCCAGGATTATTTTCACGGCCAGGAGTCCTCGCTGGGGGGGGAGCCGCTGGGCCGGGCATACGGAAAACTGGCCATGGTCTACCAGGCGCTGCAGTTACAAGCCGCGGCAAAAGCCGCTTACAGCAACGCCATGATGCTGGACCCGGGGGCCGCCCAGTGGCCTTTTTATCTCGCTATTTATCACGAGGAAATCGGCCAATTCGCTGACTCCGCCCGGTTGTATTCGGCCAGTCTGAAAATTGCGCCGCAAATGGCCGGCACCTGGCTGCGCCTGGCTGAAGTGTTGCTGGAGGCAGGTGACCTGCCGGACTCGGAAAAGGCATTCCGCCACACGCTTTCCCTGGAACGCGGCCAGGTCGCGGCAATCGCGGGTCTCGGCACCATCGCGTTGCACAGGGATCAATACCGGGATGCGATCAATGCTTTCGAGGCCGCCTTGCGCATCCAGCCCGAGGCCAC
>JAPUGL010000162.1 GCA_027292775.1 Gammaproteobacteria bacterium | reverse complement strand
GTGGGCTTGCTCGCCCATGGCTTCGGCGCCGGCCACCAGGCTCCCGTCCTGAATGCACTGGTCAGTGCCGCGTTAGCGGGCGCCGCCAGGATGCCAAGCTTGAAAAGCAAGCGCAAACGGGAACGGCGGATTCGCAGCCTGAGACTGTTTGCCGTCGTCGAACTGCCGGACCTCAAACGGTGCCAGGCGGAGGCGGATGGCAATTACGTCGCCCGCTGGCTGACTACGTTGCCGCCCAATCAACTGGATTCTGCCAGATACTGCCGAATCATCGGAACGCTGGCAAAGCACGAAGGCTGGAGCTACCACCTGCTCGGGCAAAAAGAACTCGAAAAGGAAGGCGCCGGTGCGTTCCTGGCCGTTGCTCAATGTAATCCCGAACGCAGTGCCGGCATCGTGCACCTGAAATATCGCCCGAAAAAGACCAGCGGCGAATTGCTCACCTTGGTGGGCAAAGGCATTTGTTTCGACACCGGTGGTAGCAATCTTAAGCCCCACGGCTCGATGCTGGACATGCATGAAGACATGGGCGGTAGCGCCGTCGCACTGGGTTGTTTGCTCGCGATCAGCCGTCTCGGACTGCCCCGCCCCGTAGACTGCTGGCTGGCGATCAGCGAGAACATGATCGGCAGCAAGGCGTACAAGCCGCAGGACGTAATCACCGCAAGCAATGGCGTTACCATCCAGGTCATTCACACAGACGCGGAAGGCCGTATGGTCCTCGCAGATACCCTCGCGCTTGCGGCACGCGACAAACCGGGACTGATGATCGACTATGCAACGCTCACCGGTTCCTGCATACGCGGGCTGACGACCCGGCTGAGCGCAGTCTTGACGAACCGCGATCACTGGCGCGAACCGCTGATACAAATCGGCCGTGCCAGTGGTGAGCGCGTCTGGCCTTTTCCGCTCGACGAAAAGGACTTTGACCAGGCCCTGGAAAGCCCGATCGCGGACATCAAACAATGTACGACCGACGGCATGGGCGATCACATTTACGCAGCCCGCTTCCTGAGACGGTTTGTCCCTGATTCCATACCCTGGTTGCACATCGATCTGGGCGCCGCCAGTCACAAGGGCGGGCTGGCCCATATCCCCACGCAGATCACCGGTTTCGGGGTTCGTTTTACGCTCGAATTGCTGGTTACGGGATTGCCGAAAAAATAGGTAAAGGAGTTCTGGACTGACGATGGACAAACTGGTCATAACCCGGCCGGATGACTGGCACCTGCATCTGCGCGATGACGCGATGCTTGCATCGGTGCTGCCCTATACCTGTGAAAGGTTTTCCCGGGCTGTGGTCATGCCCAATTTGAATCCGCCGATTACTACCGTGGCGCAAGCTGCCGAATACCGGCAGAGAATTCTACAGGCCAGACCCGCTGACAGCAGTTTTTCACCGCTGATGACACTGTACCTGACCGATAACACGACCGATGAGGAAATCCGAAAAGTCGCCGCAGCGGAATTCGTTGTTGCCGTGAAATACTATCCCGCAGGTGCAACCACCCTGTCGGACGCGGGGGTAACGGCGATTGAAAAAGTCTACCGGACACTCGATTGCATGCAGGCCAACGATGTGCCATTACTGGTGCATGGCGAGGCAACCGACCTATCGGTCGATGTCTTTGACCGTGAAAAAGCGTTTATCGACCAGACCCTGGCGCCGCTCGCCGGTAGGTATCCGCAACTGCGGATGGTTTTCGAACATATCAGCACTACCGATGCTGTTGACTTCGTTCTAGCTGCACGCCAGGGAATTGCGGCGACGATCACTCCGCAGCATCTGTTGCTGAATCGAAACGCATTGTTCGCCAAAGGGCTGCAGCCACATCATTATTGCCTGCCAGTGCTAAAAAGCGAACGACATCGCCTGCGCGTGCTCGAAGCCGCAACCAGCGGCTCGGAGCGATTTTTCCTGGGCACGGACTCGGCCCCGCACGCGACCGAGGACAAACAATCCGCCTGTGGTTGTGCAGGAATCTTTAGCGCGCATGCGGCGATAGAGCTGTACGCAGAGGCCTTCGATCAGGCCGGACGACTGGATCGGCTGGAAGCGTTTGCCAGCCATTACGGCGCAGATTTTTATCAACTACCGCGGAACGAGGAGACCGTTACACTGACAAAAAGCTCATGGACGGTCAGCCGGACATTGGAATTCGGCAAGCAAGACCTGACACCACTCAGGGCTGGCAGCGAGGTCGCATGGCGTCTGGAGCACAACAATGACTGAAAAAGGGACGACCAGAAATGTCCGGCCACCGGAGATGGCTAGCCGCTTCCGGGGGTTTCTGCCGGTCGTCGTCGACGTGGAAACCGGCGGCTTCAACGCGGCTACCGACGCATTGCTGGAAATTGCGGCGGTCCTGGTTGAAATGAATGAAGACGGAACACTGGAACGGGGCGAGACCATCCGTTATCACGTGGAGGCGTTTCCCGGCGCCCGTATCGAAGCGGCTGCCTTGGAAATCAATGGAATAGTGCCGGACCACCCTCTGCGACCGGCGTTGCCGGAAAAAGAAGTATTGCGGCGATTGTTCAGACCAATCCGCAAGGCGGTGCGGGATTATGGTTGCAGCCGCGCCGTCCTGGTCGGGCACAATTCTTTTTTCGATCTGAATTTCCTGAATGCAGCGCTCGAGCGCTGCCAGCTAAAACGCAATCCGTTTCATCCGTTCAGCAGTTTCGACACGGCGACCCTGGGTGGAGTCGCCCTGGGGCAAACGGTTCTTGCCCGGGCGGCAATGGCTGCCGGTCTTGACTGGGATACTGAGTCGGCGCATTCGGCCGCGTACGATGCTGAGCGGACCGCCGATCTTTTTTGCCTGATCGTCAACCGCTTTCGCGGCCAGTACGAGAAATACGCTGGCAACAAAAAAGATTAGGCGGCTTTGGCGGCTTTATCCAGGAGCCGTTTCAGCTCGCCGCTGTGGTACATCTCGAGGGTGATGTCGCAACCGCCAACCA
Organism: Gammaproteobacteria bacterium; assembly: GCA_027292775.1. Classification (GTDB taxonomy): domain Bacteria; phylum Pseudomonadota; class Gammaproteobacteria; order Steroidobacterales; family MnTg04; genus MnTg04. The sequence continues at coordinate 11,411 of JAPUGL010000162.1, read as the reverse complement.
GCTCACCTGAAACATAAAGCTGCGGAAAGGTCGGCCAGTTCGAGTGAGCCTTCAATCCTTCCCGGAGTTCGGGGTCTTCAAGAATATTGACATGGGTGAATTCGGTTTCGCAGGCTCTTAGCGCGGCGACCGTCTGGGCGGAGAAACCGCACTGCGGAAAATCCGGAGAACCCTTCATATACAAAATGACGGTATTACCCTGCAATTGGTCCTGAATTCTCTCTTTTGTATCCACCTTGCCTCCTGAAAAATATGGCTTTCAACTGCCAGAACGAACCCAAAGATAATTTCTGACCGCCCTGACCTTCTCTACCTGACCAGCTATTTCGGCCGCGCGCCGGCTAATTCTCACCGATGCCACGTCACCTTTCAAGACTACAACCGCATTCGTCGTCACAATTTGTATCTCGGAACCCGTAGTGACCGGGTCTGCTGACAATCTTTTTTGCAGGGTCGCGCTGATCGTCCGATCCTCCGCCACCTGCGCGCCGCCACGGCCATCACCGGACGATCCGTAGTCACCGCTCCCTGCTGAATCAAGAAGCGCGGCGGCACAAGCTGACAACATCGTTACCGAAAAGGCGAGCAGCGAGGCGATCAGGATTTTCTTCATGCTATTACCGCATCCTTGGAATCGGGTGTTCGCATTCTACTCGAAGCCGATGGCAAAAAAACTGTGGGGTCGAATTGCCGATCACGGTTGCTGCAGTGCGGATAGCCAGCCTGCATATTTCACCAAGGCCAGGTTTGAATTATCCCGGCACCTAACCTATTCTTCCAGCGTATCTGGTGTGTGTCGCATACGCGCCGACACCAAAAACAAAAAGATTCTGCGGGGGAAAGACGACTATGAATCCACTAAAAACGGTAAACGGAACGCTGATCGCCGGTTTTGTGCTGATGCTTATCATCGGTGCATCGCTGGGTGGCTTCACATTCAACTGGCTTCAGTTGACTCGCTGGCTGCACATCATCGCCGGCGTTACCTGGATAGGCCTGTTGTACTACTTTAATTTCGTCCAGGTTTCCGCACTGGGCGCTGCCGCCGGCGACGAAGGAGGCCCGGGAGGCGCCGGAATCACCAAGTATGTAGCGCCGCTGGCGTTGAATTGGTTCCGCTGGGCGGCCCTGGTCACCTGGCTGTCGGGCGCCGCCTACCTGGGCAAAAACTTCGTACCGGCGTTCACGCTGGGGATGTCCGAAGGTAGTGGTTACCTCATGATCATCGGGCTGGGAGCCTGGATGGGAACCATCATGCTGTTCAACGTCTGGGTGCTGATCTGGCCAAACCAGAAAAAGCTACTCGGCATGGTACCGGCGACAGACGAGGAAAAAGCGAAAGCGAAGAGCATCGCTTTCATGGCATCCCGAACCAACACATTGCTGTCGCTGCCGATGCTGATGTGCATGACGGGTGCGGTTCATGGTCTGCCGTTCTGAAGAGAAAAATCATGTAGGACGCAGAAACCCGGCCTGCGCCGGGTTTCTTGTTTGTGCCAGGACAACAAGCGATGATCCGGGTACATGGCCGAGCATAAGCCGACCCTGATTGTCAGTTAACCCGGACGACCGATGAGCCAGGCCGAGCACAAAAAACGATTTAGCGACTCCGTACCAGACGATATGCCGAAGGTTGTCAGTCATGCGCTGGCAGAAGACGTCGGCGATGGAGACCTGACCGCGAGGCTGGTGGCAACCCACGCCACGGCGCAAGCAACTGTAATCGTGCAGGAAGACGCAGTGATATGCGGGCGACCATGGTTCGACGAGGTATTTCGTCAACTGGAACCTGGGATAAATATCGAATGGCTAGCGACCGAGGGCGACACGGCAGAAGCTGAGCAAACGATTTGCTGCCTCGCCGGGCCGACCCGCTCGTTATTAACCGGTGAACGAAGCGCGCTGAATTTTCTCCAGACGCTATCGGCCACGGCAACCGCGGCCAGACGATACGCCGATGCGGTCAAGGGTACGGACTGTCAGATCCTGGACACCCGAAAAACCGTTCCGGGTCTGCGCAGTGCGCAAAAATATGCGGTCGCCTGCGGCGGCGCGCGAAACCACCGGCTGGGATTGTATGACGCGATCCTGATCAAGGAGAACCATATAACGGCGGCCGGATCGGTGGCGGCCGCTATCGCACAGGCGAGAGCGACCAGCGATCTGCCTGTCCAGATCGAGGTTGAGAATCTGGATCAGCTGGACGAGGCGCTGGCCGCTGCTGCGGACAGCCTGCTGCTGGACAATTTTTCCGATGCGTTGTTAAAAGAGGCGGTAGACAAAACCCGGGGCTCGGGGGCCAAAACCGTCCTGGAAGCTTCGGGCGGATACAAAATTGAACAACTAAAAGCGACGGCGGAAACCGGAGTCGATTTCATCTCGTGTGGCGCCCTGACCAAGAACCTCCGGGCGGTCGATTTTTCAATGCGTTTAATTCTTACGAAGCCATGAGGGAGTTGATTGCCGCTGCACTTTTGGCCAAAATCACAGTTAAATCTGGTATGATGCAATGCATCATATATTTATTCTTTGGCTGGTAACGCAGGCCAGAACCAGGAGGAAGAGAATTGACGGCCCTGATTTGGATCCTGATAACGATAGCAGCTATCGTGCTCGCCTATATTCGTGCAAGTCTTTGGCAATGGACTGTTGCCGCCGCTGTTGTCATCGGTGGATTGCAGTGGCTTGGTGGCCAGACCAGCGTAATTCCCTGGATCATATTCGCATTACTGGCGGCCCCGCTGAATATCAGGCCGCTGCGGCGGATGATTCTGAGCAAGCCGCTGATGGAATGGTTCAGTTCAGTTCTGCCACCGATGTCCAGCACGGAAAAAGAGGCCATAGACGCCGGCACTGTCTGGTGGGACGGCGATCTGTTCAGTGGCCGGCCAGACTGGGAAAAACTTCTTGCTGTTCCGGTATCGGAACTCAGTGATGAGGAACAGGCATTCATTGATGGGCCTGTCGCCGAACTGTGTGAGACCCTGGATGACTGGCATATCAACAATGATCTGAACGATCTGCCCGAAGAATCCTGGAATTGCATCAGGAAAAACAAGTTTTTCGGCATGATCATCCCGAAAAAATATGGCGGCCTGGAGTTTTCGCCCAGGGCCCAGTCGGAAGTGGTCATGAAAGTCGCCAGCCGCAGCCTGGCCGCCGGAGTCACCGTAATGGTGCCAAACTCGTTGGGTCCGGGCGAACTGCTGATGCATTACGGCACCGACAAGCAAAAAGATTACTATCTCCCGCGCCTCGCCGAGGGTAAGGAAATTCCTGCATTTGCGCTGACCAGCCCGTACGCCGGGTCCGATGCGGGCTCGATGACCGATTATGGCATCGTCTGCAAGGGTGATTTTGAAGGCCGTGAAGTTCTGGGCTTCAATATCAACTGGTCGAAGCGCTATATCACGCTGGGTCCGGCTTGCACAATACTCGGCCTTGCGTTCAAAGCACGCGATCCCGATGGCTTGCTGGGCGACGAGGAAGAACTGGGCATTACCTGCGCATTGATACCGAGCAGCACTCCTGGCGTCCGGATCGGTGACCGGCATAACCCGGGCGGAGCGTTTCTCAACGGCCCGAATTTCGGAACCGACGTTTTCGTGCCGATGGAGTGGATTATCGGCGGACAGGAATATGTCGGCCAGGGCTGGCGCATGCTGATGGATTGTCTGTCTGTTGGCCGGGCGATTTCATTGCCGGCGCTCGGTGCCGGGGCCGGCAAGCTGTGTTCACTGACAACCGGCGCTTACGCGCGGATACGCAAACAGTTCAAAACTCCGATTGGCCGTTTCGAAGGCGTCGAGGAAGCGCTGACCCGAATCGCCGGCCTGACCTATCGGATGGATGCCGCACGCTGCCTGACCGCGTCCGCACTCGCCCTCGGGGAAAAACCGTCAGTATTGTCGGCGATATTGAAATATCACAACACCGAGGGTATGCGCCAGTGTCTGAGCGACGCGATGGATATCCACGGCGGCCGTGCGGTTTGTGGCGGGCCGCGAAATTACCTGGTCTCGACCTATCGCACTATACCGGTAGCTATCACGGTCGAAGGCGCCAATATCCTGACTCGCAGCATGATCATCTTCGGCCAGGGGGCGATTCGCTGCCATCCCTATGTACTGAAAGAAATGCTCGCTGTTGCCAACGAAGACCTGCAACAGGGCCTGCGTGATTTCGACAAGGCAATGTTCGGGCATATTGGGTTCACGATCAGCAACGCCGTCCGCGCCGTGGTGGGTGCATTGAGCGGCTCCCGACTGGTCAGCGTTCCGGATATCGGCCCACTGACCCAATACCAACGGCGGCTGTCGCGAATGAGCGCAGCTTTCGCCTTTGTCGCGGATGTCGCGATGCTGATGCTGGGCGGCGAACTCAAACGCCGAGAGAAACTGTCGGCGCGTTTTGGCGATATTCTCAGCCACCTGTATTTCGGTTCCGCGATTATCAAGCACTACGAGGATCAGGGTCGCTGTCCGGAGGATTTGGTGCTTGCCCAATGGGGACTAGAGGATTCACTCGGCATCATCGAAGAACGCCTCGACGCCATATTTGCCAATTTCCCGTCGCGGCTGGCCGGCCGCCTGATGCGTTTGCTGGTCCTTCCGTTTGGACGACGATCGAAAGGGGCCTCTGACAAGCTTGGCCACGAGGTTGCTTCGATCCTGCTCGAACCCTCGGCAGCGCGCGACCGACTCACCGAGGGGTTGTTTGTTAACTTGAAAAAAGATGACCCGGTCGGTCGCGTCGAACTGGCATTTCGCAAGTCCATAGACTCCGAGCCGTTGGAAATCAAGATCAGGAATGCTACCGGCAAACAAGTCTTTCCCTATGACTTCGAGGATGCGATCGCCGCCGGTCTCGAAGCAGGTGTGATCACCGATATGGAAGCTCAACTCGTTCGGGAAGCGGCCGAGCTTGTGGATGACGCCTTGCAGGTCGATGTATTCCCCGGGGAAACGGCGTCGAAGGCTGCCGAAAATGATGTCGCGCAGGCCGGTTAAGGCTGCTTAGAACGAGTCGCCGGTTTCTATGTCTTCGTCTGTGTCTCGGGCTATGCGCTTGGGTTCGGAGACGCCGTACCCCTGGGCATAATCCACACCCATACCCTTGAGCATGGCTATGATTTCTTCGTTTTCGGCAAACTCGGCAATCGTCTGCTTGCCGGTCAGGTGACCGATTTCATTAATCGAGCGAACCATTTCACGATCGATCGGGTCGTGCAGAATTTCCTTGACGAAACTGCCATCGATTTTCAGGAAATCCACCGGAAAGTGCTTTAGATAGCCAAATGAAGACAGGCCTGTTCCGAAATCATCCAGCGCGAAACGGCAACCGAATTCTTTCAGCGCCTGAATAAAACGATTGGCTTGTGAATAACTGGCGATCGCCGCCGTTTCGGTGATTTCGAAGCAGATTTTTTCGGCATCCAGACCGCTGCTCTGTAGCTGCTCAGTCACGAACGGCAAGAATTTGTCATCGCCAATGCTCAGGCCGGACAGATTGATCGAGCACATCGCCAGCCGCTCACGCTCATCGGCTTCCGATACCAGCCAGCGAAAAGTATTTTTGATAACCCAGCGATCGATCGCCGGAGTGATCCCGAATCTCTCGGCGGCAGAAATGAACGAATCAGGTGCGACTATGTGCCCGTTTTCATCGCGCATGCGCAACAGAATTTCGTAATGCGAGCCGGTATCGTTGTTCTGCAGCGGCATTATCGTCTGCCTGAACAATTCGAAGCGATTCTCCTCCAGCGCATTGTTTATGCGCGCGGCCCATTGCATTTCCTTGCGCCGGCGCATTAAGTCGATATCGTTTTCCTGGTAACAGTGGATTCGGTTGCGCCCTGCTTCCTTGGCGGCCGCGCAGGCGCTGTCCGCTGCGCTGAGCAATGCAGCCACATCCTGGTTTTCCGAACTAATCGGCACAATGCCGATACTGACTCCGAGCCTGAATGCCCGATCCTCCCAAACGAAGCGGAATTCCTTGACCGTTTCACGCAGGTCTTCGGCGGTCTTGACCGCCTCGTCCAGAGAGCAACTTTCCAGCAACACACCGAATTCGTCGCCACCCAATCGGGCCACGGTGTCCCGCCAGCGGATTCTGGATTTCAGCAAGGCGCCCAATTGACCGAGCAGCGCGTCACCGGCGCTGTGCCCGCAGGTATCGTTGACGATTTTGAACTGATCGAGATCGAGATAACACAGCGCGTAGGAAGTATCCCTGCTTTGTGCCGCTTTCAGGGCACGCTCGAGCTTGTTCTCGAACTCGCGCCGGTTAACCAGGCCCGTCAGGATATCGTGACTGGCGTGATAGCTGAGTTTGCGGTTCAGTTCGCGTGACTCACTAACGTCATGGAACACCAGGACACCGCCGCTTACGTCTCCCGAACCATTGCGGATCGGCGCGGCCGTGCTCTCTATGTACAACTCATTGCCATCGCGCCGGATCAAAAGCGTCGGTCTGACGGTTTTTATCAGGCGGCATCGCTTGATCGCCATTGCCAGCGGGTTTTCCAGCGGTTCGCAGGTTTCTTCGTGGAAGCTGCGGAATATTTCATCGACCTTCTTGCCCTGTGCGTCCTCCAGCGACCAGCCCGTCAAGTCTTCCGCAACCGGATTCAGGTAATCGACGAGGCTGTTTTCGTCCGTGGTCACCACACCGTCGCCAATGGATTGCAGGGTAATCTGCGCGCGCTCTTTCTCACGAAACAACGCCTCTTCGTAAGTCTTGCGCTGGGTAATGTCCAGTTCGACGCCGACCAGACGCCGCACGCTGCCTGATTCCGTCCTCAGTGCAAGGACACGGCTATGCACCCATCGCCAACCACCGGCCCGGTGCCGCATGCGATGAGTACTTTCGAAATTTTCGGCGCGACCATCTACATAAGCGCGCATTTCGCCCTGAACGCGACTCAGATCGTCCGGATGCACCAGGTCCCTCCAGTCGGGAGAATCCGTTAGCTCATCCTGAGCATAGCCCAACATGGTTTTCCAGCGTGGCGAAAAAATGAGCCGCCGGGTCGCCGGGTTATAGTCCCAGATACCGTCGTTCGCACAGATATCTGAAACCTGCCTTAACTCTTCGATATTCTCCAGGCGATGGCTCAGCGTAAGTCTTTCCAGGCCACACGCAAGCGAAGTGCCGATCAGTTTCAGCAGCAGTCGGTAATCAACGTCCCAGCCTTGCGGTTTCGCAGAATCCATACAAAAACCCAGCATCCCGGCCAATCGGTCGCCGATGTTAAAACCGATAATCAGTATGGATCCTATATGTCTTTCAGCAAGAAACGATGCGTCCGCATTACTCGACGCCATGCCAGCCGTGTCGGCGATCTCAACCACTCGCATATGCTTCAGGCGAGCGCGAAACCATGAAAGCTCTTCGAGTTCCTTGCCGTCGAGGACCTCTGCCGCACTCTGGGAAAAAGCCGTTTTTGAAACGATCAGCCGGTCAATTCGTGTTGCCTGATCGTTAAACAACGCAATGAATGCTGTATCGACGGACGAGACTGTCAGCAAACTATCGAGGGATGCCTGCAGTTTTTCGTCGGCATCGTCCACGCTGAGATTTTGCAGGTCGACGGCAACCTTGATGTATTGCAGGTCAAGGCCGGCTACGGGTTTCTGGGACTGAGCCACGATACCGGATAGGCTCGTATCCGGCTGGTCAGGTGCCTTGCCTGTCTCGCCTGCTGGTGAACTCATCCTAGAGTCCTCTCCTGTTATCTGGCGGCTTTCCTGCGAATCCCTTCCCTGGAATCCGGTATCTACAGCACATTGTGCAATAAATTCCGAGGAATGCAAGCTAACGTTATGTTATATCTCGGAAATAGCCCGAACGCTGGTCCGAGACAACCGCGGGGCATAGGACTACCGTGTCGCCGCCGATATTATGCGGTCGGATACTTTGGAAAAGGGCCGGCCGTTGCCCTTTCCGCCGCGAGGATTTAACTTCCTAAATCTAATTACCTGTGTTGAACATGCCGTCAATTGCCTGAAATCAGCCCAAAATTATCAGCTATGATTAAGCAGATGCAGAGGTGCAGAGCACGCGGGTCGATGAGGGTGGAATCATAGATATTTCTGTTGTAATCCCGGTCTATAACGAGGCGGAAAATATTCGCTTCCTGGCTGAGGAAATCGTTCAGGCGCTCGCGAATGAATCCTGCGAAATCATATTCGTCGATGACGGCAGCGACGACGATAGCGAATCGGTCTTTAATTCGATAGCGGCTGAGCTGCCGTGTACCGTACGCATGATTCGTCACTCACGCAATCTCGGACAAAGCAGGGCGATATTGACCGGCGTCCGGCAAGCCAAAAGTCCTGTAATTGCCACCTTGGACGGCGATTGTCAGAATAATCCCGCCGATATTCCCGGGCTCCTGACTTTTTACAGGCAAAATTTTCCCAGCGGAACCCGCATGGTGGCGGGACAACGAACCCACCGGGAAGACAATTGGGTCAGAAAAGTTTCTTCGCGAATTGCCAACGCCGTACGCAATTGGTTTCTGCACGACGGCATCAGCGACACGGGCTGTGGCCTGAAAGTTTTTGACCGTGACATTATGTTGTCATTGCCCTTTTTTGATCACCTGCATCGCTTTATGCCGGCCATGTTTAAGGCCGCGGGCTGGGGTGTCATTCAAATGCCTGTAGATCATCGGCGGCGCCACAAAGGCGTATCGAAGTATGGCGTCAGCAATCGCTTGTGGATCGGCATAAGCGATTTGTTTGGCGTTCGCTGGTTGATCAAAAGAACACCTCCGCATGCAAACATCACGGAGAAAAAAAATGATCGAGTACCTTAGCGAAATCGCGAAAGACCGCTGGTTGTTTGTCGGCCTCTTCGGTCAATTATTATTCGCTTCAAGATTCCTCGCCCAGTGGATTTACAGCGAGCGGGCGAAGGCCAGCGTTATTCCGATGGTTTTCTGGTATCTCAGTCTTGCCGGCGGCGTCATCCTGTTGAGCTACGCGATTCATATAAAAGAACCTGTCTTCATCCTTGGACAATCCATGGGGGCTTTTATCTATATGAGGAATATTCATTTCCGCCTGAAACAGGACAGGCAGGCTGCTTGAACGATTTTCGAGAAAAGCTAAGCAACCGAGCAGGAGTATCCGATTTGCCCAGTACGCAAAATGACGCCAGCCTGATTCGGCGCGATCTCTTTTTCATAGTCATAGCGGGTCTTTTGCTACTGGCTTCGGGAATGGGTCTGCGCGACCCTTGGCCGCCCGATGAACCGCGTTATGCGTTGATGGCGCGCGACATGGTGCTTAACAACCAGTGGTTTTTCCCTGTTCGAGCCGGCGAATACTACGCACAGAAACCCCCTTTCTTTATGTGGTGTATTGCGGTTTTCTACTGGCTCACCGGGTCTTTGCGTATCTCGTTTTTACTGCCTTCATTGACGGCCGGGCTGGCGATCATGCTGACCGTCTACGACCTGGGACGTCGCATCTGGAACCGCAACATAGGTATTGCTGCCGTCATCCTGTTGCTGCTGACGATTCAGTTTCCCTTGCAGGCCAAATCAGCACAAATCGACGCCCTGTTGGTCATGTGGACGACGCTGGCGCTGTACGGATTCGCACGCCATATGTTTCTTGGGCCGAACTGGCGGATGTATTACCTCGGCGCCGCGGCGACCGGCCTGGGGGTTATCACCAAGGGCGTAGGCTTCCTGCCCTGGCTTCTTTTCGTTCCCTATGCCTATGTTCTGAAACGGAGCTGGGCAGGAACACCTATATCGGGCGGCTGGCGCTGGGCGCTCGGACCCCTGATCGCGATCGCCACCATATCCGCCTGGCTGGTGCCGATGCTGATCCTGGTTTCTAGCGGCGGCGATCCGGCCCTCGCTGTCTATCGGGATGAGCTCCTTTGGGGCCAGACCGTGCAACGCTATGTCGCCTTTGAAGGCCACAGCCAACCGATCTGGTATTACGTAGTCGAGATTATTCCCTGGTTGTGGATGCCGCTGGTGGCGTTATTGCCATGGCTGATCCCGGCATGGCGCGAGCGCATCCGGCTTCGTGACAGCGTTATCTTTTGCCTGCTGGGCTGGACACTCCTGGTTCTGGTGTTTTTTCACTTCTCGTCGGGCAAGCGCGGCGTCTACCTGTTCCCCTTATTGCCAGCGCTCGCTCTCGCCGCCGCGCCGTTCCTTGCCGAATTCGTAAAACAAAAAAACGTCAGGCGCATGGCCGCCGTACTGACGCTTATCGTGACGCTCGCCAGCCTGAGCCCGGTGATCTATTTCAAGCTGGTCGCAGCAGAACGGGGTCTCGAGCTTGAGAATATCTACCTGGTTCGGCCCTGGGCGCCGCTGATCACGATGGGTGTCGCCGGCTTCAGTATTTTTCTGGCCTGTCGCGTACGCCAGGCCGTACCAGGATTCGCGATCATGATGGCCGTAGTCTGGATGGTGTACAGCTGGTGGCTCGGCCCGCTTAGCAATGGATCGCAAAATGGCTCCGACCTGATGATCTCAGCCGAGAAGATCGTCAGACCGGACCAGGAGTTGGGCGTGGTCCGCTACAAGGAGAAATTCCTGCTGTTTGCCACGCGCCCGGTCACCCATTTTGGTTACAAAACCGTGCCGGGTGCACAGGAGCTTTATAACGCCGTTGCCTGGCTGGACGAAAAACCCAATCGGATCCTGTTGCTCGAAGAGAAGTTGTGGAAGAGCTGTTTTAGCGAAAGCCTGGAAAATCAGGCTCTTTATGCCAGCCGCCGCCACTGGCACCTGGCGGATAACCAGTCGGTGCTTGCCGATTGCCGCGGACATGGCGATTCATCATCGGCAATACGCTACGATCCGCCGTACTGGCCGGATCATCCTGGGAACCGCTGATCGCAAAATGCCTGCTACAGGGAGTTGACCCCTTGGGTTTTTGCTGCAGCAAGAGACAGAAATCGAAGACTACGAAAAGTCTAACCCATGACAAAAAAATGATGCCTGCTCTCGGGCAGGTGCGAAAATCATTCGAGGCGTTGCCGCGGTGTTTGCCCTTGCTTCCCTGCCCTTAGTCCCCGGTCTTGAACTTTGCGGCCTCATCCGATCCACCGGTGGCGTCTCCCTCGCTGTAAGCGTGTGCACCCGCCCCAGCCAGTTTCCCGCCTTGAACGATCAGATATTCCTCCCGTATCGGTTTGCCATCAAACCAGCACTCCAGGATTTCCCTGACACCTGCGGCGTATCGTGCCTGAGCAGCCAGCGACGTTCCAGATGTGTGTGGTGTCATCGCATGGTGGGGCATACTCCTCCACGGATGGTCTTTGGGTGGTGGTTGCGGGAACCATACATCGCCGGCGTAGCCCGCCAGCTGGCCACTCTCCAGCGCTTTCGCAATGGCGTCCCGCTCGCAGATTTTTCCTCGGGCCGTATTGACGAT
>JAPUGL010000161.1 GCA_027292775.1 Gammaproteobacteria bacterium | reverse complement strand
CGAACCGGCGACGCGGTCTGGGTGATGCCGGGGAGGGCGTCGTATTCGGCCAGGAAGGCGATCACCGGCTCGCCCGAGCCGGCGCTGGCGACGAAGGCGGTCGGGATACCGGCGATACCGGATTCCAATTCGAATCCCGCGTCGGCCAAGGTCGCTTGCAAGAGCGCGCTGCTTTTTTCCTCGAGATAACCCAATTCGGCGAAATGCCAGATCTGCCTTGCCAACTCACTATGCGCATCGAACCGCGCATCGGTAAAGGCGATCAGGTCGGGTTCTGTATGGCCGGGCGCCGATACCAAAAAAAGGTGAGTCAGCAACGTGGCAACAGCAAGGGATTTGCTCGTCATCTGGCATCCGTTTCAATCAAAAGGGCAGGGCACTCTAGCAGACCCGACTCCGGCTCACCGAATTGTCAATCGCTTGCTGCAGATGTTTACGCCATTCCCGGTAGTGATCATTGATCGCGATCTTGTTATCGGGAGCCGGAACAAACTCGTCATCCACCGTTAGCGCCGGCAATGCCGGGTTGGCGAGACGGGCGCCGCCATAGGCAGTCGCCTGCAGGTTCGTCGATCGCCGCACCGGCACATTGCACAGATCGGCAACCCGCTGCAACAAACCATCGAGTCCTGCCAACCCGCCGCTGGCGATAATATTTTTTACACCGGGCATGCAGCTTTCCATGGCCTGTAAATTGGCCTTGACCAGGAACGCGATGCTCTCGATGACCGCGACCGCTTTTTCGCCCGTGTCGCCATCGCCTATAAACACCGATTCCGCGTCGCTGACCCAAAACGGCGCCGCCAGGCCACCGATTGCGTTTACGAAAAACGGCGGATTGGCCTTATTCGTAAGCCACTTCGGGAGTTGGGCAAACAGTTCGTCCTCGCCGATCTGCCGCGTATCGGCGAACCAGCTCAGCGCGGCGCCGGCGCCGTTGATCGTGCCTTCGAGCGCGAACATTGCATCGTGTTCATCTTGAAACAAGACGCTGCGCAGCAATCCCTCGCAGACCAGGTACTGCGCCACCGGCCGTTGCAGGAATGCACCGGTCCCCAGGTTCAGAAAGAGTTGGTCTATCGGGTTGTCGGCGAAGGCGAACGGCACCGCCGATTGATCGCCGGTAACGACGGTCAGCGGCACCGATGTGTTGCCGAGCCGCAGATCGCACCAGGCGTGGCGATTCGGTTGGATCGTCGGTAGTAGTGACTCGTCGATGGCGAATGCGTTCAGTAACCGCGATGACCATTGACCGGTGCGGATATCCCACAGCAATGTGCGCGAGGCATTGCATGGATCCACGGCGAAGACCTCTCCCCGGCTCAGGCTGAACAAGATGAAGCTGGCGAGCGGGCCGATGGCCAGGTCGTTTTCCTGCCTGGCGGATTGCACCTCGGCGAGATGCTCGAGACACCAGCGCAGCTTGCTCGCGCCATAATGAGGCGAGCGGGGCAGGCCGGTGATTTCCGCTACCTCCGGCTTACTCAGTGAAAGGCCTTCCAGGTTTTCCGCGGCCCGGGTGTCCTGCCAGGAGATAACGGGTGAAAGCGGGGTGCCCGTTTTTTTCGACCAGCACACGATGCTGGACCGCTGGGTGCATAAGGCCGCGCTGTGGACCTTCGCTGTCTTTGTGCCCAATTGAGCGGCAAGCCGATCGAGGCATTCGGCGACGGATGCGACCAGCTTGCCTGGGTCGTGCTCGACTCTCCCGGGCGACGGATGGCTGGTGCCGATCTCGACTTCGTGCTCAGCGGCCGTATTTCCGTTTTCATCGAATACCAGCGTACGGGTCGCATGTCCACCTTGATCGAGTACCAACGTCCACCGGCGGTCGTTAAGGTCGCTGGTCACTGTCTTGATCGTCGTTTGCCAGGAATTCCCCGATGAAATTCGTTTCCACCAGGTCTACGCCACGATCGAATAATTCCATTGCCTGTTGTCGTGTCTTGACGTCATAAACGACCCAGCGCCATTTTACCCTCGAGGGTAATTTTTGCTGAACCATCCTTGAGTGTTTTACAAACAGGTAGTCGGGCTGCAGATCGGTTGCAGCACCCAGAGTTTGTGCATTGAATGCGCTTATGACCCAGCCGGTTTGTTTGGCGCCTCGGGTTTTCGCCATCGATACTGCCTCCGGGTCGAAGGAAATAATCACGCCGCGAGTGCCCAGCTGATCGGCCAGCGGCAAGATCGCATCGATACAGCGGTCCTTGCCAAATCGCAAAATGCTGGCACGTTTGATCTCGACAAAAACCTGGCCCGCAAAAGTATCCAGCATGGCGACGACCTCCGCCAGGGACGGGACCATGGCATCGGCGAAGCGATCGCCAAATCGTTTGGGTTCGCCGACAGACAGATTGCGAACTTCATCCGCACCCAGCTCGAACAAATCCTCGTCACTCGTCCAGGTGCGCCGGGTGGTTTGATCGTGAATCACCATCGGAACCTGGTCGCGGGTCAACTGCACATCGAACTCGAGATGGCCTGCACCGGCGTCTATGGCCGCGCAAAACCCGGCCAGCGTATTTTCCGGATAGCGCGACGGCCACCCGCGGTGCGCCACCAGGTTTCTGGGGTCGAGCTTCATTGCAGCAGCGAGGCGTTCTCGCACAGCGCAAGGATGATTGCCCGTGCGTTTTTTGGTTTGTCGAGCAAATCGCGCATGGCGCTGACCACCGGAAAATCATCGAACTCGATCAACTTGTGCTTTTCGAGCATATTCAGCGCGTGGAATCCCTCGCCGCGAATGTTGGTGCCGCTTGCCTGCAACTCATCGGTCTGGCCGGCGGCCAGTTGCATGCCGGCGTTACGATGGTGGGAGCCCGAACTGGTCGCCGTCGTGATCAGGTCGCCGGCGCCGGGCAGGCCATATACGGTCCTGGCCTCGCCGCCGAATTTCTGCACGA
>JAPUGL010000160.1 GCA_027292775.1 Gammaproteobacteria bacterium | reverse complement strand
GGCAGGATGCCGGTGTATTTAACCTTTACCACCGACTCATTATCGGTGAGATCAAACTCGACCGTCAATCCTTCTCCGGGCCGACTGAACAAGCAGATTGCCTATGCATTGGGAATCAGTGAGAAGACAGTCAAGGTCCATAGCGGGCGTGTCATGCAAAAAATGGAGGCCCACTCATTGGCAGAGTTGATCCGTGATTTCGGGGTAATTGCAGGCGATCCGTAGGACTTTATTGCTACAGCGGCTGTGCAAGTCAGCGATTTGAGCCGAAGTCAGATTAGTCATTATGTAGGACTAAGGTCCAATATCATATTCTGAGTCTAAAGCCTTATCATCCCGGAACAGGGCTAATCTTCGTCAATAATAACCGCGGATATAAATGAGGGGGATTGCTCGGTCTTATGGGCAGGTTACTACTATTTCATTTTCTTACCCCATTGATTTTTGATGGGAAACCAGCAAATAAAAAGGTCGCAGTCATGAAAAAAAGAAAAAATTGCCCAAACGAAACCAATGCGAGTCTTGTAATTTTCTTGTCATCGGAATGGTTAAGCGGCGGGAATAATCGGCATAGATGAAATTATTGTTAAAACAAAATGATGAAGTAGAACATGTAATTCATTTTGAAATAAAAGAGAAGTAAATCAATTCTAATTAAGGAGCGGATCATGCAAATTCTATCAACCTACCTATTCGCCAATCGCTTTTGCAAGCTGCTGGTGATGACTTTGGCACTCGGCGTCGCCGGGCCGGCTATGGCTGCGGAAGGGGCCGATCTTGGGCTTGTCGGCCAATTCTTTCAATATCTTGGTGACCAGCCGTTCCTGTTCATTTTCATAGCGCTTGCCCTCGGTTACCCAATCGGGAAAATATCGTTTGCCGGTATCTCTCTCGGATCGACTGCGGGCACTTTGATCGCCGGTATCGTCATGACCAACATCGCCTTTCTCGGTTTCGATATCAAATACTCGATTCCCGGGCTGGTTTCCACCATCGCGCTAATGATGTTCATGTACGCAATCGGCCTTAAAGTGGGGCCACAGTTCTTTTCCGGCCTGGCCAGAAATGGCGTTGGCCTGATGGTCATCGCGGTTATCACCGTTGTCATCAACTGGGTAATATGCTTCGGCGGCGCCAGTCTGATGGGGCTTGATCCCGGCTACGCGGCCGGCATGATTTCGGGCAGTTTCACCGTGACCGCGGTCATCGGTGTCGCGCAATCGGCGATCGAGAGTGGCGCGTGGACACCGCCGCCCGGCATGGATATCGAGCAGGTCGGCGCCAACCTCGCCGCGGGGTACGCGATCAGTTACATTCTGTCGTCGTTGGGCATCATCCTGACGATCAAGTACCTGCCGAGAATGTTCGGTCATGATCCGGTCGAAGAGGGTAAGAAGGCCGAGGAAGAATATGGCGGCGGCGAGGGGTCGGAAGCCCTGCCGGGATCGGAAGATTCCTTCGTCATGGGTTACATGCCCTTCGACCTGCGCGCTTACAGGCTCGAGAACGACGAGTTTATCGGCCGCAGCGTGAAAGACCTGTACGGCGAATTCCCCGATTCACCGGTGCTGCGCGTGCAACGCGGCGAAGATGTGATCGATATCCATGATAACCCGACCCTGCAGCGTGACGATATTATAACGGCGCGTGCCGACGTTGAAAAACATATCAAGGAGGGATCGCGGATCGGTGTCGAGGTCGATGATCCGAGGGCCCGCAATATCGATATGGAAGTGGCCGAAATCGTCGTTGGAAAATCCGAAATTGCGGGCCAGACCCTGCAGCAAATCAGAGATCAGCGACTTGGCTTCGGGCTTTACCTGAAGTCGTTATTCCGCGCCGGTGCGGAAATTCCGGCGCTGCCGGAAACGGTAATCGAAACCGGCGATGTCCTGCGCCTGATTGCGCCGCCCTGGTCGCTGGAAATGGCGGCAGAAAAACTCGGCAGCAAAGTCGTCACCGCGACGGCCACGACCGAGGTGATGTACATGGCGATCGCGATGAGCATTGGTTTCATGGTTGGTCAGCTCAGTGTCAAAGTCGCCGGCATCCCATTCGCGCTCGGGACCTCGGCGGGCATCATTATGGCCGGCATCATCGTCAGCACCCTGCGCACGCGTAACCCGAACTTCGGCGGTCCGGTCAGCAACGGCGCGCGTGATCTGCTGCAGGACCTGGGTCTGAATATGTTCATCGCGGTACTGGCGGCCAACGTCGGCTCCAAGATCATCAACTCGTTCGCGGGTGGCGCGGCGTTGAAAATTGCTGTGATCGGTACCCTCGCGGCGCTGGTACCGACGATAATCGCGTGGCTCTACGGTTACTACATGCTGAAGATGAATCCAGTGGTGCTCGCGGGCGCCTGTGCCGGCGGCCGTAACAGCACCCCGGCGATGCGCGGTATCCAGGACGAATCTAAGAGCTCCACGCCGGCGATCGGTTATCCGGTGCCGTATTGCGTGAGCACGATTCTGGTTCTGATCGGCGGATATATCGCGATGCTGCTGTCGTAGCAGCATCGGCGATCGCGCGCAACCCAATCGACATACAAACAACAAATAGACATCCGAGGGAAAACCAATGGCAACCCGAAAAGTAGTACGCAAGAAAGCAGTGAGAAAATCCGCCACGGCGCGTGCCGCCGGTTCCACCGATACGAGTCTGCAATACCTGTTGTTCAACGCCAGCGTACGCCGTGCCGACAACTGGAACGAACTCAACATCATCGGCGGTAAGCTCAACAGTCCGGGCGTTTCCAAAACTGCCGCTGCGGATCTGCACGCCGGGGCGGAAAAACTGATGTCCAAAATAGCGGCGCTGGAAGGCTACTGGGCGTTTCCGGGACAATCGCTGTTCCAGGCTGCGATCGATGCGTTGACGGATTCCGATTACGGTTATTTCCTACACGTGGTCGGCAGGATTAGCGGCGCGCTCAAGAACGAGTCTTACCGCCGCACTGCCGATGCCTGGGATCTGAATGCGGAGATCGAAGATGACGCCATTATTCCCGATTACCATGATCAACACGGGTCCAGCCGCCCCTATTTCGAGGTACTCGTGGTCGATGCCAATCTCAGCGAAGCGCAGCAGGAAAGGCTGCGACAGGAAGTGCGCTCGTTGCGACGGCCGGAAGATCCCTTTATCTACGAAATCGTATTCGTGCCGAGCTTTCAGGACGCGATGGTCGCGACCGTCGTCAATTATGACCTGCAATCGGTGGTCATCAAAGACGGTTTCCCCTACCAGTCCGATCTCTCGTTCCCGGAAATGGACGAATTTCTACGTCGCGGCACTCTGGTCGGCGAAGACAGCCTGGCCTCCGAGGATTATGCGGTTGAGCTGGCATCGCGGATATACAGAGCCAGGCCTGAACTGGACGCCTTTCTGGTGACCGACCGCGGCGTCGAGGGCCTGGCCGGCAAAGTATCGGCACCCAATATTCGCCGCGTTTTCTTTGCTGCCGAAGAAACCATGGAGTTGCACCTGAGTATCCTGGCGGGGGTCGGTGATCGTTACGATGCGCCGTTTTTCGAAAATCTGAAGAAATACGCGCGCCGTCCCGTCGGCACCTGGCACGCGCTGCCGGTTGCGCGTGGAAAGTCAATTTTCAATTCACACTGGATTCAGGACATGGGGCATTTTTTCGGCGCCAACCTGTTCATGGCCGAGTCGTCGGCAACTACCGGCGGCCTCGATAGCCTGCTCGAGCCGACCGGCAATATTAAACAAGCACAGGAGAAAGCAGCACGATGCTTCGGTTCGGATCAAACTTACTTCGTCACCAACGGCACCTCGACCGCGAACAAGATAGTCGTGCAGGGCGTGTGCAAACCCGGCGATATCGTGTTGATCGACCGAAACTGTCACAAGTCCCATCACTATGGCCTGGTGCTGTCGGGCGCGCAACCGCTGTACATGGATGCCTTCCCGCTTGTGCCTTACTCGATGTATGGCGCGGTGCCGCTGCGCTCGATCAAGGAAACCTTGTTGCAGCTCAAGGCCGAGGGCAAGCTTGGCAAAGTGCGCATGCTGTTGTTGACCAACGTCACCTTTGACGGCCACCTGTACAATGTCAAGCGCGTGATGGAAGAATGTCTTGCGATCAAACCGGACCTGATCTTCCTGTGGGACGAGGCCTGGTACGCGTTTGCTCGCTTCTCTCCATTCTACCGCCACACGCGTACCGCAATGGGCGCCCGCGCGGCACTTGTAGAACGCTATGCCAGCGACGAGTACCGTGAAGAGTATGCAAAATTCAAGAAGAGTATCGGCAGCATCGACATCAAGAACAAGAAGCTGTTGTCGACTCGACTACTGCCCGACCCGGATAAGGTGCGCTTCCGTGTTTACTGCACGCAGTCGACACACAAATCGCTGTCGGCGCTACGCCAGGGATCGATGATCCACGTCAACGATCAGGATTTCAAGGACGATGCTCACGAGGCATTCGACGAAGCGTTCATGACGCATACCTCGACCTCGCCGAGCCAGCAAATCATCGCCTCGCTCGACCTGGCACGCCGCCAGGCGGAACTCGAGGGCTACAGGCTGGTAACCAGGCAGATTCAGTTGGCGCTCGAACTGCGACTCCAGGTCAATAACCACCCGCTGATCTCGAAGTACTTCCGCTTTCTCGATCCGGCCGACTTGATACCGAAGCAGTATCGCCAGTCCGGACTAGCAAGCTATGACGCTCCGGGGGTAACCTGGAAGACCGTGGTGGATGCCTGGGAAGAGGACGAGTTCGCGCTCGACCCGACTCGTTTGACGCTGGTCTGCGGCAATGCAGGATACGACGGGACACAGTTCAAAGGCCTGCTCGCCGACAAGTACGATATCCAGGTCAACAAGACTACGCGCAATACTGTGCTGTTCCAGTCGAATATCAACAACTCACGCAGTTCCACTGCCTACCTGATCGAGACCCTGGTCAAGCTGGCGCGACAGGTCGACAATCGACTGGCGCGCTCCAGCCGGGACGAGAAAGCCGCCTTCGCGGCCCGCGTCAAGTCGCTGACCGAGGATGTGCCGGACCTGCCGGACTTCAGCCACTTCCATGACAAGTTTCGCAGCAACCCGAAGAGCAAGACACGCGAAGGGCATATGCGTGAAGGCTTCTTTTCCGCTTACGTGTCGGAGAACTGTGAGCACGTGCGCCTGTTCAGCAAGGAAATCGATACCCGGCTGCGCAAAGGCCCCGAACTGGTGTCGGCCAATTTCGTCATCCCCTATCCGCCCGGTTTTCCGATCATGGTGCCCGGGCAGGTGCTCAGTCCAGGCATTATCAACTTCATGCGTGCACTGGACGTGAAGGAGATTCACGGCTACAACGCCGAGCTGGGAATCAAGCTGCTCAAGATGGGTAAACCCAGGGCTGCGGCGAAAAAAAAATCCGCCGCGAAGAAGCGGTAAATTGATTCGTTTACCTACTCGCATTGTAACTGGATGCGTGCTGCCAAGCGTTAAGGTGAATTCTCGCCCATCTATCCCCCGGTGGGCGTAGTTTTTTGGACACCAACACATCCATAGCGCTAAACGTCAGCCGCGCGCGGCTGACGGTGATCGGTTTCATGCTGACCATCGATATTTTTGCGCTGGGCATATTTCTCAGCAAGGTCGACCAGCACGTCTCTCTGCAAATCCTGACCGGACTCAGCGTATTTTATGCGCTGGTGGCGGGCCTTTGCGTCGGCACGTTGGCGGCAATCCTGATGCTGATTTCCGAGCGCTTCGATCCGCTCGGCAATAGCGATGTCTGTCTGTTCGCGTTTGCCGAAATGACCATGTTCGTCGCGATCGTACAAACCATCAGCGGCATCTCCAGGGGTATTATCGTGCTATTTCACGCCAACCTCGCCGAACCGGCGGTAAATGCGCTCGGTGCACTCTCAGCAAGCGCTGACCTGCTGACGGCGGGAGAAGCTTTTCGCAACCTGATTTTCTGGCTGATCGCGCTGACCTGGATCTTTCTGGCCTATGTCGCCCCGCTTTGGTCGTTATCGCGGCTGCCGGTAACACGACACCAGAAATATCTGTTCGCCGGTTATTACCTGCTGCTGAGTTGTGCAGTTTTTGCGCTCGCCGCTCACGCATTACACATCGAGCTGCTGGCGCGAGGCCAGTCCACCGGCGTAATGCAACTGTTCCTGCAGAATTTCTGGGCACCCAGCCTGTGGGGTGACCTTCCGGAGGCGGTATGAAACCTGCGGAATCCGATTCGCGTCGGCATGCTTTCCGGGACGTCTATATTCCAATCGTGTTACTGAATGTAACCGGAAACCTGAACCTGGGCGTGATCAGCGTGGGTATGTCGTTTCTCGCGGAGGCATCCGACGCATCCCCCGCAGATGGCGCTGGGATTGCCCGGGGCCTATCTCACCGGCCTGGTTTGCTCAACGGCCGCCTCATCGGTGCTGGTACGACGTTTCGGATCACGCAGCGTGTTGATGTTTGCCATCGCAATTATGGCCGCTGCGAACATCGCGGCCGTTGGGATGTCGGGGAATTTCAATCTGCTTGCGGCCCTCATCTTCGTGCAGGGCCTGGCCTCGGGCCCGATTCCGCCATTGATGCAAAAACTCGTCGCCGACAGTTTCCCGGCGGAAAAGAAAGGCACAGGAATGGCGATCTGGCAGGGTTCGTTGACGATAGGCGCGATGCTCGGCGGTCTCATCGGAGGTTTCATCATCTCGAATCTGGGGCCTGCCTGGATCTTTATCCTGATGCCGGTGTTTGCGGTACCCGCCATGATCATTGTCATGTACCGGGCGACTTCGGTCAAAAACGAAGCTCTCAAAGTCGATCTTACCGGCTTGTTTTTCCTGGTCGGTACCGTTCTGTGCCTGACCCTGTTTCTCAATCTCGGCAGCCATCTCGGCTGGTTCCATTCCCCGCTGGTGACTGCATTTGCAATCGGGGCTGTGGTGTTTGGCCTGATGTTATCCTGGACGCTGAACCGGGATCTTGACCACGCGATCGATCTCCGGGTACTGCAAAACCGGGATCTCGCGATCGGCATCGTTATGGTCATGGTTTTCTTTGGTATTACCTCCGGGCACATCCAAAACCAGATGCTGGTCGCGGTTTTTGACTTCGGACCGGACCAGATCGCACAACGCGTCGGATGGGGAGGCCCGGTCCGTCTCGCCGGTGTGATTCTGTGCGGTTTTCTGGCGGCGTACTTCAGCATCAAGCGGCTGGCATTTATCGCGATCACGCTGGTATTGCTGGGCAAGTTTGGCTACGTCCTGTGGCAACCCGGACTGACAACCTCCGACGCGGTCCTGCCGTTCCTGATTGAGTCCCTGGGTGCCGGAATGTTCATGGTCTGCCTGGCAGCGCTCGCATACCAAACACTTGGGCCGCACCAGACCGCGGCCGCCGCCAGTATTTACGTGCTATCCCAGCGCCTCGGCAGCAACATCGGTCTCGCGGTGCTGGACGCCGCCGAATCGATACAGCAAAGCTCGCTGGCCGCCGCCGGTTTGACGCTGGACGAGGCGCGCGGCGCTGCCTTTCTCGGCATATCGTGGATCGAACTGATAGTTTGTCTGAACATGGTGCTCGGGATATACCTGTTTCAACGAATACGACCCAAACACGCGAAACCGATCAAGCGCAAAGAAAAGCTTAGAGACCAGGCATGAAGATACGCTCTTGAACGGCATCCTTTCCTGGCCTGATGCCGCTATAGGGTAACAACGCTAGCCAGATGCTCACTATCAGCATGTAAGCAGTGGACCGGTAGATGCAGATTATTGACTCATCAAGGCTGTGCTTTCAGTGCTTAGTTGTGTGAGGGTTTGTGTATCGGGAACCGATTTTGCCTGTATTTAGCCCGGCACAAACCTACATGGAGCAGCTCTACTAATGAGGATCATTGTGTCTATACAAATGGAGTTTTTAAAATATTAATCAGCTAAAAAATTATCAACGATGACGCCGCCCACCCAATAAGCGGTTATTTTATGGAATACAATTCCTGGACGATTTTAGCGTATCGGATGGTGATTCCCCGTATGCATGCTTATATAATTTTGCGAAGTCTCTCCAAGGTGATTAAAATTATATTTTACTGCTGTTTTTGTCACGCTATCGCACCTCCTTTGCAGATCCAGGAGCACATAACTCATTTTGACTCTGTTTATTAACTTATGATGGGTAGAACCGGTAATTATTCTAAAGTGATAATAAAGGTTTCTCGGCCTTAAACCGCTAATACGAACCATTTCGTTAATTGAAATCGACTCCTTTGGATTTTGATAAAAATAATTTATCAGGTAATTGATCCTCTTTGGGGCGCTCGAGTAATGATCCGTCTCTTACTTATAAAAATCTCGACTTAGGTAGACAGATTATACTGTTTTCTACCTATTTTGGAGTCGAGGATTATGGATCGAAAAACCCAGCACGATATAACTAGAAAATTGAAGGTTTTAAATTATGCGAATAAGACGGGCAATATCGCGAAGACCTGTCGTTATTTCGGGATATGTCGAGAAACCTTTTATACCTGGAAACGAGCCTACGAGACGTACGGAGAAGAGGCTTTAGTCAACAATAAACCCTGCCCTGAAAATCATAAGTTACGAATACCCAGGGCCATTGAAGAAAAAATTATTCATTTACGTACCACCTATCATTTTGGACCCGACATGATTGTGTGGCATTTGCAGCGTTACCATAATATTAAAATATCGCGTAATGGTTGCTACCAGGTTTTGCTCAGAAATAAATTAAATCGGCTACCTGAAAATATTAAAATGCGCTCACGTAGTAAATTCAAACGCTATGAGAAAAGGGTACCGGGGCATCATGTTCAGGTAGACGTTAAGTTCTTATTTTTTAACGATAAGAACGGAAAACGAATCAAACGCTTCCAATACACTGCGATCGACGATTGTACCCGTATCAGAGCGCTTAAAGTCTATAGGGGGGGTATACACAAGACAGTGCGATCGATTTTATTAATTTTGTGGTTGAAAAATTTCCTTTCAGAATTAAAGCGATCCGTACCGACAACGGGCATGAGTTCCAAACCAGGTTTCACTGGCATGTTGCTGACCTGGGAATGACACATGTTTATATCAAGCCGGCGTCACCTCGTTTGAATGGCAAAGTAGAACGGTCCCATCTGACTGATCAGCGAGAGTTTTATCAAATTCTAGATTACACGGATGATGTCGATTTACGTAAAAAACTCGCGCAATGGGAAGACTACTACAACTTCCTACGGCCACATTCTGCACATATGGGAAAAACGCCCTATGAGAAACTGAAGCAACGTATGTTAGGATAAAATTCGACTGTCAGCCTAGGTCAGATAAAAGACAAATCGCTGATTTAAAGTATCCGTTAAACTGGGGGAGGTTCAGTCTGTCCCCTATTTTTTGTCATCATCTACCGGCTTGAAGTACAGCCAGATCAGCAATCCGATAAAAAGAAAGACTTCAATGTTCATCACGGTGTCCAGGGTTTCGTTTATCATGATTAGTCCTCGAATTCTTTTTTCAGCGTTTTCA
>JAPUGL010000016.1 GCA_027292775.1 Gammaproteobacteria bacterium | reverse complement strand
AAAAAACCCCCTGCATGTGGATGTCCACTTTGTAACGACCGGAATCGTCTTTCATGTTGCACTGATAGAGATGATCGACAGCATCCCACTCATGCTCGGTGACCATGAAATCTATTATGGGTGCATCCCCTTCCTTGACGGTCACAGACAGGGAGCCGTCGTTCTCGGTGAAATCGATGGCGATATCCACCATGTGGTGCGGCAGGTGCCAACGTTCGAGTGCGTGCTCACGCGACTCCGGCGTACTTGTTCCCAGGACAAAGGGGTAAAAAGCCGATTTTGGAAACTCGCCGCTAGGACGAATCATAGGCGGAACAATAACGGACATGACCAGTTCCTGGTATGCCCCAACAACGCTTTCGGTGAAGTCAAATGCCGTTACTGCGAAAATTGACGAGCCATGATGTGATTCCAGCGTCTGCAACGGCTTTGGCAACAATGTCATCGCCATTTCCGTTGGCATTTCAAAAAAAGCGCTTACTGTCTGGCTAAACTCATACTTCGTCAACGGCATAACCCATGCCTTTGCATGACGTTGATCAAAATATCGCATCCCCGGTCGAGTTGTTCAGTCGTGTGTCCGGCGCTGATCGAAATACGGAAGCGGGATCGATGCTTCCCGACCGCAGGAAATCTGACCGGGTTCAGGTAAACGCCTTCGTGAATCAGTTGCTCGGCATATGAAAATATGTGCTTGTCATCGCGAATCATCACAGGAATCACTTGCGACTCGGAGTCGCCTATGTCCACGCCCGCCCCTCTCAGCTTGCCTTGCGCGAAATGCACGTTGTCCCACAAACGCTTTCTCAGTTCAGGTTCGTCTCTTGCTATCTCCAGCGCCTTGATGATACCTGCAGTCACTCCCGGCGGAAGGGCGCAGGAAAACACCCGGGACCTGGCAAAGGCTCTCAGATAATTGGTGAGTTTGAATGAGCCCGCGACGAATCCACCGATGCCACCCAGGCTTTTTGAGAAGGTACCCATATGGATATCGATCTCATCCTCTAGACCGAAGTGCTCGGCAACGCCCCGCCCGTTTTCGCCAAAAATGAATGCGGAATGCGCTTCATCGATCATGATCCTGGCATCGTAGCGCTTGCAGAGATCGACTATCTCCGGCAGGACCGGCAAATCACCGTCCATCGAGTAGACGCCTTCAACCACGACCAGCTTCTTGCCGGTGGCGCGTTTCAGTTTCTTTTCCAGGTCGTCGACCTTGTTATGCCGGAAAAAGCTGACCCTGGCCTTCGACAGAATGATTCCATCAACGACACTGGCATGCGAATACTGATCCGTGATTACCGTATCGCCAGGACGCATCAATCCGGAAATGACTCCTAAGTTGACGCTATAGCCGGTGGAAAAAAGCAGCGCAGTTTCTTTCTTTTTGAATTTTGCCACCTTCTCCGCCAACTCCTCGTGTAACTCCAAGGTGCCGCTGAGAACTGGCGAGCCCGATGCGCCCAGCCCGTATTTACGGGTCGCGTCGACGGCAGCTTCAATCACTTCCGGCCGATAAGAGAGACCGAGATAGTTGTAGGAAGAAAAGTTGACCAGGTCTTTGAGCACCTCGTTGCCCAGCGTCTCGCGGATATCGACGGTTGGTAGCGGCGCAGTCTGCATCGGCAGGCCAAACTGGTAATAACCGGCGCCATATGCTCTCGTCCCCCACCATTCATCCATCGGATCGAGCATGCAAAACGCATCATCACTCGATCCCGAATAAAAATTGCTGTGATCGAAGTCATCGAAATTGTGGGCAGCTGCTGTTGCCGATAATTCCTTAACTCGCTTCTTTGGTGCTTCCATTGTGTTTGTTTTCCCCGGCAAACAGCCTTGGGTAGTTGACCTCGCCATGATCGCTAGCCTATTTTCTCAGCTTCTTAACTGCAAACACGACCCAACCATGATCAGACGTAGTCTAAATTATTTACGCGGTGGTACTTGTCTTTTTGCTATCGGCTTGGTGCTGATCATCGGTGACCCCATTCAACGCGTATTGTTCGCGTTGCTCCCTCTGTCCGGCCGGCACAATCTGCGCTTGCAGGCATCCTGGTTTCGACTCTGGGCAAATATCATGCTCCAGACTGTTCGTATTTTCTGCGGCGTCAGATTCAGACCCTTGCCATCCGTCCCCGGCGACTCCGGCACGCTGCTCCTGATGAACCATCAGTCGATACTGGATATCCCTTACCTGGCCGCCTGTCTAGACGAAAATTACCCCGTTTTTGTAACCCGCCGCCGGTATGCCAAAGGCATTCCGCTGGTGTCCAATATGCTCCGATTGTACAAATTTCCGCTGGTCGATCCCGTCCGGTTTTCCGTATCTCAACTCAATGCGCTGACCGAAACCGCTGCCAATATCCGCTACCCTATGGCGATTTTCCCGGAGGGTTCACGCACCAAAGACGGGGAGATTCGTAAGTTCCGAACCGCCGGCGTCAACGCCATTCTTTCATCCCGGCCCTGGTCCGTCCACTTGGTCATCGTGGATGGCCTTTGGGAGTGCGCGACTTTACCGGATTTTGTCAAGAAAATCAGTCAAGTCAGGCCGAAATCGGTGGTTATCGGCCCTTTCTCTTTTGACCCTAAAACGGATGATCCCGAGCCGTTTATGGCCGATATGCGTGAGAAAATGATGACCGGGCTCGCGCAACTACGAAAGGATTCTGACACTTGAACGAACAGGCCCACAAAGCGGAAACCCTGACGGTCCTGACAGAAAAGGCCGGCAAAAACCTTCGGGCCGTGATTTTTTTCGGCTCTCACCTGGTGAATTCAACACCCGGTCAGCACAGCGCCGCCGACTGGTTTGTCATCGTTGACGATTACCACACGTTTTATCGCAAGTTCAGTGAATGGTTCGGCTACCCCGCTCGTTTTGTCGCCTGGCTGAACCGCTTGCTGCCGCCCAATGTCATCCATATACCAGTTGCGGCCGGCACCGGCATCAAGGCCGTGGTGATCAGCGAAAGGGATTTCGCGCGAGCGATGGGTGCGTACGCCAAAGATCATTTCTGCAAAGGGCGGCTCGTACAAAAAGTGGAAGTTATCTATGCGCGCGACCATGAGATCGGCGGATTGATTGATACGCGGCTGCTGGATGCACGAATGAGTACGCTGGACTGGGTGCCGCTTTATGCGGATGAAAAATTTACCGTTGCGTCCTACTGCCTGGCCATGATGCGAACATCCTATGGCGCCGAAATCCGCCCGGAATCGAGCGGCCGGGTGCTGGAAGTCATCGCACAGCAACAGACTTCGCTGATCGAATCGTTTCAGCCGGTACTGGATGCCGGCGTTGAACAAGGAGTGCTGGGGCGGGATGGACATGAATACCGCTTAGTCCAATCGCCGGGCGAGGCGCAAAAGCGGCGCTGGCGGTGGTACTTCCGCAAATCGAAAATTCGCGCGACGCTGCGCTGGCTCAAGTACGTCATCACCTTCGCTGGCTGGCCCGACTACATCGTACGCAAACTGGAACGCCGTTCCGGTATCAAGGTCGAATTGACCGATGCCGAACGGCGCTGGCCATTGCTGCTGATGTGGCCCAAGATCATCAGGAATTTTATCCGCCTGCAGCGGAGCAAGAAAACGTAACAATGGAAGCGAAACAATATTTTTTTATTGCCACGCTGGCAGCCGGCCTGGCCGTTGGCATGCTGCCAGGCTGTGCCGTCGATGCCGAATCGAGTGGCGAACTATCATCCGGATCACGCCAAGAACGATCGCCACCCTCGCAACCAACACTTGACGGCCACGACCCCGAATCAATGGCCAGGAAAACGCTGAGTCATTTCTTGTCGGTCGCCGCCGAGGATCTCAAACTGGTCAGCCTGGCGGCGGTGGACTGGTCCGATGCGAGCCTGGGATGCCCGCAACCCGGGATGAACTATGCCCAGGTCATCACCCCCGGTTACCACGCCGTGTTCGTGCATGACCGGCACACATCTCATGTCCATATGGCGAATGGCCGCGTCCTGGTCTGCAAAAACCCGTCGGATGGCATCGGCTACGAGATACCGCCTTCGTAGGCCAAGACCGCGTCCTGTTTCATCTGAACGATATAAACATTGGTATCAAACCTTACCGGAATACTGCCCGCATCCACTTGCAGATTGTCCGGAACTTCCGTTTGTGCGATTACGCTGGCAGCAAAAGCCAACGCAAAAATCGTTAGCAACAGCTTAAAGAAAGTATTCATGGTCGATCCCCTTGTGATGTTTTATTTTTAAAGCAACTGAACCTACGCCGGCAAATCGCTTTGCCTGCACAATTCTTTATCCGAATGATCTCGCTCTTCGGGTTTGTTCCTGATTTTTCGGGCCGGCAAGACGTCTCGATCGGGCCTGTCAGCGGCTCTTTTTCGTGCGTCTCAACGGATTGC
>JAPUGL010000159.1 GCA_027292775.1 Gammaproteobacteria bacterium | reverse complement strand
CGCCGCTACGTTGCCTTCCGTGATCGACTGAACGGCGCCAAACCGTCCTGCAGCTTGACCATACTGCACAAGTCCGGCAATGTGTGCAATCGTTTGCAAGCTATCCTATGAGGTCCGGATCGCCCTACAGCGCTTCGCGCTAAACAGGAATATCGATGCCACCAGAAGTCCTCGAACCCGGCTCCAAGCCCGAAATTAGCAAACACGGTTTGTTCGTCATCCTGGCGGCGACCGGGCTTGCGCTGCTGGGAACGCCGCTGGCGTCGCCGGCGATGCCCGAGATCGCCAGGGTCTTTGCAGACAATGCCCTAAACGAGCCCTTTGCAAGGGCCATTCTGAGCATCATCAGCGTTCTGCCCGGCGATGCCGATGTGATTTTCCTGGTCAAGTTTATCCTGCTATCCATTCCCGCTCTGTTCATCATCCTGGCAGCGCCGCTGGTTGGCTGGCTCAGCGATAACGTCGGCAGGAAAGGCCTGCTCAACAGTTCGCTGCTGATCTTCGGTATCAGTGGTGCGTCCGGCTATTTCGCCGACAGTTTCTTTTTCATGTTCGTGGGCCGTGCCATCCTCGGCTTGTCAATCGCGGGCATCAAAACCGCTACCGTGTCCATGGTTGGTGATTATTACGAAGGCCCGGAGCGTAACAAGGTCATCGGCTGGCAGGGTTCGGCGATGAAAATCGGCGGCGTGGTTTTCATGCTGCTGGGCGGGTTCCTGGCCAATTTCAACTGGCAGGTGCCGTTTCTCGGTTACATGCTGGCGTTTGTTCTTCTGCCCAGCGGGCTGATCGCCCTCAGCGAGAGCTTGCCCTTTGTAAAGGCAAGCCAAACGCGGGAAGCAGGGGAAGGGCTGGCGGATGTTCCGTTTTGGCCCTCGGTGTACGTTTTCGTATCGGCATTCCTGGCCTCGGGCCTGTTCTTTATCACACCGGTGCAATTGCCGTTTTACCTGCGCAACGCGTTCTCCGCCTCGCCGTTCGAGATGGGTGCAGCCATCGCACTGGGCAATACCGTGGGTGCGCTGATTTCGCTCGTCTATTACAGGTTTAAACGGCGCATGAACTTCGTTGCCATTTATGCGTTTATCTACCTGGCAATGGCGGTGGGTTACTTCGTCGTTGCCCTGGCACCCAGTTACACTATCGCCCTGATGGGTATGGTGGTGGCCGGCCTCGGCTTTGGACTATATGTGCCCAACCACAGCAGCTGGATCCTATCAATCGTATCGCCAAAGCGGCGCGGTTTTGGCGTTGGCCTGGTTACTACCGCGATGTTCCTGGGCCAGTTTTCCGCGCCCATCCTGGTGCAACCGTTTATCGACCCGGCCGACCCGACCGCAGTCTGGACCACGATGAGCATGATTCTGATTATCCTGGCCGCTGTATATACCGGGCTTTCACGGCTGGGCGGCAAAGCTGCTGCCAGCAACTAGCCCGAATATTGCGACCGTTCCGGAGGACATTATGGCGGAGCAAAGAATCAGTTATGTCGATCCTGCGAGCGTCGACGACCCCGCAATGATCGCCGAATTTAAACGCTGCGCGAAATTCGGCACACCGCGGCCGGAAAGCCAAGCTATTCGGGCCCACCGGCCGCCTATCATGATGGCTTTCGCCACTGCCTGGAAAGATTCGTTTCATGAGGGAGTCTGCGATCACAATATCAAGGAATTGTGCAGGATTTATGTATCGCGGTCCGTTAAATGCGAGTACTGCGGTAACCAGCGCTCTGAAAAATCCCGCAATGCCGGCATGGTCGAAGCCGACTACCTGGACCTGCTCAACTTTGAAAAATCAAATCAATACGACGAACGCCAGAAAGCCGCGCTGGCCTATACCGAAGCCATTACCTGGGACGTGGAAACCGACGATGCGTTATGGGCCAGACTGCACCAACATTTCAGTGAGCCGGAACTGGTTGAACTGGGATTTTTCATCGCCCTGACCATGGGCCAGCAGCGCTGGCTGAGAACGCTGAACATCCAGCATCATGCACTCCTCGCTGGTACTTCGGCGTCCATGGCACCCGGTTTCGAAGACGCCGCCGTTGCCCGGGAAAGCATGGGTGACAAAAACTACTGGGCAGGAGACAAAACCACCAGCGAATAAACAGGACATTCATATGAACGCACCGGAACAAAAACCGAAAATGATTTACAACCGCCCGCGTTTTACCGTGATGCAGTATGACTGGGATGTATTCAAAGGTCCCAGGGCCGGTGAGCCGGCAATCGATTTTCCGCTGACTGGTCTTGATGGCAATGAGGTGAGAATTTCAGACTTTCGCGGCAAATGGCTGGTAATCGAGACCGGCTCATCGACCTGCTCGATGTACACCAAGAACATTCCGGGCATGATGCAAGTCAGGTCAAAGCATCCTGATGTCGAATTTATTCTGGCCTATGTCCGCGAAGCACACCCGGGTGAGCGATTGCATCAGCACCAGACATTCGACGAGAAAATGACCGCCGCCAAAACCCTGGCGCAAAAGTACGACGAAGACCGGCCCATTCTGGTTGACCAACTTTCCGGCAAGTTCCACATCACTTACGGCGCGATGCCGAACATTATTTATGTCATCAATCCCGAAGGCATTGTCCATTACCGTTGTAACTGGGCCACTGCAGACGGCCTGGCCGAGGCGCTGGCAGATCGAGAAAATATCAATACCAATGAAAACGCCGATATGCACAAGCTCAAAGCATCGCGAGGCCTGTGGATCGCACTTAAGACCATGTGGACCGGTGGCTTCCTGGCGCTGTGGGATTTCGTGATTGCACTGCCCAAACTGGCAAAGCGCCATAAGCTGGTGGACGCATACTACGCCAAACACGGCCAGTTCAAGCAGCAACCCGGTGATCCGGCGAAGAGTTAGTCTGTAGCAGCGGGCGTCCGCGCCGCTGTTGGCTCCACCTCGACCAGGTATTCAGGTCTTGCCAACGCGCTCAAGCCGACCGCAGTACTCGCCGGCCGGCATCCGGACCACCGACTGCTCGACAATGAACAAAGTGCTGCCCTTTCTTGTACATGGAGCAAAATTAGTGATCAAACCGTCAAAAATTACGATGCCGGTTTTGACCGCCCTGGTGGCGATGACGGCGTCTGGTGTATTGGCGCAGATCGATAGCAATCACAGTGTCGACCCGACATGGATGTGGACATCTGAGCCGGTCAGCGAGAAAGCGATCACCGTGATCGAAGCGGTACCGGGCTCGGACATTCCTGTACACCTGATGTTTGTTGAACTCAAGGACGGTGTGTATGCACCTATCGGTCTCAGAAAGCCAGAGGGAACAGGGCCGTTTCCAACCATCGTATTCGCCCATATGAACGGCGGCTTGGGCCTGAGGTGGATTCGCGAATGGACACAAAATGGCAGTTGGACCCTGGAGCAGTTCCTTGCGGCAGGTTATGCGGTTGTGTGGATGCGTTACCGTGCCGAAGTGGAAAGCAGTTACGGCTCACCGCTCATCGAGGGCGAGTGGCAGGGTCGGCAGATATTCAGCCGCGGACCCTTCGAGTACGAGGATGCGATATCCATCATCGAATACATCAAGACGCTACCTTTTGTGGACAGTGCTCGGCTTGGATATCTGGGCGTCAGCCATGGTGGTGAAATGCTGATGAAAATCGCTACAGAATACAACGGCCTACGGGCCGGCATCGCCAACGAGCCAGCTTCGATCGAATACCTGGCACGGCGGTCCCGTGAGCCGAGTGACATCCAGACGGAACCCGGAGCAGAAACCCATGAACATTATTCGCCGCAACTGGAGCTTAAGAGAACCCTTGAAATGCGCCGGCGGCTCAACCTGGAGACCGCGACGAAGCGCATCGACGCCATCAATATGCCAATCCTGGTGCAGGGTCGCCATCGCGATCACAACCAGGCCATTTTTCGTCTGAGCTATGAGTTGTTGAAAGAGGCAGGCAAGGATGTGGAATGGAAGTCCTACGACCATGACGAACACGCTTTCATCATTGTCAAGCGTAATGCCGATGGCGCCTATGATCCGGACCTTATGCAGCTCGAGGCAGTCAGGGATTCAATCGCCTACTTTGACCGGCATATGAAGATGGCAGCTGAGGAGTGATAAACGGCGTTGGTGGATTTCGCGATCACACTGCCCAGGCTGGCAAAACCCATAAGCTGCTTGACGCATGCTGCGCCAGGTTCGATAAAATCGAGCGGCAACCCAAAATCCAGCGAGTCACAGACATGAGCCTATCCAACAACAAGCTGAGCCGTCGGGATCTTCTCAGAGGCAGCGCCGGTCTGCTGGGAACTACTCTGCTGAGTGGCGTTGCCAGCCGTTTGGCCGTGGCGAACAATCACCCCCACCCCCACCAGCACAGCCTCGACTACCTGGACCCCACTACTTATATCAGCAGGGCCGAGGTGCACCATCACATGGATATCGCCTGGGGATATGGGGGCAAGTCCCAGATGATGGCAAAAGGCAAACGCCGATTTCTGTTTAACGGTGGCAAAGTTTGGGATGTTACGGACGCCATGAAACCTGAACTGGTCAGTGACAATGCCTATATTGGATACCAGGCTCAGCTGGCGTGGAATAGACGGATCAATAAATGGATCCTGATGACGGGCGCCGCACCACCGCCAACCTCGTCCACACCTGAAGCGCCCAACGGCAAATATGATGACCCGCGCCTGATCGACAATTCCCGCTATTACGCGGGTCTGAGGGGCGTACGCATTTATGATGCCACGGATCCGGCCAACATCAGCTTGCTGTCCATGTGGAGCTGTGACCAGGGCGACCCCGAGCGTGCCGTGCAAACCGGCGGCGGCAGCCACAGGAACTATTATGATGGCGGCCGCTATGCCTACCTGGATGCCGCCCCGGATAACAGTTTTATCAACATGGAAAGCGGCGTGCGTCTGTACACCAATTGTTTGCAGATCATTGACCTGGCGGACCCGGCACAACCGAAATTTGTATCCAACTGGTGGTTTCCCGGGCAGCGCGC
>JAPUGL010000158.1 GCA_027292775.1 Gammaproteobacteria bacterium | reverse complement strand
TTAGGCTCCAGGGCGATCATGGAACTC
Source organism: Gammaproteobacteria bacterium (assembly GCA_027292775.1). Lineage (GTDB taxonomy): Bacteria > Pseudomonadota > Gammaproteobacteria > Steroidobacterales > MnTg04 > MnTg04. The sequence continues at coordinate 4,365 of JAPUGL010000158.1, read as the reverse complement.
GGACTCAGATGGGACAAGCAGACCTTTCAAGATACGAATTCAGACTCGCAGTTCAGTCCCAGGTTAAGTCTACTGTACACGCTAAACCCGAAAACGGACTTTCGCCTGAGCTGGGGGCGTTATTACCAGTTTCACGGAATTCAAGAACTTCAGGTTGAGGACGGAGTCAGCCGGTTTTTCCCGGCGCAAAGAACAGATCAGCTGATCATCGGAATCCAGCATCGCTTCGGTGATTCCTATCTTTTGCGTGCCGAGGCGTTCGACAAGAGCATGGGCCGCCTCAAACCGAGGTTCGAGAATCTTTTCGATCCTCTGGCCTTACGTCCCGAATTACAGTCCGACCTAATACGCATAGACCCGGAAGAAGCGCGTGCCAGAGGCGTCGAACTTTACCTGGAAAAAACGGGCGGTAGTCTGAGTTGGTGGGGCGCCTATTCCTTTTCGAAAGTTGAAGACCAGGTGAACGGCAGCGATGTCGTCCGCAGCTGGGATCAGCGACACGCAATGCAGGCTGGTTTTTCGTGGCGTCCGGGTGACTGGCAACTGGACCTCGCCGCTGGCGTGCACACTGGCTGGCCAAAAACAGACCTGGTTTTGAGTTTCGATTCGTCAGGAGAACCGGTCGTCACGCCAGGGCCAAGAAACGCGGAACGCTACGGAACGTTCGTCAGTGTCGACATACGTGCGAGCAGAAAATTCAAGCTGGGAAAAGGCACGCTATCAACGTTTGTAGAACTGACAAATACGCTGAACAGGAAGAACCCTTGTTGCTCGGATTTTGACCTGGAGGAAGACAGTGCTGGCGTTTCCTTCCTCGAGAAGAACGAGGACGACTGGCTGCCCTTGTTGCCAGCGTTGGGGTTTCTTTACGAATTCTGAAGCCGCTACTCATTGTGGTGCAAAACTGGCGAGATCGCCGGCAGAGTTTTTGCCGACGTTTGAGCTGGCTATGAACTGTGGCACACTCGCTTAGTCGATTGCCCGGTTGAAAACCGCAAGAACATGATACTTGGCATAACTCGGGAATCTATAGATCAGGATCTGAAATGAGTGAGCATTTTGCATTGATGGTGCCCGGCGCTAGCGCGGAAGGCGAACTGCTGACCGTATGTTCGCCATTTGACAACAAGGCGATCGCGACCGTTGAACGGGGTGGCCAGGAGGCGGCGGAGCGGGCGATGGCGACAGCCTATGCCTTGTACCGCGACCGGGACGGCTGGCTCAGCCCGGCCAGGCGAATTGAAATCCTGAAAAAGATTGCTGATCTTCTGCACAAGCAAAGAGAGTTTCTGGCGACAGAGTCTGCGCGCGAGGGCGGCAAGCCGTTGCCGGATTCGCTGGTCGAGATAGACCGCGCGGTAGACGGTTTTCGCAGTTGTGTCGATCACTTGCGAGTCCAGGCGGGCAACTGCATTCCAATGAATATAACGCCGTCATCGGCAAACCGCCTGGCGTTTACCATTCATGAGCCAATCGGTGTAGTACTGGCGTTCAGCGCTTTTAATCACCCCTTGAATCTGGTCGCTCACCAGATTGGCCCGGCTATCGCCGCCGGTTGCCCGGTAATAATCAAACCGGCCGAAGCGACGCCGCTATCCTGTATGCGTATCGTATCCATCGTCCGAGAGGCGGGCCTGCCCGAAGATTGGTGCCAGGCGCTGATAACGACCGGTCGCGATGTTTCGACTGCGATGGTGACCGATCCGCGAGTAGCTTTTTTCAGCTTTATCGGCAGTGGCAAGGTTGGCTGGATGCTGCGCTCGAAGTTGGCTCCCGGTACCCGCTGCGCGCTTGAACACGGCGGGGCGGCGCCGGCGATCGTGATGGCTGACGCCGATCTGGAACAGGCTGTTCCTTTGCTCAGCAAGGGTGGCATGTATCACGCCGGACAGGTCTGCGTGTCCGTGCAAAGAATCTTCGCGCATAGCGAAATCATCGACAAGTTGGCAAAGCAGTTGGCCCAGGCTTGTGGTAGTCTCAGAGTCGGCGATCCCACGCTGGCGGAAACGGAGGTCGGGCCGCTGATCCGCGAGGCCGAAGTTCAAAGGGTGGATGAGTGGGTGCGCGAGGCGATAGAAAGTGGCGCCAGTTTGTTGTGCGGCGGAAAAATTCTTTCGCCCACGACTTACCAGCCGACTGTGTTGCTGAATCCGCCAGCCGATGTACGGGTTAGCACAGAAGAGATCTTTGGTCCGGTCGTTTGTCTTTACGAGTTTTCAGATGTTGATGATGCGATCATCCGGGCAAACAGCGTGCCGTTTTCGTTCCAGGCGTCAGTGTTTACCCGGGATATCGACAGCGCGATGCGAGTTAGCCATCGAATAAATGCGGCGGCAGTCATGATCAACGACCACACTGCATTTCGCGTCGACTGGATGCGATTCGCGGGTTTCAAGGAATCGGGGTACGGCGTCGGTGGAATTCCGTATACCCTGCACGATATGCAGGTGGAAAAACAGATAGTCATCAAGTCCGGGGAAATATAGCCGGCACAGCGATGGACACAATGTAGAATAGCCGCCCGAGCCTGCATCCGGAATCCGCGTTCCCTGGTGACATGCGGATTAAGACACTTAGCCAGGAGAGGTTGGCGTCATGAGCATGATGCGTGTTTTCGTCTATTTTTTGTTGGCGCTGGCGGCGGTTATGATCGCCTTAGCTCTGACCGTCGGTCCCTCCTCGCTACTCTGGCCGGCGTTTGCATCCATGGCCTTCGGATTACTAGGCATCTGGGATATGACCCAGATACGCCACAGCGTAATGCGCAATTACCCGATTTTTTCTCATATGCGCTGGATATTCGAGGGCGTGCGACCCGAATTTCGTCAATACTTTTTCGAATCGGATCTCAGTGGAACGCCGTTCAACCGCGAACAAAGATCGCTGGTCTATCAACGGGCAAAAAATCAGGAAGACAGTAAACCCTTTGGGACGGAAAAGGACGTCTACGAGTCTCGTTATTCCTGGCTGAATCACAGCGTCAGTCCGCGGCCCGTTCAACAAAAGCAGTTCCGTATCGAGATTGGCGGCAAGAGCTGCAAGGCCCCTTATTCGCTCTCGGTTTTCAATATATCGGCGATGAGTTTTGGCTCTCTTAGCGGCAACGCTATCGAAGCGCTCAACAAGGGCGCCATGGAGGGCGGATTCGCCCACGACACCGGCGAGGGAAGTATCAGTCGTTATCATCGAAAACATGGCGGCGACCTTATTTGGGAAATCGGCAGCGGCTACTTCGGTTGCCGCCACGACGACGGAAGTTTTGATCCGGACTTGTTCGCGAGCCAGGCGGTCAGCGATCAGGTCAAAATGATCGAAATCAAGTTGTCCCAGGGCGCCAAGCCTGGTCATGGAGGTGTCCTTCCCGGTTCTAAAGTTAGCGAGGAAATCGCGGAGGCCCGATATGTTCCAGTGGGTCAGGATTGCATCTCGCCGGCACGCCACAGTGCTTTTTCCGGGCCGGTCGAATTGATGCAGTTTATCGCTCGCCTGCGGGAACTGTCAGGCGGCAAGCCGGTTGGATTCAAGTTGTGCGTGGGCCATTACTGGGAATTTGCCGCGATGGTCAAAGCGATGCTCAAGACCGGCATATGCCCTGATTTCATCGTCGTGGACGGCTCGGAAGGCGGTACCGGCGCGGCACCGCTGGAGTTTTCGAATCACATGGGAACACCGCTTCGCGAGGGCCTGTTTTTCGTCCACAACCTGATATACGGTGCGGGCTTGCGGGATCAGATCAAACTGGGTGCGAGCGGCAAAATCGTTTCCGCTTTTGACATGGCCCGCTATATGGCCATTGGCGCAGACTGGTGCAATTCTGCTCGTGGCTTCATGTTCTCGGTCGGCTGCATTCATTCGCAGGTTTGCCATACCAATCGCTGTCCGGTCGGCGTCGCCACGCAGGACAAAAAGCGTAGCCAGGCACTGGTCGTCGAAGATAAATGGCACAGAGTTGCAAATTTTCATCGCAACACCATGCACGCGCTTGCCGAATTTATTGCCGGTGCCGGTCTTGATCACCCGAAAGATCTTCGTCCCTGGCATTTCTACCGGCGCGTAGGATCGGCGCACACCAAGCCCGGACATTTGCTGCATGAGTTTCTCGACAATGGCGAAATACTCGACGGCACGGAAAAAGAACCATGGGCAACGGCCTGGGCGCTAGCGGATCCGGACCAGTTCCGCCCGCGCAAAATTTCTCATCGTGAGCTGCGCCGACCGCAGGCTGGGGTAAACTGACGATCGTGGCAAACAATAAACTGCACCATCGATGACCGATCTGTACTATGCAGCGGCTTGCCAGACCGATTTCGCCAGTCCTTCCGGGCGTGGGCAGATCGCCGCCAACACCAAACGCATGTGCGAAAT
>JAPUGL010000157.1 GCA_027292775.1 Gammaproteobacteria bacterium | reverse complement strand
GCAAGTTTCCGAGGCCGCGAAAAATGATCGTTACGATCTTCGAAACACACCCATGCTGACCATCGATGGCGCCGATGCCAGGGATTTTGATGACGCCGTGTATTGCGAAAGGAATCGTGAAGGCTGGACGATCCTGGTGGCAATCGCCGACGTCGCACACTATGTAAGGCCAGGCAGCGCACTGGACGAGGAGGCGCAACAGCGAGGGACCTCGGTCTATTTTCCGCGCGAGGTCATCCCGATGTTGCCGGAAATTCTCTCCAATGGACTGTGTAGCATCAAACCCAAGGTGGACCGTTTGTGCCTGGTCTGCGAGATGAAGCTGTCGAATCAGGGCAAGGTCCTGTCATCCGAGTTTTTCGAAGCAGTAATGCAATCGGCGGCGCGGCTGACCTACAACCAGGTAGCCGACATCCTGATTCGCAAAAATGCCGCGAGCCGAAAGAAATACCAGCGCCTTTTGAAACCCCTTTCGGCTTTGCACGACGCCTATCGCGCGATGGCTCGTGCACGGCACAGGCGTGGCGCACTGGAATTCGATATCCCCGAAGTCAAAGCGGTTTTTGCTAACGATAAGACGCTGAAAGACTTGGTGGCGTATCCACGCAACGATGCGCACCGGATCATCGAAGAGTGCATGATCGCCGCTAACATTCAGGCGGCCCGCTTTATTGGCAAAAAACGGCTGCCCTTCCTTTATCGTTCCCACGCCGGTCCCGACCAGGAAAAGCTGGCGGATCTGCGCCTGTTTCTGGCAGCGGAGGGATTGTCGTTGGGTGGCGGGAAAAAGCCGAAGCCCATTGATTACAGCCGCTTGCTCGAGAAAGTGGTGACCCGCGACGATAAAGATCTGATCGAGACGGTGCTTTTGCGTTCCTTGTCCAGGGCGGTCTATGAAACTGACAACGCCGGCCACTTCGGTCTGGCGCTGGCGGAGTACGCACATTTCACATCGCCGATACGCCGTTATCCTGACCTGTTGGTGCACCGGGCGATCAAGCATGCATTGTCCGGCCGCAAAACGGGAGCATTTAGCTATTCAAAAAAAGAGATGGCCCTTCTCGGGCTACAGAGCTCGCGGGCAGAGCAGCGCGCCGACGATGCAACACGCCAGGCCATGGACTATCTCAAGTGCGAATATATGAAAGACAAGATCGGTCAGGTTTTCGCGGCGGTGATATCAGGCGTGACCAATTTTGGCCTGTTCGTGCAGATTCCCGATAAACAGATCGAGGGCCTCGTGCATGTCAGTGCGCTGCCGGTCGATTATTATGAGCACGACGCAACCCACCACACCCTGACCGGTGAAAAAAAGCGTCTGGAATTCCGGTTGTCAGACCGGTTGCAGGTACGTGTCAGCCACGTTGATATGGACAAAAGAAAGATCGATTTTGAACTGGCAGGCGATCCGCCACCGAGAAAATCCCGGTCACAAAAGCGAAAGCAAAAACAGAGACGATGAGCAAGAATTTCGTCTACGGGTTTCACGCGATCGAAACGCTGTTGAATACGCGGGCGCAAAACGTAGAGAAGCTTTTGGTCTGTGATCGCAAAGATCGTCGCGCCGGCAAAGTCGTACAGCGGTCGGAGTCGCTGGGCATACCGGTTGAACGAGCGAGTCAGGCGGACCTGGATCAGCTCAGTGATAACGCGAACCACCAGGGCTTATTGGCTTGGTTCAGCCCACAGGAAGTGTGCGACGAGGCATTCCTCAAAGACCTGGTGCTTGCCGAAGGCAGCCAGATATTCTTGCTGGTTCTGGACGAAATCCAGGACCCGCATAATCTGGGTGCTTGCCTGAGGTCGGCGGATGGCGCAGGTATTTCTGCAGTGGTTACGCCTCGCCGCAGGAGTGCGGGACTGACGCCGGCCGTGCGCAAGGTCGCCAGTGGTGCAGCCGAAACAGTCCCATTGGTCCAGGTCAGCAATCTTGCCCGAATGCTGCGCTGGCTGGCAGAGCAGGGCATCCGGATTATCGGACTTAGCGGCGAAGGCGCGCAGAGTCTGTATGACACTTCCTTAACGGGCCCGCTGGCGCTAGTGCTGGGCGGCGAGGGCAAAGGGCTGAGAAGGCTGACGAAGGATCACTGCGAGGTTTTGGCCGCGCTGCCGATGCGCGGTGCTATTGAAAGTCTGAATGTCTCGGTGGCTGCCGGTATCTGTCTCTACGAGGCCTTGCGCCAGCGTAATGTCTGAGCCGCGAAAAACTTGCTCAAATTCCGTAACTTGTTTAGCATGCGGCTCCCTGCGTTTGCGCAGGCACACAGGGCGTCTCTAAGACGCCGACTCCTTGCCTCACCGGAAAGCCGGGGGGCTGTTCAATCCGTAAGGAGAGTTCATGAGACACTATGAAATCGTGTTCCTGGTCCACCCTGACCAGAGCGAGCAGGTGCCGGCAATGCTGGAACGGTATCGTACGATGATCGAGTCCAGTGGCGGTGCGATTCACCGGCAGGAGGACTGGGGCAGGCGGCAGCTGGCCTATCCGATCAACAAAATCCACAAGGCGCATTATCTGATGCTCAACATCGAGTGTGGGAAATCGACACTCGAAGAATTGGTGGGCGCATTCCG
>JAPUGL010000156.1 GCA_027292775.1 Gammaproteobacteria bacterium | reverse complement strand
GTTCGCCGGTGACATGTGACTCAGGGCGCGCACTAAATGTAACCGTGTCGTCTTCGGTACTCGAAGGTTCCATCCACATAGCGGCCAGGCCAACATGATACAAAGTCGAATCGGTCTGCGTGTTCCAGGCCGCCCTTCCCGCAATACCGATTCCCTGGTCACCATTGATACTCTGGTTGGCTTCTTTCCCAAACAGCATGGCTGTAAACGTCCAATTGGTCAGGGCACGATCCCAGCCGATGCCGATACGTCTTCCCGGTGAAAAACTCGTGGGCGCCATCGCCCGTTCCATGAACGGGATGAACTTGGTGCTGCTCAAAAAGTCCAGACTGAACGGCGGTTTTTGGTTGCCGATCGTCAGCGACCCCCAGTCCGCCGAGTACTTTATCCAGGCGTCCGTGATGTCCGAGCTGCCTGCAAAATCATATTCGGCCCTGTAGCTCCAATTCTCATCGATATAACCGCTGACACCGAGACGTGCCCTGCGCATTTCGGTACCGCTACCCAGCGCCGTGACATCTTCGTCATAGATCGCCGCATCGATATGGACTCTCCCGAAAACATTGACGGTCATTTCTTCTGTATTGCCGGCAACAGAAAACACACACAACATCACCAGCCCGGCCCATTCCGGAAAAGAAAAACGATTATTCACTTATTTATCCTCTGAAGATCGTACGTCTCGTACCGCCTTTTTCATGCGGGACGGATGGCGTTCTCTCGCAATATCGCAACGATAAAATCAGTGCTTATCGCTGATGCCCGCAATATTACCAAAGCCCCGGCGCAGATTGTTCAGCGTACCGGCGACACCCAGAAAAAGCAGCGATATCAAAACCCAGGCGGGCATGCTCAAGCCGAGAAAAGTCCAGTCGACCGTGGCGCATTCGCCCGATCCTTCAAAGATCATCGATAAAGCTTGCGCCAACGGAAAGACGTCAAGAATATAATCCAGTCCGGGTCCGCAGGATGGCACCTGGTCGGGTGGCAAACTTTGCAACCACAGGTGTCTGCCCGCAACAGCAATACCGCCTGCTGCAACGGCAACAATCATTGCGGCGTAAATTCTCTTACCCAATCGAGCGGGATCATGGATCGCAGCGACAATAAAAATAAGCCCTAGGCCAATAACCGCAAAACGCTGGAAAACACAAAGCGGGCAAGGATTCAGCCCGTCGACATGCTGGCTGTAAAGTGCAAAAGCCATCATCATCAGACAAACCAGAAACCCAGCCAGGTTTACACTTCTTTGACTCGATACAGTTCTCCAATCAAACCGCATTCGATCTACCCCACCTTGATTAATCATCGGTAACCTTGTCTCGCAAATATACGGGTAATGCCTGCTCGGGTTTTAGTGGCTCCTGATGCCCAACCAGAGCAACCGCTAACAGCACAATTTCCCGCGCGCGCGGCAGGCAATCCGTATCTTCTCCCGCCAGCTTTTTGCGCACTCCGGCAAGCTCGACAGGATAAGCCGAGAAGCCGTTTCCTGCACCATAAAAACCGGGCTCAGCGGGCCCAAGGACCTCGGCCGGCGGTTTTACCGATTCCTGGCCCAGCAGCTCGACTAGATTCTGCTCAGAAGAAACCCGGTACATACCCTGATAAACCTCTTTCATTCGAGCATCGGTCAGCACCAGCACTCTGTCCCAGCCATGTTTCTTGCCAACTTGCAGCGCCAAAGCCGCCAGATCGGATACCGGAAAAACCGGGATATCATTGCTCAGCGCCAGACCCTGTACGACGCTGGCCGCAATTCGCACACCAGTGAAAGCACCCGGCCCACGGCCGAACGCCAAGTAGTCCAACTGTTTTAGCTGGACATCTGATTCAGACAATAATTCGTCAATCATGGGCAGAATCAGCTCGTTGTGGCGACGTGGCGCGACAACATACCGATCGACAATCCGGCCATCTATCGACAAAGCCGCCGAACAAGCTTCGGTCGCTGTGTCGAGCGCAAGAATTTTCACGAGCCGGTTTCTCCGTGTCCCAGTAACGCAATGGCTTGTTCAATATCCCCGGTCACCGGCATATCAGGCAGACTTTTCAAGAATAACTTACCGTAGGGTTTGCTTTGCAGACGCGGATCCCCGAGTACCACGACACCGGTGTCTGTCTCCGAACGAATCAGTCGGCCGACACCTTGCTTGAGTGCGAGGACGGCCTGCGGTAACTGATGCTCAAAAAAAGCGTTGCCGCCCGCTTCCGTGATTGCAGCGATGCGTGCCCGCGTCAGCGGATCGCCCGGTGAGGCGAACGGCAGTTTGTCGATGATGACCAGACCGAGCGCCGGGCCGCGCACATCGACCCCTTCCCAGAAACTGGCCGCACCCAGCAACACCGCGTTGCCCAGACGTCTGAACTCCTGCAGCAGCAAATTCCGCGGCATCTGCCCCTGGGCAAGTAACGGTCGCTCAGGATTTTCTCCCCAGCGATCTTTGAGCAGAGCTTCAACCTCGCGCAATGCGCGATGGCTGGTGAACAGGAAAAAGACCCCGCCCTGGCAAGCATCGATCAGCGGCAAACATTGATCCAGCAACTGCCTGTTAAACTGCGGATCGGCAGGAACTGGCAGGTCTTTTAGTATAACAATCAATGAATTATTCTGATAATCGAATGGGCTTTCCAGTTTCAGATCGCTGGCCTCTTCCAGGCCTAGCCGCCCCTTGAGATGGGAAAAATCGTCGCCGACGGCCAGCGTAGCCGAGGTAAATATCCAGCCGCAATCGAGACTGTTTACAAAGCGGCCTAAGCTTTCCGACACATCGAATGGGGTCAGGTTCAGGCTGAATCCACGATGGGTGGTTTCCAGCCAGCGAATGCCTTTTTCATCACTTTTGCGGATGGTCTCTATGCGTTCCAGCGAGACAACCAGCCTCTCGTAACACTGGGCGAGCCCCGGTGTTTTTTCCTCAATTTGATCCAGCCTGTCGATCAACTCGCCAAGCCTGTCGTCGAGCCTGCCCAGCGCCAGCTCGCTGTCTGTATCCAGGTCTTCGTAATCGTTGCGACCTTTTTGCAAAGTCAGGCGGAGATCGGCAAGCCGCGCCGGCAGACCGTCGAGCAAGGATTCTGTTGCAGAATCGTGAATTGCTGCCGCTAGTAATTCGGCCCGCGTATCCCGCGCAATATTTTCGAGCTGCCTGCTGCTGACGCTTAGCCCGAAAAACTGCCCGGCGATTTTTGGCAATTGGTGCGCCTCATCGACGACCACCGCATCGACGCCTGGCAACAATTCGCCGAAGCCCTCTTCCTTCAACGCCATGTCGGCCAGCAACAAGTGATGATTGACGATAACGATATCCGCATCCATGGCTTCGCGCCTGGCCCTGACGACACAGCAAGACGAGTAAACCGGGCACTCCTGACCCAGGCAATTTTCAATGGTCGATGTCACAAGCGGCCAGATTGGTGATTGCTCCGGCAAACCTGACAGCTCGGCGATGTCCCCGCTTTGGGTGCTCAACGCCCAGGCCCTGATTTGTTGCAGATAGCGACCAGGCCGGCCCTTCTGATCCGCGGCCAGGGACAAGCGGTGATGACACAGGTAGTTCGATCGTCCCTTGAGTATCGCTATCTTTACAGGCCGGCCCAACGCGCGTGACAGTTCGGGCATGTCCTTCTGGAAAAGCTGGTCCTGCAGATTACGTGTGCCGGTCGAAATGACCACACGAATGCCGGACAGCAACGCCGGGACCAGGTATGCGAATGTCTTGCCGGTCCCGGTCCCCGCTTCGACCAGCAGCCGTCCACAGGAAGCCAGCGTATCGCTGACCGCTATCGCCATTTCCTGTTGCGCCGGGCGTGGCGTGTAGCCATCTATGGCATTCGACAACGGGCCATCGGCTGCAAAAATGTCGCTAAGATCTTGCATAAGTTCCGGAACGCATTCAAGCATCACTCGTGAATCTGAGCCAGTGGAATTTCTGGCAACAATTCTGTTTGCAGATATCTGCAGATTGAATGATGCGGACAGCTGCCGCTTAGCAGTCTGTCTGATTTAGGCAATCGTAGCGAGGCAGATGGGAAATCGAGACGAGATTTTCTATCATTCGAGGCGAATAGTGGTTCTATTCAACGAGAATGATCGAAAATATGGGCCGATTTCACGCTGCCGCAGTAGATTAGTCCAGGCTTGCTTAATTCACCAGGGATCGTGGACCCCGGGTGAGGGCTCGAACGGCTGAGGGCGGGCCTGGAGCGAAACCCATAGTTGTAACTATGGGTTGAGTGAAGGCCAAGCTCAGCTGTTCGGGAACCAGCCAGGGCTGCGATAAGTGGTGAAATAAGCAAGCCAAATCCGACAGACTGCTACTAGCGCAAGCCGGTGACTCCTCGCTTCAGCCCTTCCTTCAACCATTCCTTGAGCGAATCCTGGTCGGCCTTGATACGGAACTTTATGTACGGCCCCTGCGCCGTGTATCGAGCCAGGGCGAAATCTGCGTCGTGAAAACCGATGATGTTGTAACCGATGCTGACCCAGACGTTCTTCGCCACCGTATGGCCGATATCCGCGCCGAGACCATATTTCACGGTCTTCGACTGCCACGAATGCAGGGCGCTGGCATGCAGGCCCCAGTCCCATTGCGAGTCACGATCCAGGCGGATGTCGATTCCCAGCAAATCGGTAAATCCTGTGTACTCGGTATCCGAATAATTACTGCGCACGAATTTTGCGGCGTACTGGAACGAGAACTGGGTATCCAGAGTGGGCTTCCAGTTGGCATTGAAATTGTTGACGACTTTCCAGCTACGCTGGTCGATACTGCTCAGGTGCTGTTCCTCGTAAATCAGATCGAGCCGATCGAACAAAATCCAGCGGCTCTGATCGGGCCGGTAAGCCCAGCTCAACCGCAAATCGCTTATCGTAGTGCGCCCGCCGGCGGCTGGTTTGTCGCTGAACAAATGCAGGCCCGTCGAGAAACCATGACCCGCGGTTTCTTCCCGGTAGAGGCCGCCGAGTATGCCGAAACGCTCGCCGCTGTCGGCGTTACGGTATTCGACGCGCCCGGTCGCCGACCAAACTTCCGCCCGGTAGGTCGCGCCGGCCCAGGTGGCGACAAAATCGTCATCGCTACCGGAAGCCAGCGGGAAATTGCTTTGCAGCGGCTGCGCGCTGGCGCCGGCGATTGTGTTGGAATGATCGATGCCGAAATCCAGTAACAGCTTGTCGGTCACTTGCATGCCCTGGGTCAGTCCCAGCGTCGCGAATGTGCGCGGCCCGTACTCACTGGATTGCTGGTTTAGCGTGCTACTGAATTCGGCCTGGTTCCATGGCTTCGCCCTGATCCCGACGCGCGTCATGTCGGTTTCGATGTCCGCACCATCGGTGGTTTCGTACTCGGAAAACAAGGTGACGCTTTCGCGCAGCTTGTAATCGATACCCAGCGTCTTGCGCTGCGGGAAATCGGCATTGGCGTCGTTATCCGACAGGACGATTTCGGTCGAACCTCGCAAGGTAAGCCGCCGGTCCATCAGATCTACCGACCCACCCAGGTAAAGCTGCTGCGAGTCCTGGGTGATACCGGCGGTGTCCTTGTCCGACGCGTCGATAAAGCCAATCGTCGCGCTACGGTTGTTTTTGCGATAAGTCAGCTCGGTCAGGATCGCGTCCCGGGTAACGCCGGATTGCAGGTTTTTCTGGCGGAATACATCGGCGGTCAGGTCGAAATGTTCGTTGAGCGTGTAGCGCCCATCGAAGCCCGCTTTCTGAGTGCCGCTTTCGCTGGCAAGTTGATGGCCCAACCCGAATCCGCTTTCCTGTTTGCGGAAATACGCGCGTCCAGTTAGGCCCGAGCTCTGGTGACTAAGCTCAGCCAGGTACGCGTCGCCATCGACGTCAATACCGGCACGGGTTCCGTCGCTACGCGCGACCTCAAGCTTCAGCTCGGTTTTTTCGCCCATCTGCCAGCGCAGATCTGCTGCGGCCAGATCGCCTGCGTTGCCGTTATCGCCCTGGTGGATATAACTGGCGCCGATTTCGATCGCACCGTCAGCCGAACGCAGCGATGCACGCCCACCGCCGGAGGTGTCTTCACCGCTGGCGTTAAGGCTTTCATACTCGATGATGATAAACAGCGGGTTGAAAAGTTCATCGCGGCTCGGCACCGGTTTCTTGAAGAAAACCGTACCTGCCAGGTAGTCGATGTTGTAATCGAGATAACGCGTTAATGTCTTTGTGCTGATGATTTGCTCGCTGCGGAAGCGGTCACGCACGACCAGCCTGATTTGTTCGCTGTTTAGCACGATGTCTGTCGCGCTGAGTTGATACAGGCCCGAGGTCCCATTGCCCTGGATCTCATCTTTAACAAAAGCCTGTTCGGTCCGCGCAGCAAATGCGCTGTAGGCGAGCGTGCGCCCTCGATACTCGGAACGAACACCATTGAGCCGGCGGTTGTAACGCGCCAGTTCGGTGACCGTCAGACCGGTTTCATAATCGCCGAACAAGGCATAGAACTGGTTTCTTTCCAGCTTGACGTAGAGTTTTTCCTGGCTGGATGCTTCATAGCCTTGCTCGGTGTTGTCGCCATAAAGCGTATAAAATCGATTCGGATCGATCGTGCCAAACAATTTCTGACGCGCTTCGTCCTCGTCCTTTGACGTGTCATAGGCCAGCGTCAACAGATACTCGCCCTTGATTCGTCCCTTGGCAAAGAACGCGATGCGACCGTCCTCGAAGAAATCCTCATCGACGCCGCTAAGGTCGGCGAACTGCGCGTTGTCTTTGATGTCGTTGTAACCCAGCGTGGTTTCGGCAAGACCGACGAGGATCCAATCACGGGATTCCGGTTTGAGCCAGACGCGAATTTCCTGTTCCCGCCGGTCGGCGAATTTGAAGTGTAATACCGCCTCGCCGGAAACGGTGGTCGGCTCCAGTTCGATCCGCGCCACGCCGTCGTCACCGACCGTGTAAACCGGCTCGCGTTCTCCGCTCGCAACCAACGGGTTTTCTTTCAGTGACTTCACTTCCCACCAGGACCGGTATGGCTGATCGACGTAGAAATTTCCGACCGTACGTGGTCTCGCGGGCTCGCCCCAGCGGTCGAACATCTGTACGGCGATAACCGGGCGGGCCCGGCCATTGGCGATCAGCACCGATATCTCAGCCCTAACCTCGGCCCGCTCCGGGCCACCGGCGTAATGCATCCGACGAGTCAGGCGTCTGACCTCATTGCCCCCGGCATCACGAACCACGGCATCCAACACATTGCTGCCATCGACCAGGTTGATGCCGCGCCAGCGGCTCAGGCTCAATGATTTGCTCGCCGTTGTCCGGGTTCCATCGGAACTCAGGGCGCTGATTTGCAGACCATTGACAAATAATTCGACGGTTTGATCGGGATCGTGTTTAACGGCAACCTTCAGGCTGGGAATCGGCGGCCGGTAACCGTCCTCCGGCCAGACCCAGCCGATACCGGGCGCCAGACTGTCAAGCAGCGCCGGGTCATCGTAAAGGGCATTGGGGTCGGTCAACGGCTCCTGCTTTTGCGGCTGATCATTCAAAAAATCTTCACGTGGCGACCGGGTGACGGTGTCGGTGCCCAGGATTCCGCTGCTGGCCTGGGTGATAAGTGCTTTTTCCGGGGTTAGCGTTCTCTCGCCCCAGACATGCAGTTCGACGCGCCGGTTAACGCGTCTGTCATCCGCGGTTTTTTCCGCGACTAGCGGCTGATCGGACCCTCTGCCTTCGACGCTGACCTGGGCAGGCGAGAGTCCCAGTTTCGTCGCAACATAATCGGCGACGCTACCGGCCCGCGCTTTTGAAAGCGCGTAATTATCGCTGAACAGATGCTGGCTGCTTGCGGAAATTTTCGATCCATCGGTGTGGCCTACGGTCCGCACACGGAGATTTGCCAAGTCCTGCCAATCACGTACAACGATGTCAAGTTCAGCCTTGTCTTGTTCGGACAAGCGCGTTCCCAGCACCGGAAAATGCGGAGTAAATACGTAGTCGAACCGGTCCAGAATGGCCGGCGACAGTCGCAAACGGTTTTCTGCAACCGGCGTGCGCAAATTCTTTTCGATCGGCGAATCAAAATTAATCAGCGCCTTACTGATCAGTTCGCCCGACAAGTCCGGCCCGATCGCGGCCCGGAAACGGATTTCCTGCTGCCAGTCCTTGCCGTCCGGCAGCGGAAAATTGAGCATTCGGCCGCTTTGTGCGTAATCGCTGACCGGCTGGCCGTCGAGCCGGGCAGTTCCGGAGATATAACGGAAGCCTTCTGGCAACAACACCATCGCGCGCGCACGCTTCACCGGTACATCGGTTACGGTCGCAGTCAGCCGGAAATCGACCTGGCGCTTTTGCGCCAAGAGCCGGCTGTCCAGGCTGACGCTGACCTGCCCTGTCACCGGTTCGAGTTCGCGCAGGTAAAAATCGGCACGCCACAACGAACCCGGCTGCAACTCGACAAATTGCGCCGACTTACTGCCAGCAAATCGGGTGTTGTTCTCGCAGGCAATCAACTCCAGGAAAGGCGGTATTGTGACCGTATCAACCTGGACTACATGCGTCCCGGGGTTCAGCCCGTCGAAGTGATAGCGGCCATTCTCATCGGTGACCACATAACGCCCGTCTTCCAGGTAAATTCGGACGCCGCCAATGCCCGACTCGTCATTGCCCGAATTTTTGTCGCAACTGCCAAGCACCGCCCGGCCGGCGAGCAGGCTTTGTCCAGCCAGTAGGTCTTCGGCGATGTTCACGACCGCGTTGGCAACATTGGACATCAGGCCACCGTTGGTAAACGCCTGTGCCTGATTGACCGACTTACCAATCGGTGTTCCGGCGCCCACTTCGACAACATAGGCGATAGCGATGCTGGCGCCCGTTGGCAACACCCCGATATCGATGGTCATCTGGCGCCCATCTTGGCCGATAACGGGATCGCTCGCGGCGACGCCATCGATGGCCAATGACCCCGCCTGGTATTTGAAACCGACTGGCAACTGATCATTGATCACGACGCCACTCAGATTCCCCAGTGCCGAGGTATTTTCCAACAGCAACTGGTATTGCACAAAATCACCGATCGCGGCAACGCCGTTGCCGGTGGTTTTCTGCAAGAACAGCTCGGTGCTTAGCAGGTCCAGTGGAATATCCACTTCAAAGCCTGGCTCCGGTCCGCTGGTGATGGTGTTGCCAAACGATCCCGGACCCAGCGCGTAGGGTGCGCCCGGAAGCAATTGCAAATCTGCGATCGTCCGTGTCGAGGGCGCGACAAACCCCGCCGGCGGCGTCACCTGTATCCGGTAATTCCCTGGGGGCACGACCGGGAAGCGGTATTCACCGCTGGCGAAGGAATAAAGGGTTCCTCCGCTGTCGGTTACGGTACCGCCCGAAAGAACAGTCGATGGAAAAATACTGACGCCATCATCACCAAACACCTGTGCCGGCAATCCGGTGGCGTCGTCGAGAAGCGTTATGCTGGCCCCGTCGACCGCCTGGCCGAGTTGCGAATCGAACACCCGGCTGGATGGATCAATACTGACGTTATCGCCGGACTGGTCGGTAGCGTCCGCCGGATCCGTGTAATCTGCCAAGACCTGGCCGCCGGCGGAAAGCTGCAGTACGCAGTCTCCGGGCACCGGGCTTCCGGTCGCACTTTGCAGATAGCCCGCGAATACACCGCTGTCCACCGACGTTTCGGTCAGCAGAATCTCTTCACTGTCGCCGGCCGGTGAACCCTGCAGGATCACGATCACCGTTTCGCGCAACAATGGGTCGAGGTTCTGATCCGCATCGGTTACCCGCACAAAAACCGCTTCGCCGGCGTGATACGAAAGACTGTCCACGACGGTTTGCAGCTGGTTCGGATCGATGTTTATGCCTCCGGTCAGTAACGGATCAGGCAACGGAACGAAACCGGTGCCCGACAAATTACAAGATGCCGGCCCGATCGCTTCCACGGGGCCCGGGGTGCCAGGCAGCACCCGCGTCAGGTCGAGGATACTGGCGGTTCTGGGCAAGACGGTGACAATCTCAACGATATTGCTGTCTATTGTTTCAGGCAGACCAGATGGGGCCTGATAATCGACGGTTGCGACATTTGGAATAATCGTCCCCGGTGCGGTCTGGGCGCCCGCCGGCAACGCCGAAAGC
>JAPUGL010000155.1 GCA_027292775.1 Gammaproteobacteria bacterium | reverse complement strand
CCAGCGAAAACAGGGTCATGCCTTCGGCGCTGCGATAAATCGCCATGCGCCAGGAACTGTAGGGGATATGCAAAACCGCCGACAATAAGGTGCCCGAGTGACTCAGCCCGATCCAGAATATGAAGTTGGACAGGTATGTCCCCCAGACTGCGCTTCGATTCATCCCGGCGGCGCCGATGCCCACCTCCAGCTGATAAAACCAGGGAATGAAAAAACAGACGCCGGCGACCGTCATCGAAGCACCAAGCAATGCCCAGTACTTCGGACCGGTCTCCATCATCGACCGCAGTACATCCCTATTTACCTCGGAATAGGTCGGTTCGACGTATTCAGCCATCTGCCTGGACCCGCTTCAGGTAAACAATCGACGGTGTCGTATTCAATTCCTCCAGGACATGGAAGCCACGCGGATCTCTGGCCATCTTCGAGACCCGGCTGTCCGGATCGTTACTATCACCAAAAACCATGGCTTCCGTCGGGCAACTCTGCACGCAGGCCGGCGTTATTTCACCATCACGAACCCGGCGACGGTTGTCATCCTTCGCCGTGTCCTTGGCCTGGCGTATTCGCTGAATGCAAAAGGTGCATTTTTCCATCACGCCTTTTTCGCGGACCGTGACATCCGGGTTCAACTGCTGCTCCAGCGGCTCATCCCACGTGTAGGTAAACCAGTTGAAGTAACGAACTTCATATGGGCAATAAACGGCACAGGTACGGGTGCCGATGCAACGGTTGTAAACCTGTGTATTTAGGCCGTCCTGGTTGTGATAAGTCGCAAAAACCGGACAGGCTATTTAGCATGGAGACTGATCACAATGCTGGCAAAGCATCGGTATGAATTGCAGCTTGATGTCCGGGTACTCACCTTCCCAGTACCGCTCGATCCTGATCCATTTCATCTCCCGCCGCATCGCGAACTGTTGCTCACCGACGATAGGCAGATTGTTCTCCGCCTGACAGGCGACGACACACGCTTCACAGCCAGTACAACGATCCAGGTCTATAGACATGGTCCAGTGGTAATCGAACTTGTCGTAATAGCCTGGCTTTCTGTACTTTTTCCATTTATCCAAAGCTGTGCTCATCTACATCTCCTGCAATCAGGCATGACCATGTTCCTGCCCCAGAATATTGCGGCCAAGTTCACGCGTTGTGCCGTCGGTCTTGATAACGTGGACTCGCCTGCCGGTTTTTGAAATTATCACGCGAGTTGCGGACCACGCCAGTCCGCCGCTGTCGATATCAATTTCGGGCGCCAGAATCTCAATCGGGTTCGATCCTCGGCCACTCGCGTAACGGCCGTAGTTACCGTGGCCCTGCCCGATCGGCATGGCCACCACATCCGGCCGAATCGCCTGGTAGATAAAAGCCGGCGCTTCAAGCCGACCGGCCGTGGACTCGACCAGGAGAACATCGCCCTCACGAATGCCAAGCTCGGCGGCTGTTTTTGGATTCAATTCAACCCAGGAGTTGTAGACGACGCTGGTCAGCGGATCGGGAAGCTCCTGCATCCAGGGCAAATTTGCGCCGCGCCCATCCTGGAAGGCCAAACTCAAATAGGGCTGCATCACAAACCGGTACTCACCCTCATTGCCGGCAAAAGACGGTTGCGCCATGCGCATTGCCGACAACATCGCCTGGCTCATCGCCTGATGCGGACGGACCGGTTGCAGTGGCCGCTCACCCCAAACACCTGATTCCAGGATACTGGACCAGAATTCTCTGAATCCCTGCGCGCTGCTATCGTTGCTTTTACTCTGATAGATGGCTCGCCACTTCTCCATGAGGTAATTTTCCATCGATGTCCAAGGCATGTTGGCGGGCAGCTCGCCGCCGATCTGATGCGCCAGCGCGAGAATGATGTCGCCCGCAGACCGCGTATCGTAGAGTCTCTTGACGACCGGCTGGCCAATAGAGGCGACCGCGAAACCGACACCGGGGTCGGGTGTGCTGTCGCCCCAGGCTTCCAGATACGTATCCAGCGGCAGGATGATATCGGCCAGCGCCATCGTTTCATCCATAAAGCTCGACATGCCGATGACATACGGGACCGCCATCACCGCGGCTGTCACATTCGCGGAGGAAGGCAGCGTAAAAACCGGGTTGGTATCGTGAAGAATCAGCACCTCGGCGTCATCACGACTGAGCGATTCAAACAAATTCAGCATGTCTTGATAGCTGGCGCGCGGCCGGGGAGTGTCACCGGAAAATGTGCTGGCTGGATTGAACAATATTCCGCCGGGTTCGCCGATATTGCCACCGATATGATTTAGCACGTTGACCGCGACCAGGTTGGCCGTGCCATTCGTCGATGCGCCAGCGG
Source organism: Gammaproteobacteria bacterium (assembly GCA_027292775.1). Taxonomy (GTDB): domain Bacteria; phylum Pseudomonadota; class Gammaproteobacteria; order Steroidobacterales; family MnTg04; genus MnTg04. The sequence goes on along the minus strand of JAPUGL010000155.1, from coordinate 11,212 downwards.
CCCCACCGCCGATGGCCAGGCTGGGACTGGCGGAAGCAAACTCTGTCGCAATTCGTACGATGCGATCGGCCGATATTCCGCTTCGTTCGGCAACGCTGGCCGGCGAATAAGCGCCGAGTGCCTGCTTCCAGTCACCGGCATCCCCGCCAGAATACAATCCTTGTTCGACGATGGAATGCGCCATTGCCAAGGCGAGCATACCCTCGCTGCCAGGCCGGGCTTCTACCCACTCGTCAGCATTTGCCCCCGACAGCGACATCCGCGGCTCAACCTGCACGCAACGGCCACGTTGCTCCGTCCCCTGTCGCAAGTGCCCGTATGAAACGCCGTAGTGAACCGGCGACAACCAGGCGCCCAGATAATCAGCGCCAAAAGAAAGCAGGTATTTGCTGTTACGAATATCGTAAAAAGGCAGGACATCTACGTCGAAACAGGCTTTGTTCGCAGCGTACAGACTCGCCGGGTCCGAAAACTCATGCTGCCAATAGTTTTCCGAGCCAAGTTGATCCATGAAAAGGGCAAAAAGATCATTCAAATGACCGTGCACACTGCCGCTGAGCAAGTAGGCATTATTGGCTTTTTCCTGAATTTTCAGCGTGCCCAGGACACCGGAAATGGTCGTCAAAGCCTCGTCCCAGCTGATCGGGCTAAAACTGCCGCTGCCACGCTCGCCATCTCTCAATAACGGGGTCCTAATCCGATCCGGGTTATACAACACGTTCAAACCAGCTTGTCCCAACGCACACAGCCTTCCCTCGTTGACGGGGTGAGACCGGTTGCCCTCGATTTTCTTGGCCCGCCCTTCCCTGGTTCTGACCGAGATACCGCAACCAGCGGAACATTGCGTGCAGACTGTGTTGTACCAGGTCGCGATACCAGGTGAATAATCTTCCGGCAGATTGACCTGCGGAATCAGGAATTCGGTCGACATCTTCGAAGCGTCGGCGGCCAGAAACCCAGCCCCTGCACCGACCGTTCCGGCTCCAACAAATTTGAGAAAATCCCGACGATTTATCTTGTTACTCATCTCACCCTCGAGTTTCGCAGCTTCCGCTGCTTTACTTATGGCATGTCAAACAATCGCGCCCGTTTTCAACCTCTTTTTTTGTATGGCAATCGACGCACCACGGCATTCGCAGTGGTTGCTGCCGTGTAATTCGATCCATGGTATCCACGGGACCATGACAATCCTGGCATTCCAGTCCTGCCTTGATGTGCCGCTTGTGTGTGAAATGCACGAAATCAGGAACGTCATAGACCTTGATCCAAGGTATCGGCGTCTGCTCGGCATAATATTGCGCAACCTTGATAATCTCGGGTTTATCGGTGGCGATCGACTTGTGGCAGCCCATGCATTTTTCCACCGATGGCACGCCTGCCGACGGCGTTCGGGCCGCATAGACATGACAATACTGACATGGGATTTCATTTTCCCCGGCATGGATTCTATGGCTGAATTCGATGGGCTGAACCGGGCTGGCGTCGCCAAAATAAGTGCTGTTTATCCAGATTCCCGCAACAAAGCCTGCCAACCCGACGAAGACAACCAGAGTCGGCTTCTTAAAATGAGCAAGAGCTTCCAGAACAGAAATTGACATCATTTAAATTCTCTTGGCGATGCGAATTGTGCCTATAGCTTTTACAAACTACAAATCTGCTTTTTCGGACTTCATTAAATACAGTTTCGGGCCATTGAACTGCCGGCCGGCGATCGTGATTTCCACCAGGTATTCGCCTGCCGCCTCAAATACCAATTCTTCCATCGGCAGCACAAGCTGCGTCATCGCAGGTGCCCGTGTTTCCGGTCTGCTGTCCACATCCGTATGGCCTTCAATGGTAAAAATGGCCAGCCCATCCGGGTCTTTCAGGTGTATCAGGAATTCTTTCTTCCCCTCGTCATCCCGCTGCCACTCTATTATTCCAGCCAAAAACAAGCGTTCCTGCCTGGCAGGAAACGCCGGTGCATACAACTCGTTCATCACTCCTCGAAGACTTAGTTTTCCGTCAGGCTCGACACTGGCCTGGTTACAAAAGAGTAAGGTGACTTCCACGATCCCTGTATGCAAGATGCTCCCGTTGTGGAGGCGATTGTAGCATGCGTTAACATAACAGCCTCGCATTGCCATCGCCTGCAAAACAGCTCGTAAAATGCTTGAAGTAAAACAGAGAGTTAGGTAGCTTGTTTACTGTATCCGCATACCGCCAGTGAGGGCGCCATGAAAAAACTACCGGGAATTGCCTTGATCTTCATGATTGTGCTTAGCAACACGACGGCTGTGAACGCCGCCGAAGGCGACGCCGAAAAAGGAAAAGCGTTGTTCGCTGTCTGCCTGGCTTGCCATGGTGCGAACGGTGAAGGCAACGCAGCGCTTAATGCTCCCGCCAACGGCGGCCAGGATGAATGGTATGTCGTTCGCCAGCTGAATAATTTTCGGGCAGGCGTGCGAGGCGCGCACGCCAGTGATATTTTTGGCGCGCAGATGCGCCCGATGGCGCTAACCCTGGTGAACGAACAGGCAGTTAATGATGTTGCGGCGTATATTGCGACTCTGCCGGTTCCCGATCTGACAACCACAATCGAAGGCAATGCGGAAGCCGGCAAGAAGGCGTTTGCGATTTGCGTGGCCTGCCATGGGGCCAGCGGGGAAGGCAATGTATCGTTGAATGCGCCGCGCCTGTCGGGACAGTATGACTGGTACATCAAACGTCAGATCGAGAATTTCAAAACCGGCATACGCGGCACCGACCCGAAAGATATATATGGCGCGCAAATGCGGCCGATGGCGATGATCCTGGCCAGCGATGAGCAGGTTCGTGACGTCACCGCTTATATCGCCACGTTGAAATAAGTACGCGCCGATAGAATCCAAAGGCAAAAAAAGAAAGGCCCCTCTCGGGGCCTTTGGGCTTACGTAGAAAGAACAATTTCACTGTTTCAAACTTCTATCCAGATCTTCCCGGCTGGCAATGCGTGGACTATGCGCACCGACAATTTTTTCTACGTTGAAGTTTTTCTTTGTAAGCGCATTTGCGAACGCTTCCGTATTCGGAATCGCCGGTGGAATCGGACCAGTTTGCGGTAAAGGAAAATGATCGGCCTCAAAAATAATGCCTTGAGACGGCAGATAGGCGATGAGCAAATGCTCCACATGTGGTGTCGGCCCAATATCATGTATTTCGACACGTCGGGTCCCGTCGCCAATTGTTCGACTGCCTTTGACAAACTCGAGTTTCAAGTCCTCGGCATCGCCGGCGGCAGCGCGTACGACCGATTCATTTTCTGCGACCGTCAAAATCGTTGCATTCTCTTCAGCATAAGCTGCTACTCCCAATACGTGATCGTTGTGGTGGTGAGTCAACACGCCGTATCGTATCGGTTTCGATGGAACGACTTTTCGCAATTCGGCTATCCTCTCCGGGATTCCGGCAGTTCCGCCGATGGCAACGACATAATCTTCCATTTCGACAAACATGGCGTATGTTCCGGTTCCGCCGATCAGGTAAACACCATTATCCAGTTCATTCATGCTCAACCCATCGGGTGTAACGGCGGCAACTTTCTCCAAATCGTCACTCACTGCGGCCAGATGACTGATCGCATTGTTAATCCGGGTCGATTTGATACTGATTTGCAGGGTGAGATCATCGATAACATACAGTTCAAACTCCCGATTGAATGGAATTCCGTCGATCGACTCGTATTCATTGAACCGATATCCGATCGAGCCAAAGGGAGGCAGCACCCGCTCACTCCTGGTGAGCAAATGGGAATCCTGGTCGAAATACAAGCTAAGCGCCGGACCAACTTCCATCACCAATGTAATTACGTCGTGCGCTCTGCCATCGATATCGACCTCCCCCAGCCAGTGTGAGGTCTGCCTGCGTTCCTGCAGCTGCTTGACCAGGAGTATCGGTGTAATACGAATAAAAGGCCCCGATGTCGTATCGAAATCCGGCTCTGGAATCGACGTCGCGGTATTCGCGCGAAAATTGAGCTGATAGCTGTTCTCGCCGTTAATGATAGTTCCGTTATCGAATTCGAAACCGTTCGCAGTACCCTTGTTCCTGGTAACAAACAGCTCACTTTCGAATTCAATAGCGTTCATGCTTTCGGTCGTGGTTTTATCCCAGGGCGGCTCCGGCTTTCGACTTTGATTGAGGGCGAAGCCAATCGTTACGCTGTCTTGCTCCAACGTTTTCAGATTGCTGACGACTTCTGCACCACCGTAGGCTTCCAACGCCGCATCGATGATTTCATTCGCTTTTGTAACGGCGACCAGTGGCAGGCTATCTGCCACACCCATCCCCGGTAACAAAAAACAGACGCCTGCTACGATCATCCCCGCAAGCCTTTTATGGTTTTTCATAAATATCTCCTGAAAAAATAATAATCACTGACTCAATTTGGTTGCCGATATGGCAACGCAATTATTCAACGTGGCCGCGCTTTCGTGTAGCCGGTTTAGACAAAGCGAACGGCAAGCGGGGTCAGACGTATTTCGACAATTTCACCCCACCGGTTGTTCGTCCGCAGGTATTTCGACAGCGTAATTGGGCAGTAACACTAAGTTATTGTTTTTTAACGCTTTTTTCTGATCAGGTCGATCCAATCGACGTTTTTGTGACATATGTCGAAAAAATCGAAAAAAATCAACACGTTTGCTTGATTTGTTCATTTCATCGACATAAACTCTGGACGTGTCGAAAAACTGACGGAAAATCGACATATTTGCCGCATGTGTCTTTTCGATCGACACATGGCTTGTAAATGTCGAAAAAAGGGAATTTTTTCGACATATTGAATAATCCTGTCGATGGAATCGACAGATCAGAGCTGGCGCTACAAGGAGTGTCTTCCCATGGCCAAATTTGACCCTAAAACCCCATACAACAAACTGCCGAATTTACCGCCAGCGGGTGGCGAAATCGAAACCTCCGCAATTCTGAAAAAATGTATTTCGGCGCGCGTAGCGCTCGCGGAACTAAAACAGGCCGCCGAGTTGATCCCCAACGCGGCGGTGCTCGTTAATGCGCTCCCGCTCATGGAGGCCAGAGCGAGTTCGGAGATCGAAAATATCGTAACCACGACGGACAAGCTTTTTGAATATGCAGACATCGCGGAAGACAAGGCGGACCCGGCGACCAAAGAGGCCTTGCGTTATCGGAGGGCTCTGTTTGAAGGCAGCCGTGCCGTGCAATTGGGTTCGCTTACGGTCAAGACTGCGATCGGTCTTTGCCGGACAATCAAAAATGACAAGAAACTGAACATTCGCGACAACAACGGAACGAATCTCAAGAGCAGCGCCAGCGGAAAAATCATCTATACGCCACCCGAAGGAAAAAAGCTGATAGCGGAAAAACTCGCAAACTGGGAAAAATTTCTACACGATAAATCGGATATGGACCCGCTGGTAAAAATGGCGATCCAGCATTACCAGTTCGAAGCCATACATCCCTTCAATGACGGCAACGGCCGAACCGGCCGGATTCTGAATATCCTGTACCTGGTCGAACAAGGGCTGCTTGACTCACCGATTCTTTATCTAAGCCACTACATCATTCACAACAGAAAAGATTATTATCGACTGTTGCTCGAAATAACCACCAAAGGCAACTGGGTGGAGTGGGTGGAATTTGTTATCGAAGGCGTCGAAGAAACCTGTTTGTGGACGACCGAGAAAATTAAGTCGATTCGTGAACTGATGGTGCACACGAGTTTGTTCATTCAAAAAAAGTTGCCAAAACTCTATTCATGGGAACTGAACGAGTTGTTGTTCAAACAACCATATTGCCGGATCGGGAACCTGGTCGATGCAGGGCTCGCCAAACGCCAGACCGCATCAGTTTATCTCAAGCAGCTTTGTGATATTGGCGTTCTGAAGGAAACTAAGTCCGGCCGTGAGACCATGTTCGTACACCCAAAATATATCGATTTGCTGACGGTCGAGGAAAATGTGTACGTCTATTACGCCGGCATTGAGACGGAAACAGCGAGCGTCCATACCGCGAATTGACGTGGTATCGCCAGAAGCGATGCCGCCAAAGGCTTCCGCAGCAACTAATCGGCTAAACTCAGTCTGTTGCACTCGAGGATATAACAGTGGCGGCAGACTTCATCGGATTTCCGGCTGATTTATTCAGCTTCCTGCGCGCGTTATCGAAGAACAATAACCGTGAGTGGTTCAATGCCAACAAGGATCGCTATATCGAGTCGGTCGCCGAGCCGGTCCAGGCTTTTATCAATGCGATGGGCCCGCGTCTTGAAAAGATTTCGCCGCATTATGTTGCAGACTCGAGACGAAGCGGTGGTTCCATGTTTCGTATTTATCGCGACACACGGTTTTCCAGGAACAAGGCCCCGTACAAAGAGAATGTGGGTTGTCAGTTTCGTCACGAAGCGGGCAAGGATGCGCACGCCGCTGGATTCTATGTCCATCTCGCCAATGACCAGATTTTTTTTGGCGGCGGCGTGTGGGCACCGCCCAACGATGTGCTGACGAAAATTCGCGACGCCATCGTGGACAACCCGAGCAATTGGAAGAAAATCACTCGCAGTAAATCGTTCCTGGCGACCTTTGACGGTGTAAGGGGCGATGGCCTGAAACGTCCTCCCCGCGGCTATGACCCGGAACATCCGCTGCTTGAGGACCTGAAGCGAAAAACATATTATGTGATGAAGCCAGGCACGAAAGACATGGCCCAGTCGCCGGCGTTCATCGACGAAGTCACGCAGACTTTCAAGGCAGCCAGTCCGTTCATGAAATTTGTTGCCAGTGCCCTGGAGCTTCCATATTAGGCGGTAACAATCGGCGGACTGATACGGTCTTTTTTACCAGGCCCATAACGCTAGGATTTTCGCGATGCCCGATAATGCATACCAATCGATCAAGGCCCAGCTACAACGATACTCAGTTGCGCTGATCAGTCTGTTTGTCGCCCTGACCACCCTTGGCTACAACACCTGGCGCAACGAACAAACCGAGGCTAACAGAAACATTCGCGCCGCCGGTTTCGAAATGATCATCGCGATGGCCGATCTTCATGAAGCTGTCTTCCTTGGGCATTATGCGCCCGACACCATCCCCGGAAGTGAAAAAAAAGGCTGGGCTGTGGTTCTTGGCCTGCAAGATCTGAGCATGGTAATGCCGGCCTCCGTGCAGGATGCCGCCACGGAACTCGGAAAGGCCTGGGAGGCGGAGTCCGGACACCTGGGGAAGCCCGGAGCCAGTATCGGACAGATCAATTCGACAATCGATCATCTTCGGTCTGAAATTCTGACGGCTCTCGAGGCACTCGATTAACCCGACACTGCCTTCGCCAGCCAACCCGGATGAATAATCAGCGGCTGTGGCTATTGGCGAGACCTTTCTCCAGAATAAGCGATTCGGGATTCGTATTTTGAAAAAATAACAGGGTGTCCTCGATGTTTGCTCGCCGTTCAGTTTCGATACTGGTTTTCTGCTGTTTCCTGCTAGCTGCCTGCGCGCCGGCTTTTCAGATCACTGCCGTGGCTCCTGCCAGCCAGGCAGCGATTGCCATGCCGGACCGATATGGAGCCGACGTCGCCGAATTTGTGCTGCGAGCCGGCGGAAACGCCATCGATGCGGCGATCGCCACGACGTTTTCGCTCGCTGTGACTTACCCGGAAGCAGGCAATATCGGAGGCGGCGGCTTTATGCTGATCCATCTGGATGGTCAATCTTATTTCCTGGATTACCGGGAAATCGCGCCAGCCGCAGCCAGTCGCGACATGTATCTCGATGAAAACGGCGATGTCATTGCGGGGTTGAGCCGTGTCGGTCATAGGGCCGCCGGCGTACCAGGCACCGTAGCCGGCATGTGGGCCGCGCACCAGCAATTCGGCAGTCTGTCGTGGGCCGAACTACTCGCGCCGGCGATTGACCTGGCGGAAAACGGCTTTGTGGCAGACGAAAGCCTGGCCGCACGAAAAAAGAGAAGGGAAAGAGTCTACGCGGGAAAAACCAATTTCGATCAGTATTTCGGAAAACTAGAAGCTGGGACCGTGTTTTCGCAACCCGAGCTGGCGGAGACTCTACGGCGAATCGCGGCAGACGGTCGTGCAGGTTTTTATCAGGGAAAGACCGCCGCCTATATTGTCGATGAAATGAAACGCGGCGGCGGATTGATCAGCAAGAATGACTTGATCGAGTACCGATCGGTCTGGCGTGAACCTCTCAAAGCGTCGTGGCGTGACTATCAGGTCCTGTCAGCACCGCCACCGAGTTCGGGTGGATTCGCCATCATCCAGTTGCTCAAGATGAAAGACTACCTGGCTGGAGAATTCGACGGGCTCGCGCATAACTCTGCGCAATACGTGCATTTGATTGCCGAAATGGAAAAAAGGGTTTTCGCAGACCGGGCAAAATATTTTGGCGACCCAGATTTCGTCGATATACCGATTGACAAGCTGATCGCCGATGATTATATCGATGCGCGCGCCGCGGAGGTTGGCGTCAATGCGATTTCTTCGGTCGAGAGCGTGCCGCCCGGGCTGGAGTCACCCCATACAACTCATTTTTCCATTACAGATAAAGACGGTAACGCGGTTTCCAATACCTACACGATAAACAGTTATTTCGGCAACGGCGTGGTCGTCGCTGGCGCCGGATTCTTGCTAAACAACGAAATGGACGATTTCAGCGCCAAACACGATACTCCTAACCTTTACGGAGTCGTCGGAAAAACAGCGAATGAAATCCAGCCCGGTAAACGAATGTTGTCATCGATGTCGCCGACGATCCTTTTGCAAGACGGTAAAATCAGCATGGTCATAGGAACGCCGGGTGGGTCGACGATATTTACATCCGTGTTCCAGGCGATCGTCAATATTCTCGACTTCGGTATGACCCCTGCAGAAGCCGCTGGCGCCGGCCGCTTTCACCATCAGTTGCTACCACCTGACCTCGTGACCTATAGCCCGAGCCGGCCGTTGTCCGACGAGGCTATCGAGGGTCTGATCCTGAAGGGCTACCGGCCTGGGCCGCATGGATATGACTATGGCAACATCCAGATCGTCTGGCGGGATGGCGACAGCTACCGCGCGGCGTCGGATCCGCGCCATCGCGGAGAAGCTCGGGTCTTGGACTAAGCCGCTCAGAGACGGGGCACGATTTCACCACTGATAATCAGCAGGTTGCCAACGTCCAGCGCCGCCGGTGACGCGCCATTGCCGCGCATTTCGTTTATGATCAGATCGATCTTGCCATCCCGGTCCATATCGGCGGCGGCCGCACTGTACATTAATGTATCGCCCGTATCGTCAATCGACTGCTCGCCATTCGCTCCAAAAATATCAGTGATCGCAAACACCGATGGATCAGGTTGCAGGTTGGTCTGCAAATCGATCACATCCGGCCACGGCCCGGGTTGCCCCCAAAGAATATGAACGATGCCTGCCTGGACTCTTCCCAACGGGTTTTCCAGGGGGCTCGCGATTACCAGATCGGCAACGCCATCGCCATCGATATCCCCATGCAAGGAGGTGTCGCTGGAAATAGATCCGGCGGGCCCGAGGATCGTCGTTGTCCGCACACCGGCAGGGCCCGTCGTCATGGAAAAATTCTGATTTCTCAGCAAGGATGCCGAAAAAAACACATGCCCTACTCCAGCCCTGACGCGGCTGGAGCGGGAAACACCCGTAATATCGCCAACGAACAGGTCCGCGGTCCCGTCCGCGTCATAATCGAGGCCACCCAATATCTCTTCGCCGAATCGCTCGTTGGTAAACAGATTTGACACGCTCCCACCATCAATTCGCGTGGTGCTACCCGGCGCACTATCCACGGAAAAACTGAAGCCGCCGGCCCAGCTCGTGCCCAACGGAAAGTTATCGTCCCAGATGATGAACAAGCTACCACCGGGATTGCCGCCATGGCGGGTTGCAGAGTTGTTCGGCGCCCCATCGGCCAGCAAACTGCCGCCAATCCGTGATAATGCGGCCGCAATCAGGACTTCGCTGCGCCCGTTGTTATCCAGATCGGCTAAAGCGGTGGTTGCGCCAAAGTGATAATTGGCCGATCCCGGCGGCGGTGTAATTTTCGCGATATGCCCGGCAAGCGTCGTCGCGCCGAACCCGGCCAAATCGACGGTCAGGTTGGCATTCAGGTGGACACCTCCTCGGATCAGATAGGCGGCGCCCCGGTTGGACTCGGTCGCAATATCTTCCTGATCCGCGCCAACGAGGATATCGGCAACCCCGTCTCCCGTGACGTCACCGGTACGCACCCACATGCCAAGGCGATCGAGTTCCGCCGCACCGACCAAGGTAAACAAGGTGACATTGGGGGGTGGGGCGGCGAGGTCCACGACCACCCCGTTGGTGGCCAGGTCTCGCAAAATACTGTTGCCGACCAATATTGTCAGCGCGCCGGCACCGATTCTTCCTGACGCTGGCTCCTTGAAATTCTGCCGGGCAATCAACAGATCACAGAGACCATCGCCGGTCACATCGTCCATCCAGATCTCGCTGCCGGTCACTTCATTGGGCGCCGATCCAGCGATTGTCAGAATAGCGGGATTGGGTATTGCCGTATCAATATCTCGGTTGATCTGCCCATCGCCAAATATCAGACGAACCTGCCCGGCATTTACCCTGGAAAACGGGGATGCGAGCATGTCTGATCGGGCGAAATCCAGGAATCCATCGTTATCACAATCAAAACCGCCGGCAACCGGCACACCAAAGCGGCCTGTCGATTCCGAACCGGAAACGCGGATCAACCCGGCACCGGTCGATAGTCCATTGAGATCGAGAATGACCTGGGCCGCAGGCGGCGGCGGAGGGGGTGGTGTCGTTATCGGTTGAAACTCCCCGCTACCACACTGTATCAAAAACATCGATCCGCATAAGGGCAGGCTGTGACGAATCCGTAATCCTGATTTGAACATGACGCTTCCCGCGACTTTTATTCGCTTTGTTATTTTTGACCGCATGTTGCCGCTAAAGTGCCTCGCCTCAATATCGCCAGAGACTCGCAGTCAGTCGGTTTCAGGCATCATAGCCCTGGCCTTTTTGATAGAAATTTTTCTCATTACTCATAAACCGCACGCGGGCACCCTTGTTGGTCATTGTTGATCTATATGGTATTTTGCTAGAGGAAACAACCAACTGGCAAATTGACAACCCACCCGAACCCATGCCCTGGGGGCTTGTCTAATCAGTTACTCGGAAACGGCCTCAAAACACGCCATG
>JAPUGL010000154.1 GCA_027292775.1 Gammaproteobacteria bacterium | reverse complement strand
ATGATTCACTACCAGAACCCGAAGATGGTCGTCGGCTGTGTGCCCGAACATGAAGACGGCCGCATCCTGCTTTGCAAGCGGGCGATCGAGCCACGTTATGGCTACTGGACAGTGCCTGCCGGCTTCATGGAGAACGACGAGACCCTGGAGGAAGCCGCCGCCCGGGAAACCCGTGAAGAAGCGCTCGCCACGGTGGAGATTCTCAATTTGTTTGCCGTGGTCAACATAAAGCACGCGCGCCAGGTTCATTTGTTTTTCCGTGGCCGCCTGCTTGACGACGAGATTGGCGCCGGCGACGAGTCACTAGAGGTCGTCTTGTATCAGGAACCGGATATTCCGTGGGCGGAGCTCGCCTTTCCCAGCGGCGAATATGCGCTGCGCCGGTTTTTGGACGATCGCAAGAACTCACGTACGGGCATGCACCTGACCGAGGTCGGGCGCAGGAAAGGACTACTTGTGGCAGAATAACGCCGGTTGCGATTCGCTTTTCCTGCGGAGCAAACAATGACCTTTGTGGTAGTCGAAAGCTGTATCAAGTGCAAATACATGGACTGCGTCGAAGTCTGCCCGGTGGATTGCTTCCACGTGGGGCCCAACATGCTGGTCATCGACCCGGAAGAATGTATCGACTGCACGCTTTGCGAACCCGAGTGCCCGGTCGAAGCGATTTATTCAGAAGAAGAACTGCCGGAAGGACAGGAAAAAATGCTCGCCCTCAATGCCGAGCTGTCCGAAAAATGGCCGGTCATCACCGAAATGGGTGAACCCCCCGAGGACGCGGCCGAATGGGACGACACGCCGGACAAGCTTCAGTATCTGGAACGCTGACAGCGCGCGCTGGTTTAGCGGGAAAGGTGTCTCGCCGCCAACTGGTTGAGACGCTCCAGCAGGGCTTGCGGCGGCAAATAGCCGGCGATCAAATCACCGTCGGCCGTAACGAACGCCGGAGTCCCGCGAAAGCCGATACTTTGTCCGAGCTTGTATGATTCCTGCACCGGCGTATCGCATTGTCTCGGCTCGATGGTTTCATTAAGTTTGGCGAGGGTCAGCGCTTGCTGGCGGTCATCGGCACACCAGACATGGTTGGCGATATGCCAGGACTCAGAGCCCGGTCCATAACGCGGATACAACAGGTAGCGCACACCTATACCCAGTTCATTGATGGCGGCAATTTCCGCGTGTAGTTTTCTGCAGTAACTGCAGTCGGTGTCGGTAAACACGGTAATCGTGTGCACCGGGTCTGCATCGACAAAAGCGATCATTTTATCTTCGCCGAACGCGTCAATCGCGATCTTCCTGGCCTGCACGCGTCGATTTTCGGTCAGATTTTCCTGAGTCGTAATATCGACGATATCGCCTTCCAACAGGAAACGGCCATCCGTGCTCAAATAGATTATCTGCGTGCCGATCATTACTTCGAACAGCCCGGGTATGGCGGCATCCTTGATGTTTTCGATTTCGAGGCCCCAGTGCTCGGAAATTTCCTCGCGTTTCTGCTGGAGTTGCTGCTCGCTTTGTTCTTCGGCGGCCGATAGCGCGCCCCCGGCCAACAGGCCGGTCAGACCAAAGGCGATCAGAATCCTGGTAATATTCAATACAATCTCCACTTGTGCGAGGCCATATCTACGACTGCGGCGCGGCTTGCGGGTTCCGCAAAACACATCCCGTTACGCGCGCAAATATTAACAGAAGATTCGTGGATTGACTTATCCGCGAGGATGATGGCGACCGTGCAATTCCTTGATCCGTTCGCGAGCGACATGCGTGTAAATCTGTGTCGTCGACAGGTCACTGTGCCCGAGCAGCATCTGCACGACACGCAGATCGGCGCCATGATTCAGTAAATGCGTGGCAAAAGCATGGCGTAAGGTATGTGGGGACAGCTTGCGGCCGAAACCGGATTTTTTCGCGTAGCGACGAATGATGTGCCAGAAAGCCTGTCGCGTCATGCATGACCCTCTGCGGGTCGGGAAAATCGCATCGGTCTGGCGTTCCAGCAAAATTTCCATACGCGGACCATCGATAAATTCCTGCAGCCAGCGCTGTGACTCTTCACCGAGCGGTATCAGTCGTTCCTTGTCGCCCTTGCCGACGACCCGAATAACGCCCTGGTTGAGATTGACCTGGCTGATTCGCAGATTGATCAATTCCGAGACGCGCAGGCCGGTCGCGTATAACACTTCGAGCATGGCGCGATCGCGATGGCCCAGAGGATCGGTGACATCCGGGGCTTCCAGCAGCGCTTCGACTTCTTCCTCGGTCATGGACTGGGGTAAGGCGCGGCCAACCTTCGGCATCGCAATCCTGGCAGTCGGATCGTCGTCGACTTCTCCCTCGCGAACCAGGTAACGGAAGAAACGGCGGAAACTGGATAATTGCCTGGCCGTCGATCTCGGTCTGGCGCCGTTTTCTGCGCGCCAGGCCAAAAAGGCCAGCAGATCGCTGCGGCTGGCTGCGGACAGCGTTACGTCCTGTTCTTCCAGCCAGCGACTCAAACAGAGGATATCGGCCCGGTATGCCGCCAGCGTATTGGCGGACAATCCACGCTCCATCCAAATGGCATCGAGAAATCTGTCTATGGTCGTCTCCGGCGCTTCCAGCCCGGCGTAGATCTGATGCTTGTTTTCTGCCTTAAGCGACAAAGTCGACATTACTCACTTGCTCCCTGCCTCGCAACTGCGCTCCATGCGCAAGCCGGCGCGCCAGCATTTGGCGTCCGACCGGGTACCCGGCTTTTATGCCCGGGCTTATAGTGCGAAACGGGCTGCGTCCTTGCTGCCCGTCCGCGTGAGCCAGTATGTGGTTTCAGGCTCTGCGGGGGCCGTGACATCGGTCACAAATCGGCTAATCGATTAACATAAAGTGATGCAGTTCACAGTTTTTGCAAGCGTGCTAGCCCGGCTTTTTTATGAATCGTCGCAATGATTGCGCGAGCGCATTCATGAATAATCCGGGCTAAACTGCCGCCACGATGAAAAAGCTGATTCGCAATTCGCTCCAGGCCGTCTTTGGCCTGTATATGTTGCTGGTATTTATCGTCCTGCTGATATCGCTGTTTCCTTTTCTGCTGATTCTGCCCAGGCTGGCCTGGCGGAGAAGCATGGCACGCGCGCTCAGCGGCCTGGTATTTTTTCTTTGCGGTATGAAACCGGCCGTTCTTGGCCTGGAAAACCTGCCTGGCACAGCATGTGTGATCGTTGCCAACCATGCGAGTTATCTTGATGGCGTTATTCTGACCGCCACGCTGCCACCCGATTTCTCATTCGTGATCAAGCGCGAAGTCACCCAGGTACCTTTTGTCCATTACCTGCTCAGGAGTATCGGTTCGGAATTCGTCGAGCGCCACAGGAGCGGGGGTAAGACGAGGGACAGCCGCAGGCTGCTGCGAAAAGCCACATCCGGTTCATCGATGGTTTTCTTCCCCGAGGGCACGTTCCGCCTGGAGCCGGGGCTGCTGCCCTTCCACAGCGGTGCGTTTGTGGCGGCGGTGAGGGGCGGATTACCGCTCGTCCCGGTGATTATTCGCGGCGCACGCTGGATACTGCCGGCAAAAGCTTTCTGGCCACGCTGGGGAAAAATCCAAGTAGAGATACTGGCGGCTATCGATCCACCCGGCACCGGCTCTGGCGGCCAGCACCGCCTGAAAGAAGCGGCACTCCTGAGTATACAATCCGCGCTCGGAGAACCATTGATAGAAAACCGCTAGGGCGTTAGGGAGCTTTACTTTGTCCGGCCCTGGCTCTGGCCGCATCGCGGCGATCCGCGACATAAGACTTCCATCCTTCTGCCTGCTGCCGGGTGTTGCGCTTGCAACTCGACCTCGATGCACGATTGAGCGCGGTATCGGCGGCCGCATACCGGTCCATTTCCGCGTTGGCAACGCCCTTCATCAGGTAGGCCGAGCAAACGTTTTTCAGACCACCCTTCTCGATCGCCATGTCGGCGGCATTGACAACTTCCCGCCAGTTGGTCTTTTCCATGAACAGCTGAGCTTTCTGAAAATAAAATTCGCCGTTATCGCTCATCGGGCCAAGCCGGTCGATAACCGAGATCGCCTTGTCAAACTCGCGCGCGGCAGTCCATGCGCCCAGCAGCAATTCCAGATTCTTCTGGGTACCCTGTATGCGGCCGCGATTGATTTCCGTATCCAGGATCAAACCGGCCGTATAAGGATTTTCGAGAAACAGGTTCATGCGAACCAGGTTCAGCAGGCGATCTCCCTTTTCCAGCAGGCCTTTCCGGTAAGCAAGCATCATCGCGGCCAGCGCGTTGCCGTCCTGCCTTAGTTCCTGGTAGGCGCCTGCCAGCATTTCCCAATAGCGAGCCTTGTCCGGCCAGTAGCTAACGACAATTTTCAAAATATTGGCGGCATTCTGGTATTGCGCAAGCTCATAAAACATCGCCAGCTCGAGCTGATACCAACCTTCCACCGGTTTCTCGGGTTGCGACTCGATCGCATTTTTTACCCACGGCAAGGCTTCCCGATATTTTTCTATCTGCGCGTAGGAAGAACCGATAAGGATCAACGCAGCGCCTGGTGGCTCTTTCTCGATACACAGCCATCTCATCATCATGTTGATGGTTTCCTGGTACCGGCCCTGCGACGCGTACAGGCTGGCCAACGAATACATCATGCCCTTTTGCGCCGCGTCCGGCAGTGCGTCCAGGGAAATCGCTTTCTCAAAATGCGGAATAGCCCGGTCGTAGTTATCCTTGCCGCCCAACTGCGCGAGTATGAAGCCGAATGTCTGCTCGATCTGGGACTGCTCATAAGGGGTAAAACCGCCCTTCGCCACCAGCACCTGCAGCTTCTGCATCGCCTGGTCGAGTTCGCTGTTGCCCAGCAGTTCATGAACGACACTCAGTCGCCGGTAGGTGCGCTCGTCCATCGCGGTCTGGCGAGGTTTACGTTCCTCGGTGGGACACGAATACTGCTGGGCCAGCAGCGCCGTGCTGTCCAAAAGCAGGTAGACGCCCAAAAAGACAGGCAGCCATCGGTATGCAGCCCGCCCGCCTTTCATTCCAGCGGCTCCATATTGAACTCGATTGTCTGCTTCGCGCGACGCTGTACCGGCACACCATCGATGATGCGTGGTTTGAATTTCCAGCGATAAATAGCGCGCAGCGCCGCCCGGTTGAAAATTCGCCTCGGTTTTGCGTTGACTACGCTGGCATTGGAAACCGTGCCGTCTTCAAGAATCGTAAACTCGATCACTACAAAGCCTTCGGTACCCTCCATCAACGCATCGCGTGGATACTGCGGATTAATCCTGACGATAGGAATCACATCGCCATCCGAGCCTATATCGCCCGGATTCCAGGCGCCGAGATACGGCCCGCCGCCAGCCCCGAGGGAAATATCGATGTTCGGGGTTTCCATTCGAAACGGAGTCGGTGGCGGCTTGTCCTGCCTCGACACCTTCAGCTTGGGAGGTGGTGGCGGTTTTTTCGGTGGCTCGGGCTCTTTCGGTTTCCGCCGTTGTTTGATATTGGTAATGTCGTCCTGGCGTATCCGAATAAACTCCACGACCTTGCCGCTGCCTTCGTCTTTTTCGAATCCTTTGGCACCCGAGATCAGCGTGCTCATCAGCAGGAACAGCAACAGTGCCATGACCGAGCCGGCGCCTAAAGCCAAAAGATAACGCATCTCAGTTCCCCCCTTCCTCGGCGGCAACCATGATATTGGCGACTCCGCCAAGCCGAACCTGATCCATCAAATCAATCAATATACCGCTCGAGGCCTTTTCGTCGGCAATGATGATCACACTGCTTTCCGGTATCTCGGCAACAGCGGATTCTACCATGGACCTGATTTGCGCCAGCTCGACCTGGTTTTTGTTCATCCAGACCTGATCGAACTCGGAGATCGCGATCA
>JAPUGL010000153.1 GCA_027292775.1 Gammaproteobacteria bacterium | reverse complement strand
CAAATCGCGCTGGTGCGCCAGGCCATGCTCAGCGGGCCGGTGCTCAGCCGCGTGGCACGCGAGACCGATCTCGATTTACGTGCAACCAACCCCCTCGAGCAGGAACAACTGCTGGAGAAACTGCAGCGGACGATCAAGATCCGGAGCACCAGCACACGGCGGGGCAGCGATGACGGTATTTACCGGATTACCTATCGCGATGTCGAGCGCGACAAGAGCCTCGCGGTCGTCGCGAACCTGCTCAATACCTTCAAGGAAGACGTGATTTCCGGTCGCGCCGAAGGCTCGGATGAAACCGTGCGCTTTCTGAAAAAGGAAATCGCCACCTACCAGACTCGATTGCGCGCGCATGAACTGGCGATTGCGGATTTCAAACGCGAAAACGTCGGCCTTCTTCCGGGCGAGCGCGGCGGCTATTTCCAGCGCCTGCAAATTGAACTGGACGAGCTGCAAAACCTTGAGGCGCAACTGAGTATTCTCGACGCCCGGCGCCGGGCGCTGGCTGGCCAGCTCGACCGGCAGAACCCGAATCTGCCCGAGGACAGCGAGCTTGCGCCGGTAAGCGATAACGATTCACGCATCCAGTTGCTGGAGCAATCCTTGCAGGTCATGCTGCTGCGCTACACCGAAATACACCCGGACGTGGTGGCGACCAAGGCACAACTGAATCAACTCTACGAGCGACGAGACAGGGACCGACTGGAACTCGAAGCGCTTGGCGCCGATGAGAGAAGCGCGGTACTGGCCAGCAACCCGGTTTACCAGCAAATCCAGATTTCGCTGAACGATATCAATATTGAAATTGCCGCCGTGCGTGGACAGATCGCCCAGGGCCGCAAAAATATCGCCGACCTGCAGACAAAGGTGGACGTTATCCCGGAGATCGAAGCCAAGCTGGCCGAACTGACCCGCGATTACGACCAGGTGCGCACCGTCTATGCCGAATTGCGGCAACGCCTCGAACAGGAACGGCTGCGCCGCAACCGCATTGGCTGGGACGGCGTGACCTTCCAGGTCATCGATCCACCGATCGTCGGCATCGAACCAGTGGCCCCCGACCGCAGCAGGCTGCTTTTGAGTTTATTGATCGGCGCGCTGATGGTCGGCGCCGGTATCGCCTGGCTGTTGCACCAGATGCGGCCGGTATTCACCAGCCAGCGCGAGCTGCGCCGGGTGACTGGGCTGCCGGTGCTGGGAGCCGTCAGCATGACCTGGCTGTCACGCCACCGCACGCAGAGACGTCTGGAAGCGGGTTCATTCGTTCTGGCGGCGGTAATGATTGTTGTTGCGTTGATCCTGGTCCTGGTTTTCGAGCAACTCGGCGTGGAAGCGGGAGTGGCGATCAGGAGGGTGGTAGCGCTATGACCATTATCGAAGACGCCGTCAAACATCTGGAAAACAAGAAAAGTCCGAAGAAAGCGCCGGTCGAACGCAAGATTGATGACACGGTCGCCGAGGTCGTCTTGCAGCCGGATGCCGATGACACCGGTGAATACGAGATGCCGGCCGGGATTGGCGCAGGGGCCGAGCGTGTCGAGAGCACCGGCAGACACCGTATCGTGCAGGTCGATAGCGACGCCTTGCGGGCGGCGGGTTTCCTCGCTCCCGAAGATGACGAGCGGCAACTGGTGGACCAGTACCGCAACATCAAGCGGCCATTGCTTGCCCATGCCTTCGGCAAGCGGGCGACCCGGATACCCGATGGCCACCTTGTCCTGATTACCTCAGCGCTGTCGGGCGAGGGAAAATCGTTTACCTGCATCAATCTGGCGCTGAGCCTGGCGCACGAACGGGACCATAAGGTATTGCTGGTCGATGCAGATGTCGCAAAACCGCATATCTCGAAACTGTTTGGCGCCGACGCCGAACCGGGGTTGCTCGATCTGCTTGACAGCGACCGGCCGGTCGATCACCGGGATTTCGTGGTGCCGACCAGTGTGCCTGGCTTGTCTTTGCTACCGGCCGGGAAGGCCCGCACTTACGCCACCGAACTGTTGGCCAGCAACCGCATGGAAGAACTGATGCGGGCGCTCGGTAAAGAAGACCCGCAACGCATCGTGGTTTTCGATTCGCCGCCGGTGCTGTTGACCAGCGAGGCCCGCGTGCTGACCCGGCTGGTCGGCCAGGTGGTCGTTGTCGTACTTGCGGGAATGACGCCGCAACAGGCGGTACTCGAGGCCGTGGACACGATAGACGAGGGCAAGGCGGTGAACCTGATTCTCAACCAGGCACGGCACTCTGCAGACGGCGGATATTACGGCGGCTCTTATGGATACGGCAGCCGCCGGCAGGAAAATGACAATGAATAAAAACAATACGATCGCCAATTCTTGCAGACTTGTTTTGCGGCCAATTGCGCTTCTGTTCTTGACAGGCTTGCTCCTGACACAGCCGCTGCTGGCTCTCGACACCGATTTCGAAGTGGAAGTGGTCGCCGATTACTCGAACAACGTCACGCGGGTGGATGCGAGCCGCGATATCGACGGCGTGGTCACGACCGCGGGTTTTACGCTGAACCTGGAAGAAGAAAGCCGGCGGCTGGACCTGATCGCGCACACCGGTCTGTTGTTCGCCACTTTCCCGGGGAGTACCTTTGATGACGAAACCCTGGGCTTGATTACCGCCAGCGCGCTGATCCGTCTCCACGAACAGAAATTTTCCTGGTTTTTTGGGGAAAATTTTGGCCAGGTGGTAATCAATCCGTTCCAGACCGAAACTCCTGACAACCGCGAGAATATGAATTATTTTACGACCGGCCCGAGGCTGAGCCTGCCGCTGGGTGCGCGCACACGCTTCAAGCTCGATGGCAACTTTTCAGATGTGCAATACGAGAAACGGCCGCTGGACAATCAACGCTTTGGCGGTTCAATCGGCCTCGAGCGTGAGCTGTCCAACAACCGGTCCTTGTCATTGCTTGTCGAAGGCGACCGGATCGAGTATGACGACGCGCCGCCAAACGCGCCCGTTGACAAGCAAAGCGCCTATCTTCGATTGCAAACAACAGCGGCTCGCAGCCAGCTTTCACTGAATTTGGGCTGGAACCAGGTCGAGCGTGCCGGCAACAAAGGCGATGGTCTGCTTGCGGAGCTGGACTGGAGCCGGCAGATTTCTGCCCAGTCCACTTTTTCCTTCCACTTCGGCACGCGATTTTCCGACGCCGGCGATATTTTTCGATTCATCCAAAGCATAGACAGTAGGCGTGCCAATACGCAGGATATCCAGACCGTCAGCGACCCGTTCCAGCTGGATACAGTTTCTATTGGCTACACATTCAATAAGCCGCGCACGAGATTTTCAGTTGACGCCTTTTACGAAAAGGAAAACTACGAGTCGCTTACCAATCTCGACCGCGACCGCACCGGTTTCAGGCTGGACCTGGCACGCGACCTGACGCGGAGCCTGAATGCCGCGTTGTTTACCAGGCTGTCCTATCGCGACTACGCCAACACTGCGCGCAGCGATGACGACTCGATTTTTGGTTTTCGCCTACGCTGGGATATCAGCCGCGCGCTCGGCCTGAATTTCACAGTTCAGCGCATTGAGCGCGACAGTAGCGACGCATTGTTCGATTACACAGAAAAACGGGCCAGCCTGAGCCTGTTGTTCAGATCCGGAGCGAAATGAGCGCTGTCGCCAGAAAAAATCCGATCTGCAACGCGTTCAGCGTGGATGTCGAGGATTATTTTCATGTCTCGGCGTATAGCCGGGTAATCGCGAGACGCGACTGGGATTCGTTTCCATCGCGCGTCGAAGCCAATACCCGGGCGATGATGGAGGTCCTGGCCGAGGCCGATGTAAAAGGGACCTTCTTCGTACTCGGCTGGGTGGCGGAGCGCTACCCGGGGCTGGTATCCGAGATCGCGGCACAGGGACACGAAATCGCCTGCCATGGCTACAGCCACAAACTGATTTACCGTCAGTCCAAAAAACAGTTCACCGAGGAAGCGCACCGGGCCAAGTCACTGCTCGAGGATATTTGCGGTACTGCGGTCAACGGCTATCGCGGCGCCAGTTTTTCGATTACCCGGGAGTCATTGTGGGCGCTGGATGCGCTGGCCGAACTGGGTTTTACTTTCGACTCGAGCATTTACCCGGTACGCCACGACCGCTATGGCATTCCCGGCGCACCCACGCGGCCGTTTACTTTTCGTTGCCAGTCTGGTGCGACCATCAACGAATTCCCGATGACTACCGTGGATATTCTTGGCTGGCGGATGCCGGTCAGCGGCGGCGGCTATTTCCGGATTTATCCGTATGCGCTGAGCCGGGCTGCCCTGCGGCATCTCAACCTGCGGAAATCAGAGCCTTTTGTGTTTTATACCCACCCGTGGGAGATCGACCCGGCACAACCGTTCATCAATGCGAGCTGGCTATCC
>JAPUGL010000152.1 GCA_027292775.1 Gammaproteobacteria bacterium | reverse complement strand
GCGTCGCCTTTACACGGCGAATGTCGGGGGTTCGAGCCCCTCAGCACCCACCAGCTGCGGAGTGGTAGTTCAGTTGGTTAGAATACCGGCCTGTCACGCCGGTGGTCGCGGGTTCGAGTCCCGTCCACTCCGCCATTAATGCAGGGGCGCCGATTCAGGTGCCCTTTTTTTTGAGCTAAGGAGTCTTTCGGACTCCTGTTTTTGATGAAAGAAGACCTTCACGTATGTTGCAATTAATCAGAGATAAGTTGACCGGCTGGGTTGCCGGTATCATGTTCTTCATCATTGCGCTGGCATTTACTTTTTGGGGAGTCGATCCGCTTGCAGTGGGTGCGACCTGGGCGGCCCGGGTTAATGACATCGAAATCCCGGCGAACGATGTCAGGCGCGAGGCGCAGGATCGGATCAACCAATTGGAGGCGCTTTACCAGGACGATATTTCGCCGGTGATGCTGGAACAAATACGCAGCAGCGTCCTGGATCGTTATATCAACAACGCTCTGATCAGGAGCAGGGTCAGCGGCAATGGCTATCGAGTATCTGATGCGATGCTCAGCAATTACATTCGGGCCATGCCATATTTTCAAATTGGCGGGGAATTCTCATTAGATAGCTATCTGGCGGGCCTGCGATCGCAAGGGATTTCAAAAACCCGTTTCGAGCGTGATCAAAGAAGTCAGCTGGAAGTGCTGCAAATGCAGCAGGGCTTGGTTAACAGTTCCTTTGTTACAGCCAGCGAAATGCGACGTTTCCTGGAACTGCAGGGAGAGGAGAGGGAAGTCTCCGTGCTCAGGATCGACGCCAGTGCGTTCGCGGATCTGGTGTCGCCAACCGACGAAGAAATCACCAGTTATTACGATCTTAATGCGCAACGTTTCATGACCGAGGAGTTTGCCAGCATCGAGTACCTGGAGATCCGGGTCAGCGATTTTTCTGCTGATGTCGAAGTGGACGAACAGGCCCTGCTCGATTTTTACGACACGGTAGCGGCCAGCTACCAGACCGAGGAGCAAAGACGCGGTCGGCATATCCTGGTTGCGGCAGGCGATAGCAGAGATGACGCGGCGGCCGAAGCCAGGGCAAACGAGGCCCTCGAGCGTGTGCGCGCCGGCGAGGATTTTGCGACCCTGGTAACAGAATACTCCGACGATGGCGGTACCAGTGCCGAAGGTGGTGATCTGGGCTGGGCCGTGCGCGAAGATTTCGTCGGGCCGTTCGCCGATACAATGTTTGAGATGCAAGTCGGCGAGGTCTCCGGGCCGGTCAAAACCCGTTTCGGCTATCACGTTATTCTCCTAAATGAAATAAAGGCAGCCGATGTGCGGGATTTCGCGGAAGTGCGGGCCGATATCGAGGTCGACTACCGTGAACAACTCGCCGAGGATTTGTATTACGAAGCCGCCCAGACTCTGGGTGACGAATCGTTCGCAGCGTACGACGAGTTGCAAGGCGTCGCTGAATCGCTGGGGCTGGAATTGAAAAGCGTCAGTGGATTCACGCGTACCGGCGGCGGCGAGTTAGGCAGCGACGAACGGATTATCGGCGCAGTGTTTAGTCCGGAAGTCCTTATCGATGGCCACAACAGCGATCTGCTCGAGATCGAGGATGGTCGGGCGATCGTGCTGCGGGTAAATTCCTACCAGCGGGCCGAAACCCGCCCGTTGGAAGAAGTCCGCGAGCAGATTGTTACATTCCTGGTGACCGATCAGACACGCGTGCTCGCACGCTCGGCCGGCAACAGTATCGAAACCGCCGTTAAGTCCGGCGCGAATTTGCAAAAACTGGCGGCGGACAACAACGCGGCTTATACCGCGCCAAAGAAAGTCACCCGCAGTACGGTTAACATGGCGCGCGTGTTGCTGGAAGCGATTTTCTCGGCGCCAAGACCTGCGATAGGCAGGCCGTCGGTCGGTGGCGTCTCCACGGCCACCGGCGACTACACTATTTTCTCGGTGAGCTCGGTGACACCCGGACACCCGGCTTCGCTGACCATCGACGAGTGGAACCAGGCCGAGCAGGGCATGGCCGCCCAGTTCGGTAATGCCGAATTGACCGCTTTCGTGGCACAATTACGTGCGACCGGCGATGTGAGAATCAACAAGAGGACTTTTGACGACATTTTGATTCCACCGGTCGTGCCATAGACACCCGCGCGAACTTTCATAAACAACAATAACGGCGGCAAGAAAATGACCAAACTCAAACTGCATTGGCAAATTCTTATCGCCCTCGTGCTGGCAGGCATCATCGGGACCCTGACCGGAACCGACGCGGCATTGTTCGGCGTCACTTTCTATTCGGTCTTTGGATTTCTCGGCACGATTTTTCTCAACGCGCTAAAAATGCTGATCGTACCGCTGATCGCCTCTTCGATCATTGTTGGCGTCGCCGGCATCGGCAGCGGTGGCAATCTGGGCCGCCTGGGTGGGCGGACCATGATGTTCTATATCCTTAGCACATCACTGGCGATCATCGTCGGCCTGGTGCTGGTCAACATGGTAAAACCCGGCCTGGTCGATGGCCAGCCGGCCGCCGGATTGATGGCATTGTCA
>JAPUGL010000151.1 GCA_027292775.1 Gammaproteobacteria bacterium | reverse complement strand
CGCGAAAACGCAGGTCGAGCAGTTCACGATCCGGTAATGCGGCCCAGGCAGGTTGTTTTTTTCGCACCATTTTTTGTTTTTTCTGCTATCGCCGCTTCATGAGCTACTAGAGTTGGCTGGCGACAATCCTGGCCAGCGTGTTTTTCCAGTCTTCGGGCAGAGGACTGGTCAGCTCCTCCGCTGCTGCGAAATCTCTCTCGAATACTTTTTCGATGGTCAGCCTTGCAAACTCCGGATCCGAGCTGGCGATGTTCATCTCGCGCTGAACCCGGAAACTCATTTTATCCATGTTGGCTGAACCGACGCATAGCCAGCCGTCATAAATTGCCGCCTTGACATGCGACATGCCAGGGTAAACATAGACGCGCGCACCATATTTTAACAAGGTGTTGGCAGACACGACGTTGGCTAGGTTCATGATTCCGTGATTGCCTTCCATCGGAATGATGACCCTGACATCGACACCGCGCAATCGCGCTTTCACCAGTTCGTAGAGAATGCTCGAACTGGAGAAATAGGCATTCTCGATATAGATATATTTCTGCGCCCTGCGTATCGCCTTGCGCTGGGCATGGTAAATCTCCGATCGTGCGGGCTTGGTGCGCAGCATGCGCATCTCGAACTCCTTAGGCTCAGACAGTTCGCGTTTTCCCCGCATCCAATGCCCGACCAGCGCAACATCTCCGAGTGCAGACGAGTGCTTCCATTTGCCATCGAAATCGTACTCGATGAGGTCAACCACGGGGCCGGTCAGCTTCAGCATCAGGTCATGCCACTCCCAGCGGTATTCCCTGCCGATGTTCATTCCGCCGATAAACGCGATCTCGCTATCGATAATCGAAGTTTTGACATGATCCCCGGCCAGCCACGGATTGGTCAGCACCCGAGTTTCAATGCTGGTTCCGTCTCTAAGATAGCGCGTGATTTCGGCTGGCGCCTTGTATCCGGCAGGCGTTGTTCCGGCATCCTTTTTTTGCGCCATCTGGTTGCCGATGCCATCCACGGTAATTTTGACCTCGACTTCCGATGATCGTTTTTTCAACAAATCGGCAATTTCCAGAGCGAAATCATCCCGGTCAAATATATAGGTCCGAATCTTGATAGACGTCTCGGCCTTGTTGATCGCATCGATAAAGTAAGGAAAGAACTCGTCGCCATCGACGAGGAACTCTGCCGTGCCGCTGACGCGTTTCGCCCCAAACATCTTGTCGAGAGCGGATTCCCATTCGCCAAGGTCCATGCCAGGACCGTCGTTGAGTGGCGGTATCGGCTTATTCTTCAGGGAGTTATAGGAAATAGTGTTGATAAATAATTGCTCCGTGATATCCGATACGGTGTCCAGTGCAAGGAAAAACAAGCGTGATACAAAACTGACCGGCCGGTTCAGGGGTTCGATGCCATAGCTGCGCACGAGCTGCCAGCCGGCCCAGCGCGCGCTGGCCGTCAGGCTGGACGGCTGGCTGCCAAAGGTGAATGGCTCCAGCGACAGGAATCCGATCTGGCCTTGTGAGCGGTCGATGATGACAAGCGGCCTCGCGTATGGCCCGAGCTCGCCGGTTTTGAACAACGCCTGCCTACTCTGCACGCCGGTCTCGTCCAAGTAGCGACCGATGATTTCCAGCAAGGTGTCCGCCTGTTTCTCCAGCCGCAGTACGTCGGTCAATGGAATTTCGGTCGGCCATTTCGAGCGATCGCCTTCGGTGACGATGCCGCCATCCGGGTTACGATATGCAAATATTGCCAAATCGCGTGAATTAATCACGACACCCTGCAGTGGCTGCGTGGGCGTAAACGATTCAACAACTCGCCGCGAGATCTCCTGCCACTGAACCTCGTCGAACACGGGAATGTCGGTGTCGCCTTTATTTCGTTCGTCAACTCTCCCTCGATTAATTTCCTCGATAAAAAACACCGGTAGCCAATCGGTCTGAATATTGATATCGAACTGCGCGGAGCGGGGAACCTGACCGCGAAAAGGCCTGCCATCCACAGTCAGGGCAAGAATCAAGATGTCGTCAGATAGCGATGCACTGACAACTTCCAATTGATCCCAGACACGGACCACCTCGAGGTTTTCCTCCGGATTTTGCCGGGCCTCCTCCGGCACCGTGCCATGATAATCAGGTCGAGCTGAACAAGCGGACAGGAAACCGGCAAGCACAAGCAAGCCGATTATTTTTAATGATGGGTATCGTCCTGTCATCGATTCCCCTATCCCGCCAGTCGCAACGCCGCATCGGTCAGAATCTCTATCGTCAGATCAACTGTATCTCGGTGAGTGCGGAAATTCAGTATCGCAGCGCGCAGGACAAACCGGTCATTAACGCGGGTCGAGGAAACGAAAACACGGCCGTCTTTTTGCAATTCGTCGATCAATAGTTTGTTGAATTGATCGGCATCGCCTTTTTTCGGCACGTAACGATACGTTGCCACGCTGAGCTGTGGCTCAGGCCCGACTTCAAAGCCGGGCACTTTCTGGATTTCCTGGTGGAAATATTTTGCCAGCAACAATTTTTCGTCCAGTGCGGCGCGAAACGGCGCGAGGCCGTGGATCATTAGCGGCAGCCACAGGCGCAGACCCCGAAACGGCCGGCTCAGCTCGGGCGACAGGTCGGCAGGCGACATCATCGCGACATCCTGGATGGCATCCTGCATATAGTGGGCCTGGTAGGCAAAAGCTCTGTGCATGGCGGCCTGGTCACGCACGAGCACCGCGCCACTGCCATAGGGAAGAAACAGCCCTTTGTGCGGATCCATGACCACCGAATCCGCGCGGGACATGCCGCCGAGCAATTCCTTTGCCGCGTCGCAAAGTACGAAGAAACCACCGTAGGCGGCGTCGACATGTAACCAGAGGTCCTGTTGCTGGCAGACATCGGCCAGCGCGTCAATCGGATCCACGGCGCCGACATCGGTGGTGCCAGCCGAGGCCACGACCAGCCATGGAATCAATGCATCTGCCCGGTCAGTCTCAACCGCCGTAGCGAGTGCGTCCGGCCTGATCCGATAGCACTCATCCAGCTCCAGAAAACGCAGCACGCATTCACCGAGTCCGGCTACACGCAGCGCTTTCTCTATCGAATGATGCGCCTGCGCACTGAGATAAACCACGGTACGCGGAATATCAACGGCCCTCACCTCGTGCGCCTCGCGGCCTGCAACGATGCCGGTCAGGTTGGCCATACTGCCTCCGGATGTCAGATCGCCGGCCGCCCCTTCCGGAAATCCAATCAGCGAGCCCATCCAGCGCAGCAGGCTTTTTTCCAGGCGCACAGCGCCGGGACCTGCAAACAAAACGCCCGCATAACGATTGAAGACATCGGCCAGGTAATCACCCAGCGCGGCCGCATATATCCCGCCGCCGGGTATATAGCCGATGTGGCCACCGGAAGCCGGGTTGATCCCGGTCTTGTCGACGGCGGATGCCAGATAGGCGAGCGCCTCTTCGAGGCTGGCCGGGTTATCCGAAATGGCGGGTATTTGTGTAGCCGCCGACAGGTCGTCTGCCACATAGGTCTTCAGGCCGGGCAATGCATTCAGGAACTGGTTGGCATACGCCTCGACACCACGGTTCAGCGCGGCGCGTTGCTTTTGATCCGGTTCGAGCCGTCTTGCCGTTTCTTCGAGTTTCGCCAGTTCATCCAGCAAGCGTACGCCCCCATTCAAATTCCAGCGTTTTTAACTTAAGCAGACGCCAGATGTTCTTTTTTTATTCACTCAGGGTCAACTATCGGCCTAACCCTGCGTTAAATCCATAAACTCGCCAGAAATTGGCCGGCTGTCGCAAGCTTGATAAGCGAACCGGTCACGTGGAAAAAGGATGATCTCATGCATAATTTACGACCGAAATTCTTAGCCAGTGTGATACTGGCCACCTTGTTGGCCGCTTGTGGTGATACCGACGATACCATTTCGCCGGATCGGCCGCCTCTGTCAGCACAAATTGGAACCGTTGCCATTTCGCTGACCGATGGCCCTGATTTTCGATTCGATGAAGTGAATGCGAGTATCGCCGCGATCCTGTTGATTGGTCCGGATGGTCCGGTCAAGGTCTTGTCGGATCCGGTGACTATTAATTTGCTGAGTCTGGGAAATGTCGCCGACATTATCGCCATCGAGGATGTGCCGGCAGGCCCGTATGGAAGAATCCGAATGATTCTGACCGATCTCGAACTGATCGAGTACGACGAGAACGGCGATGTCGTCGTCAGGATCAACCCGCCATTGCCGGTCGATGGTCGTATAGACCTTTTCCCAAGGGAACCGATCCAGGTACTCGCTGATGGTCTGCTTCATATCGAACTTGACTTTGATGCGGAAAAATCGATTACCGTCGTAACGACAAGCGGTGAAGTGACCGTTCGCCCGGTGATATTCATACGCATCGATCGCTTTACGAGTCTCGGCAAACTCGCCCGCGTTCACGGACTAATCGTCCGTCTCGATGGCGACAATCAGCGTTTCGTGCTTTGCCCCAGACATGTGATTGCCGATGCGGATAACACCGACGACGACCTGAATTTCGGCCACTGCGTCGTGGTCCGGGCATCGGAAAACACCGGAATCTTCGATCCGCAGGGCGATCCAGCCAGATTCGACCAACTGACTCTCGGACAGGAACTAACGGCAATCGGATTCCCAGCGCCTTTTGTTGACGTCATCGCCGGCGACGATGCCGATGTCCGCCGGCATATCGCACTGGACACAGTCACGGTAGAGCTCGGTGGGCCTGGCGCGTTTTCGCACTTGCGTGGAATCACGGCGACGCCGGTCGACCCCGATACCGGCAGGTTTGGTTTCCTGCTCGGCCCGAACCAGGGATTCACTCCTGGATCGGCGGTCCAGGTTCAGCTGCAGGAAGGAACGCGAATCTTCGCACTCGATGGGTCGGAGCTCGATGCCAGCGAAATTCGACCGGAATTTCGGGGTCTGGTAGATGGTGTGATCAGGCTGTCCGCCGACTCACCGGCCCTGGTTAAATCGGCGCTGGTAATCGTCAAACGATCGGCCGATTTTATCGACCGCCTCAAAGGCGCCATCTTGAATATCGATCTGGAAAATGATGGTCTTCTGGTCAGTAGCGAGGTCGGTGACCGTTGTATCGTGACCAGCAGCGATACACGCATTCTGCTGATCACTCGAGATGCTGAGGAAAATACTCAGACGATTGAACGCGTCGAACTGGCAGACCTTCAGGCCGGCATGGGTATCCACGCCTACGGCGAGTTCCTCGAAGGCGGCTGCCTGGCCGCCGGGACGCTCGTGGCTTTCACCCTCGAAAACGCCGGCGAGTAATTAAATAAAGGCGTCGGGCGCCGGTGGCTGCTCAAGCGGCCACCGGCGCCGATTGGTTAATAGAGACCGTGTGAGAATCACTCCGATTTTACATGTCGCTGCATCAATTTGAATATGCGACGGTACTCGTCCAGCCAGGAATCCGCATGAACGAAACCGTGCGGGTCCAGTGGATAAATCGCGATTTCAAAATCTTCCTTTTGCAGTTCGATCAGACGCTGCACCAGCATTACTGAATCCTGGAAAAAGACGTTGTCGTCCTGCATGCCTGCGGCGATCAGCAGTGGTTTCCGTAAACCTTCGGCGAAGCCGATCGGAGAACTACGTTCGAAAGCCATCGGGTCAACTTCGGGCGTGTTGAGTATCCGAGACGTATAGCTATGGTTGTAATGCCGCCAGTCAACGACGGGTCTGAGCGCTGCGCCTGCCGCGAAAAGATCGGGCGCGCGGAACAGCGCCATGAAGGTCATAAAGCCGCCGTACGAGCCCCCATAGATACCGACCCGGTCACGATCCACGTTGTAGTTTTTCACAATGAATTCCACGCCGTCGGCTAAATCCTCGAGTTCCGGGTGCCCCATGTTGCGGTAGATGGCGGCTCGCCATTCACGCCCATAACCCTTGGATGCGCGGTAATCCATGTCGAGGACGATATAACCGTTTTCCGTCAGCAGAGTGTGAAACATGAACTCGCGAAAATAATACGGCCAGCCCATGTGCGCATTCTGAGTGTATCCGGCGCCGTGTACGAACATCACCGCCGGGTATTGCCTGGCCGGATCGTAATCTGAGGGCAGGTAGAGCTTTGAATAGATAGGCCGGTCCACGTGGCTCGAAGGCACCTCGACGATCTCGGGTATGACCCAGGATATGGCCTCGTATTCTTCAGAAACTGTGTCGGTCAGACGCAAGGGGTCGGCGCCCGCCTCGGCGTCCTGAACGAAAAGGTCTGGATGGCGATCGATGTATGAGTGCGTGATCAGCAGGCGTCGTCCGTCCGGCGACAAGCTGAAATTATTTACGCCACCGAGCGTGGTCAGCTGTCGTAGTTCACCGCCGGTGGCAGGCAAGCGGTAAACCTCATAGTTGCCGGGATGCGTGCGGTTGGCCCGCACATAAAAATATGTTCCAGTGGAATCTACTTGCGGTTCGTTAACGACGAATGCTCCACGGGTTAGCTGCCGCGGTTTTTTCTGATGGATGGATTTGAGATAGAGATGCGAATAACCAGATTCCTCGGACAAAAACCAGAAGGCCTTGCCGCCAGGCATCCAGCCATGCTGATTGTGGGCCCAGTTGATCCAGGCATGGTCCGTCAGTCTATGCTGCGGCACCAGTGCGGAATTTTCGAAGTCGACGGTAGCCATCCAACGATCCTTGAAGTCGTTGGCCACTAATTGCAGCAGGACCTGGCTACCGCTGGCGTTCCAGCTAATCTCGTCAAGCGTCAACGTGCGTTGATCCGGCGCCTTTAGTGCTTCTTCGACTTGCTCCTTATCGGCTCCGTGGGCGATATGCCATTGGATCGCTTCCTTGCGGATTTTTCTCAGTGGGTCCTTTTTGATGCCCGGCAGCACGCCTTGATCCAGCTTTTCGAATGAACCGTTTTGCAGATCGACCAGAAAAATGTCCTGACCTGCGGACGGGTTGCGGTTAACTCTGGATCGGGTATCACTTATCGTCGTGTAACCGCTTTCGGTCACATAATTAGGAATTTTTCCACTTGGCCCTGGTTCGTCTTTTTCGCTTTCGACGACCAGAATCATGTGGCGGCCCGATGGCGACAGGCTGCGAGCGACTTCGCGCAGGTCCGCGCCCAGGTAGATCGGCAAAGGCGTTCGTCTGGCGTCCGCGCGCCGCACCTCTTCCTCGTGCTTCTCCAGCGACTCGGCGAGGCGTTTGTCCTCACGGAGCGTCCCGTAAGTCCGCATCTGCTGATCGTGCAATTCATCAAACTCCGAATCATCCTCCGGCTCCTTTTCCAGGCGTAATTCGGCAAGCTGGCGGATCAGGCCGGTATCGAATACGTAAACCCGGTAGTCGCCGTCGCTGACATAGGCAAGCCGGTCTCCCGCGGCCATAAACAGCGGTTCACTTTCAGCGCCCGCGGTCGCGGTCAGTTGCCGTGGCTCACCCGCCGGCAGGTCACGAGTCCAGACATCGCCCTCGTAAATCCAGGCGACCCGGGTCCGGTCAGCGTTATAAACGCGGCTGGCATTCGAGCTGCCGGTCAGGCCCCGGGCGTCGGGCTCCTGGATCTCCCCACCGTCTACCGAAACGCGGTACCAGTCACGGATTCGCTCCCCGCGACGCTTTTGCTGAAAAAAAACCGCCTCACCCGAATCGCTCCAATAGGCTCCTTCAGGCTGGTTTCCGATCCAGTCCGGGTCCGCCATGATCTGTTCCAGACCGGGCCCGGCTATCGCTGCATGGCAGGCAAGCAAGGCCATCGTGGTCAGCAGGGCAACGCGTGCTTTCATTACTCTCTCCGTCTTATGCCGAATCGCGCAGCATAGGTTCAGCACACAGGTCGCCGCAAGTGGCACAGGCCCTGGGCAGAATCTGGCAGTGACACGGATCGGCAAGACCTTTTTCACGGGCCGGAAGGCAAAAAAAGGGCGGCTTTCGCCGCCCTGTCAAACCGTCAATGTTTATAGACTGGCGATCCAGCGATCGATCTTGGCATCGAGTACGCTCAGCGGCAGCGGACCGTCCTCCAGCACCTGCCGGTGGAAGGCCTTGATGTCGAAGCGGTCACCTAACGCTGATTCGGCGCGCGCGCGTAATTCGGATATCTTGAGTTGGCCGATCTTGTAGGCCAGCGCCTGGCTCGGAATGGCAATATAACGCTCGGCCTCGGCAACCGCGCGCACCTCTTTCACCGCGGAGTTGTCATACATGAAGTCCAACACCTGCTGCCTGGTCCAGCCCTTGTAGTGCAGGCCGGTATCCACAACCAGGCGAATCGCCCGCCACAGCTCTGCGTTGAGTGCCCCAAAATACTGATAGGGATCCTCGTACATGCCTATTTCCTTGCCCAGTGACTCGGCGTACAAACCCCAGCCTTCGCTATAGGCCGTGTAACCGCCAAATTTTCTGAAACGAGGCATGTCCTCGATTTCCAGGGTCAGCGCTCCCTGGAAATGGTGGCCCGGAACCGCCTCATGCAGGAACAGCGATTGCATGGCCCATATCGGCCGCGCCTTCAGGTCGTAAGCATTCGCATAAAAAACGCCGGGACGGGATCCGTCGGGTGACGCCCCCATGTAGGAGCCGCCCGAAGAGGTCTTTTCGCGAAACGGCTCGACCGCACGAATCTCATAATCCGCCTTTGGCAGACAATCAAAAACCTTGAGCGCCTTTGCATGAACTTCCTCTCGTAACGCCCGATAGCCATCGATAAGCTGATCTCGCTCTTCAAAATAAAACTGCGGATCGGAATTCAGGAACTCAAAAAATTCCGTGAGCGTGCCTTCGAAACCGACTTCGTCCATGACCGCTTGCATCGTGCCATGGATACGTTCGACCTCCGCGAGGCCAATCTCATGAATGGCTTGTGGCGACAGATCGGTGGTTGTCGTCGTCGCTACACGATACGCATACCATTCATCGCCACCAGGCAAGTCCTTCATGCCGACGGATTCGGTGGTTGCTGACAGGTATTCGTCGCGAACGAAGTCACGCATCATGCTGTATACCGGGATCAACTTGTTTTTAATCGCATCGCGATACGCCGTGGTCAGGCTCTCCCT
Source organism: Gammaproteobacteria bacterium (assembly GCA_027292775.1). GTDB lineage: Bacteria > Pseudomonadota > Gammaproteobacteria > Steroidobacterales > MnTg04 > MnTg04. Next base: position 7,287 of record JAPUGL010000151.1, on the reverse strand, counting down.
ATCCTCGTCGCCGAACGATTCGGGCATATTTTGAATCGGCCGGTAGAACAAACTCTGTTCAACATCTTCAACGACATGCGTGGCAAGTTGCGGCACGACTTTTTCCATCAGCACCCGCGGCTGTACCAGTCCCTGTTTCACGCCTTCCCGCATGTTGTCCCGCGCCTGGTGCATCCAGATTACAAAGTCGTCGATGCGCCCCAGGTAATCCTGATAGTCCTTGACCGTTTTAAACGGGTGCAGGCTGGCGCCTGATCCCATCTGCGCGAAGAAATTTGCCATGCTGCGAAACTGGTTCAGCGGCATCAGCTCGGCCGGGAATTTCTCGCCAGCCTGGTTTTCTTCCTGGTTGCGCTGGAAAATCTGGAAACTGAGTAAATCCTGTCCGCTCAGCCCGTCGGAACCGATCACCAGCAGACGCTCGAGACACTCGCGGGTCAGCGCGGATTTTTTAGCGATGTGCTCCGGGCCGATGTTGTTTGCTAAATGGTCGTTGTATCGGTTGTCACCGATGAAAGTGGCGTAAATCGGGCTCAGTTCCATAGTGCGATCGAAACAATCCTCGTACAAATCATTAAGCTGACTGACCTTTTGGCCTGCATCCGAGGCATCCGCGGCCAACTTTTGATCTTCGTCAGGTCCCGTCCCGCCGCAAGCAGCCAAAATCAGCGGCAAAAGCAGGCTGGTAAATCGAGCGATTTTCATGTTTGTCCCCCTGGCAGCCGCCTGTTGGCGCCCAGATAAAGGCGGGCAGCCTATCACAGCCAGTGGAGCCTGCGGCAGCAATATACGGCGGCGCGTTGGGCCAAACTGACAAAACGATGTTTTCCAGCGCGGCGGCCAGGGGTTATCCTGTCCGGACCCGCCAGGCACAACCGGGGGAAAAGTTCATGGCGAAATTTGTTACGCCCGAAAACAACAAGAAAGCGGTGTTCCCGGTTTTCCCGGTGCCCATCTATATCAATCGTCTGACCGACGACAGGGAATTCAACCAGGAACTGGTGCAAAAGGTCGAGACGCTGAGGAACTCGGATCCGGAAGGCGTGGAAATCTGCAAAAAAGAATACCGGAATGGTTATACGTCGTTTTTCAGCCTCAACCAGATCCAAAAGGACGCGGAGTTTAGCGAAATAACCGAACAGATATTGCGCCACGGCCGTTTCTTTGCCCAGACGATGGGATTTTCGACCGAGAATCCACCGCTGAATCTCACAACCATGTTCGGAACCATCACCAGCAAGGGTTGCCACCACGAATTGCACCGGCACCGGAATAGCCTGATAAGTGGCACCTATTACGTTTCAGCAAACAAGACCTCATCGCGCATCAGTTTTCTCGACCCGAAGGCCGGTTTTCGCATGCATGAGCCAGGCGGGCAAACGGGACAAACAATATTCAGCAATCTGGAGTTTTCGGTGCAGCCGCAGTCCGGCTTGATCGTAATGTTCCCGTCCTTTCTCGAGCATAGGGTGGAAATGCAGCAAAACGACATTCCCAGGGTCGGCATTACCTTTAACCTGGACCTGATCAGGGACGAAGACTGCTGATCGCTAACACTGCGAGGGACAAGGACCCGTATCAAAAAACATGAGCGCCGAATCAGTACAAGAAGCTTTCGAGGCAGCGGAAAAAGACCTGCGCGAAGGGAGGCAGCAACCGGCGGAGCGGCGTCTTCAAGAACTCGCGGCGATGCAGCCGCCATTTGCCCCGGCCTGCTTCCGGCTCGCGATGCTCGCTTTTCGCCGCGGTGATAATAACTCCAGCCTAAATCTGCTGGATACCGCGACGGCTGCAGAGCCGGAAGTGGCCGCCTACCGATATCGGCTGGCCTTCGTCCAGCAACATCTCGGCATGAATGAGGAGGCTGCTGACAACTTTGCCCATACCGCCCGCCTGGATCCCGAGAATGTTTCTGCAATGCTCAAGGCCGGCATGCTGTTAACTGCTATTGGCCAGACAGAAGCCGGTGCAGAGATTTTGCAACGCGCAGTGTTGACCGAGCCGGCGCTGGATCAGGCGCCCAACAATCCGAAAATGACGCCGGCAGCACGTCAGGAAATTGCTACCGCTCTGCAGACGCTGAACAAGCATTACAAGCGCATGAACCAACAGATTCTCGACGAACTTGCGAGCAAATATCCGGCAAAGGAACGCGACAGATTTGAGCGCGCCATGCGAATCCTGTATCGGGAGGAGAAAGCCGAGTACAACCACCCAATGCAACGGCCCGAATTCTTACTGATCCCAGGCATGCGGGCACAACCGTGGTTGGACAAAGAGCAGTTCGACTGGATACCGCGGGTGGAGGCGGCCTACGATGACATTCGTCGTGAATTGGACTCCTTGCTCGAAGAGCAGGCCGAGTTTTCCCCTTATATCGTTGCGAATGAGGAAGGCACGGACCACAGCAAGACCCGCTCGGGTACTGACTTTTCTTCGCTGGTTGGCTCACAATCATGGACATCCTTTCACATGGTCAAGAAAGGCGTGATTTCCGAAAACTACAATCGCTGTCCCAAAACCATGGATGTCATGGAATCGCTGCCTTACCCCGAGGCCGAAGACTACATGCCCGAAATATTCTTCTCGCGGCTACAGCCGGACGGCCACATCATTCCCCACTACGGGCAAATGAATTTCCGGCTGACCGTCCACCTCGGGCTGATTATCCCCGACGGCTGCGGCATTCGGGTCGGCGAAGAAACCCGCCACTGGGAGGCTGGCAAGGTTTTTGCCTTCGATGACAGCTTCGAACATGAAGCCTGGAATCGCGGTGACAGCGAACGAATCGTGTTGATTTTTGAAGCATGGCATCCGGATATCCGGCAAGCCGAGATCGACGGTCTGCAGATGTTTTTCCACAAGCGGGCAGAGTGGCTGCGCCGCTGCCAGCCCGGCGGCAGGTCAGCCATCGCCGCCACAATGGAGGCCGATAATGGAACAGACTGATCCAGGCGGAAACCCCCTGGTGGAATTCCTGTCGGACAAACTTCTGCCATTGTTTTCGGTACTGGGTCCGTACCGGTGGATTCAGGCCGTAGCCATCGTCCTGCTTTCCTGGTTACTGGCGCTGGTCATCGATCGCGTCCTTTCACGGGTCATCGGACGTTGGACAGCGCGTACGAAGAACACTTTTGACGACAATCTGATCGAGATCCTGCATCGGCCGCTGCGGCTGGCGGTTATTCTCATCGGTCTGGGCGTCGCCACCTTGTGGCTCAAAATGCCTGCCACCCCGACATTTGCGACGCTGGCCATACTCAAGACCATCGCCATTGCTGTCTGGCTACAGTTCTCTATGAAATTCGCCCGCATGCTGATCGGCTATCTGAGCAACAAGGAGCATTCGTTCAATATCGTTCAGCCCCGCACCCGGCCTTTATTGATCAACCTGGCTGTCATGGCTTTGGCCGCAATCGGAATCTACATGATTCTGCTGGCATGGAATATTAATGTCACCGCCTGGCTGGCTTCCGCCGGAATCGTCGGGCTGGCCCTGAGCTTCGCCGCCAAGGACACGCTGGCCAATCTTTTCGCCGGCATGTCCATACTCGCGGATGCGCCATACAAGATCGGCGACTTCATCATTTTAGAATCAGGTGAGCGCGGCGAGGTAACGCACATCGGCATGCGTAGCACACGGCTGTTGACCAGGGACGATGTCGAAGTAACAATTCCTAACGGGGTAATGGGCAACAGCAAGATTATCAATGAAAGTGGCGGCCCTCACGAGAAACATCGCATCCGGGTTGCGGTCAGCGCAGCCTACGGCTGTGACATCGACCTGGTGAGAAAAGTGCTGATGGATACCGCGCGGGACTGCTCCGATCTTTGCCGAAAACCGGAAGCGCGGGTCCGCTTCCGTCGATTCGGCCCGTCGGGTCTTGAATTCGAGCTTTTGGGCTGGGTAGAGCAACCGGTGCTTCGCGGTCGTGTGCTTGACGAGTTACACGAGCAAATCTACAAGCAGTTCATTAAACACAAGATCGAGATTCCGTTTGCCAAGCAGGATCTCTACATAAAAGAACTTCCCGACAGGAAATCCGACTAGCGCACCTGTCGCAGCCCTGCTTGGTTCTCTAACATCCGGGGCTGGTCTTCACCCGGAATCCGCAATCTCTGGCGGTATGCGGGCTAAGCACCCTGTTTCTTAAGCCTTTTTCCGTGCCGACTGACTGCTCAAAATGTGACAAGCATCGCATCACTGCGACCATGGGTAATGACAATATTTGTCATAATCAATCAGCCAGGGACGGGGCGGTGCAGCCGTTGCGCAGCACACGCCGGCTGATATTGACAAAGGACAAGCCCAATATGGATGGGATAGAACAGGCAAAGACAGTAGAAGACGTTCGCCGCGCAGCGAGAAAAGCCTTGTCGCGCCTGTCTCGTACCTTTGGGGAATGGGAAACACTGATCTCCGGGCTAAAGGCCGATCTCAGCGATCAGCAATCAGTGACCCGGGAACTGCGTGGCCAAATCAAACACCTGCCGACCAACGAGCAAATCGAATTCCTGAATGGGAAAATTGATGGTCTGAAAAAGACTACGAAAAAGCACAGAACCGATCGTAAGACCGCCGAGGAAAATCGCGACGACTGGAAAGCCGAGTCGTCGCGACTACAGAAAGATCTAAAAAAGAAGAGCAGAGAAATTTCCCAGCTGGAGAGGAAAGCCAGGAAAGCGGCCGATGCCACCGGGATTGAATTTGCCGGGGTGGATGACGCGGTCAAGGCAGAACTCGAAACCGAGAAAACATTTTCCCGGGCACAGGCTGAACAGCTCAGCCGTCTTCGCAAAGACCTGGTTGAAGTGCGAACGGTAAGACAGGGGCTGGAGAGAAAACTGGACAAATTGCTGTCTTCGCAGGACAGGGGAGATAAAGACCACGACTCATTCGCCGAAAGCGAGAAAAAATTCCAGGGACTCCGCCGTGAGCTCGAAGAGGCACGCGAACAGCTGGCCAATCAGGAGACGAATAGCAGCGAGTTCGAGGCAAACGAAAAGGAAGCAAAGGAACTTCGCGATGAACTCAAGCTTGCCCGCGAACAGCTAAACAAGCTTTCCGAAATGGAGAACGCGATTCAGGAAGCCGATGAGAAAGCCGGCGAGCTTCGGAAAAAAATCGACCAGCTGGAGTTTAATAATCGGGCACTCAAAAAAGGTACGGATCTCTTTCTCAAGGAGAAAGCGCAGTCCCGGACCACCATCAGTGGACTGAAGGAAAACGTTGAGGAAATGAAGGTCAAGGTCCGGATGACGGAGGCCCACTTGGCAAAAGCCCGATCCGGTGAAGCATCGGCGGGTGAGGACACGCTGAGTATGAGCGCGATTCAGTCTCGCGACATCCGTTTCCAGGTCCAGAATGAAGAACTGCGCGTGAAACTTGGCAATCAACGCAGCGACATGGATAAGCTGGAGAATGCGGTGAAATCCGCAGCGAAACGTAGCGTGGAAATGGAAGCCAGTAACAAGGCGCAAAACGTATTGATCGAAGAGTTACAAGGCGACATAGATCAACATAACAGGAAGCGCTCTGAAAACAGAAAGAGTGATGCTCAGGCTTCACAGTTAAAAGCCCAACTTGAAGAAAAGGAAAAATTAGTCGAAAGCCTTCAGTCGGAAATTCTCAATCAGAAATCGGGCAGTATGGATAAAGCGCGTCTTGATGACCGGGATGAGACGCAGACTTTAAAGCTGAATGGAGATAAGTTGAAAGCGGATGACTCGGTCGCCGGCAAAGAACAGCAGCTTCAAATTGCTGAGCTCAAAGGCCAGCTGGCGAAAAAAGAACTTGCCATGACGGCAGTACAAAAGTCGCTGGCTGATGTTCGCAATCGCTTCCACAAACTCGCCAGCAAAGACCGGGACGACAAGACGGTCGCCATGCCGGGGCCCAACGCATTCAGAAAAGATGAATCCTCACCGGCGCAGTCCGGCGCAGACGATCAGCCCGACAGCAGCGCTGAGGTCGCGGCCACCGTTCAGATCAGGCGCCCCAAATTCGACTGAATCGCCAGCAGCCAGCTCAGCGCCAGAACAAACAAGGCCAACATCACCAATATCCTTTGCGCATGTGCCGACAGCAGGATCCTCTTTCCCGCAGCACCATAGGCGACTCCCATGGCCAACCCGCTGACAAATCCTGTCAGGTGAGCCAGAACGTCGGTTCGCTCGCCACCGGCGCCCGTATAGGCAAGCAGTGCGATGCCAGCAAATATCGGTGACCAGCGTCTGAGCCAATTCTCGCCGGGTCTTCGCCATCGCCTCCAGGTGAATGCGGATAGCAAGCCCAGCGCTGCAAATATCGCGGTGGAGGCGCCGATAGATCGATGGCCCGGCCCTTGCAACCAGGCGTTCAGGTAATTTCCGAAAGAACCACCAAGCAAAATACCGGCCCAGGCCAGCCCGGTACCAAAAAGCTGTCCCGCGAAATAGCCAAAGGCTGCGCCAAACACCAGGTTTGCAGTCAGGTGGGCCAGGTCCAGGTGCAGCGTCAGGGCCGTTACGCTTCGCCACCATTGCCCGGACAACACGGCTGCGGAATCAATCCGCCCACTGGCCAGCCAGTCAACGCCGAAACTCTGGTGGCTCTGCCAATAAGCGAACATCAGCAGCAGTGAGACATAACCGGCAACACCGGCGATGCCACTGGACTGCCTTGGTGCCGGCGGCGGTAACGGGACTGGATTGCGGTCCTCGCTCAGGTAGGCGAGAAGTTCTGCGTTCGCCCGGCCCACATCTGCACTTGGCACTAACAATGCGAGGTTTGGCTCGCCGGAAATTTTGCAGCGAATACCCAGTGCCTGCAGTACCAGCGCCAGTTCCTGGCAGCCAGCCAGCGACCGACACTCGTACACTGCGACCCAGTCGCTGTCATCGGTCAATGGCAGGTGTCCGTGATCCCAACTCATGGACTGCTATCAACCGCCGACCCAGAAAGCGAGGCGGGCAGTCAACAAGGCCAGGTAATTGCCGATCGCGTAACCGATCAGCGCCATCAGTATCGCGACCGGAACAAGGCTTTCCCTGTGAAAGGCGGCAACGACCGGCGCGGACGCTGCGCCCCCAATATTCGCCGCCGAGGCAATTGCCGCACTGTGAACATCGACCCGAAACAGCCACGCGCCCGCCAGGCAAAACGCTCCGTGAATACTGATCCAGATAAAGGCTCCGAGTATGAACGCCGGCGCCTGTCCGAGCCCCGCTAACGACGCTCTCGCACCCATGCTGGCGACGAATACGTAAATTATTGCCATTGCGATGTTGTGCGACCCCGCTATCTCC
>JAPUGL010000150.1 GCA_027292775.1 Gammaproteobacteria bacterium | reverse complement strand
GGTTGGCGGCATTGGCGATCGGGTCGGTTTCGCCGGTTAGTAAGCCATCGGCCTGTGCGTGAATTCGCGAGTACAGTTTTTTCTTGTCGCTCATAAGCGTGACTTTACTACGCCCGGGTGATATCGAAAGCCATCGCCTCGGCGATGTCGTTGCTGCCTGCCGCCAGCATGATCACACGGTCAAAGCCCAGGGCAACGCCGGAACAAGCCGGCAACCCGCTCGCCAGCGCGGCGATCAACCGCTCGTCGATGGCGACCGCCGGCCGCTCCGCTCGCCCGCGCTGATCTAGGTCGGTCGAGAATCGCTGGCGCTGCTCGACCGCGTCGGTCAGTTCATGAAAACCGTTGGCCAGCTCCATCCCTCGGCAGAAGACCTCGAACCGTTCCGCCTTGCTTGTATCGTCGGGACACAGCCGGGCCAGCGCAGCCTGTTCCGCCGGGTATCGATAGATCACCGTGGGCTTTTCGTGGCCCAGCCGGGGCGCGACCAGCGTGGAAAAAACCAAATCCTGCAAGGCGGCCACGCTGGCCTGCCGGGGTATGGCCAGGCCCTGCTCTTTGAGCGCCGCCAGCAACTTTTGTTCCGCGGGATCGTCCGCGCCTAACCCTGCGCAACGCTCGAACGCCGCCGCGTACTCGACATACTCGGCTTCGGCCAGGGCGGGCTCATCGAGCAGGACGGCCAGCAGTTCACAGACTTCGCCGGCCAGGTCCAGGTAAGGCATCGCGAGGCGGTACCACTCGATCATCGTGAATTCCGGGTTGTGGCGGCGGCCGGCCTCGCCGTCGCGAAACACGCGGCAAACCTGGTAGATATCGCCGCTGCCGGCAGCCAGCAGCCTTTTCATGTGGTACTCGGGCGAGGTCTGCAGATAAAAATCGGGCTCGCGGCCCGCCAGGCGCGTGGCCAGGCTGTCGATGTGCAGGTCGCTGACCGTCGCGACGCCGATGACCGGCGTCTCGACCTCCAGCAGCGCACGCGCGGCGAAGAATTCCCTTGCCCGCGCCAGCATCGCGGCGCGCAGTCTGAGCGTTTGGTTGCCGATGCCGGGCCGCCAGTCCTCGTCCATCAGTTGGCCCCAGGTCTTGCTTGCGCGCCGCCAAGCGCAAGCGTCTGTCCGAGTTCGACGGACTGACCGGGCGCCATTGCGAGGTCCAGGCTGACGGCGCCCTGGCCAAACATGACGATCACGGTAGAGCCCATGTTGAATCGGCCCATTTCATCGCCCCTCGCCAGTCGCACTTGTTCATCGTCATAGCGCCGGTAGTCAATGTTGCGCTCTTGTCGGGGTGTAACATCGCCCGCCCAGACCGTCGCCATCGAACCGACGTTGAACGCGCCCACCAGTATTTGAACCATCCGCCCGACGTCGGTGGCAAATTCGCAGACTATTCGCTCGTTGCGCGCGAACAGACTGTCGACGCCATTAACAGTCGCCGAGTTGACGCTAAATAAAGTTCCGGGGAGGTAGCGCATGGATAACAACATGCCATCGATCGGCATATGCACCCGGTGATAGTTGAACGGCGCGAGGTAAATGGTCGCGAAGCTGCCGCCATGAAAGATCGTGGCCAACTCCGCGTCGCCAAGCAATGCCGCCAGGCTGTATGACCTGTCTTTCGCTTGCAACACCCGCTGGCCATCGATCTGCCCGGCCTGGCTTACGGTTCCGTCCGCCGGGCACAGGATTCTTGCGGCCGGACCACCGAGGGAGCGAATGCCGGGTCTCAGTTCACGGGTAAAAAATTCATTAAAACTGGCGAAGTCGCCGATGTCTGGTTTCAGCGCCTCGTCCATGCGGATCGGATAAAGACGACAGAACACCCGGATGCAAAGGTTCTTGAACCAGCGCACGCGAACCCGCGTCAGCCGGAAAACAAACCATGAGATCAGCCGTTTTGGCAGCAAGTACTGCAGCATCACGAATAGGGTGGCGCCTGCCTTGTTCATCGGCCGGCTTTGACCGGAACGCCAAGCACCAGGTCCGGCTGGCCGGCGAAGTGCAAGACCAGGCAGACAATGTCTCCCGCCACAAAGTCTTCTTTCGGGTTGATCAGCATCAGATGCGTTCCACCCGGGCTCAGCGATTGCGACTGGTCCGGTCCAATCGCCAGTTCGCCGATCATCCTCATCCTGGCCACGCCGTCGCGCATCGTTGTCCGATGAATCTGCACCGTTGCGAATGAATCGCTACTGGCTCCGGTCAGCGTGATCGCCGAAGACAGGTTGTTCTTGATCACCAGGTAGGCGGCAAGTCTCTCCGCGCCCGGCGGCGCCTCCCGGATCCATGCTTCGCTGGTTTCAATGGCAGCCGATCGCGTGCAGGCACACAGCAACGGCAGGAGAAATAATAATTTGGCGGCGGCGCGAGATCCTCTTTTGACACCCGGCTGCCGCCGCCATGGTGAAATATGAGGGCTAAGTCTGGCCGATGATAATGAGATAGTCGTCAATGATTTGTTCCGTAATATGCGGCGCGCTGAAGATCCCGCTCAGCCGTCCATCGGGGTCGATCAGGAACAGCGCCGTAGTATGATCGACCGAATAGTTTTGTTCGTCCTCGTGGCCGGCCACGGTTTGCTCTGTGGGTGTATAAATGACCGCAACACCAAGATCGCGAGTCAGATTCTGGATGCTCGCGAGTTCACCGGTGAGGCCAACGAACTCAGGATTAAAATACGGCACGTAGGCGGCAAGCTTGTCTGCGCTGTCGCGCATCGGGTCCACTGAAACGAAAAACACCCGCGGCTGGCGCTTCCCCCGGTCGGCGATTCCGCCGACGACGCGATTCAAAGTGCCCATCGTGGTCGGACAAACATCCGGGCAGTGGGTAAATCCGAAAAACAAAAAACTCCAGTTGCCGCGGAGGTTTTCCTTGCGAAAGGCTTGTCCGGAATGGCTCAAAAGCTCAAACTCCGGCAGCGGTCTGGGCGCGCGCAACCAAGTGGCGTTAACCGGTTCGAGCGTGGCCTGCTCAGCCGGTATCAGGAACCGGGCGGCGATAATGCCGCCGGCCAGCGCGGCGACCGCCAGCAAGGGTATCCATGGTGATTTTGCAGGTGCAGGCATGGCCGCGCATTATCACACAGCGGCACGCTATCGGCATCGGGAAAAGAACAAACCAGCAGATGAATCAGCAATCAAAAACTGTGGCGGATTTTATCAGGCTCGGGACCTTGCAGCTGGACGAAGCCGGCGTGCACTTCGGTCACGGCACGGACAACGCGCTGGATGAGGCGGCCTGCCTTGTTTTCGACGGGCTTGGCCTGGCCCATGAAGATGCCGACGAGCTGGCGGACATGGAGTTGGACCAGGCGCAGCGGGAAAAAGTTTGCACGCTTTTCGAACGCAGGGTAGTCGAAAGAAAACCCGCAGCCTACCTGACCGGCAAGGCTTGGTTCTGTGGTTTGCCGTTCAAAGTCGATGAGCGGGTGCTGGTTCCCCGGTCGCCGATCGCCGAACTGATCGAAACCGCGTATCAGCCATGGATTGCGCCGGGGCAGGTCGGCTGTCTGCTCGACCTGGGTACCGGCAGCGGTTGCATCGCGATTGCATCGGCCCTGGCTTTGCCGGACGCGCGGGTCAGCGCCAGTGATATGTCGGAGGATGCGCTGTGCCTGGCGCGGGAAAACGCGGCATTCCATGGCTTGTCGGATCGCGTCGAATTTGTACACAGCGACCTGTTTGCAGGCCTGCCGGGGCGAACCTACGATATCATCGTAAGTAACCCGCCATACGTCGCGGAAAATGAAGTGCGCGCTTTGCCGGCGGAATACGGACATGAACCGAACGTGGGTCTGGCCGCGGGGCCGAGCGGCCTCGATATCGTCGATCGCATTCTGGCCCAGGCGGCGGCAATGTTGAATCCGGCGGGTGCGCTTTTTGTCGAGGTCGGCGAGAGTCGCGACCGGCTTGAACGAAAATATCCGGACTGGCCGTTTACCTGGCTGGAATTTTCGCGTGGCGGAGAAGGCGTGTTCCTGCTCTATCGGGAACAACTTTGCGAGCTAATCGGAGCAGCGAACTAATGTCGGGAAACAGCATCGGTAAAATATTTGTTCTGAGCAGTTTTGGCGAAAGTCATGGTCCGGCCATCGGCGGTGTGGTCGATGGTTGCCCGCCCGGGCTGGAGTTGGCCGAAGATGATTTACAGCGAGACCTGGAAAGGCGCCGACCGGGCCGAACGCGACACACCAGTCAGCGGCGGGAACCGGATCGGGTGAGGATACTTTCCGGTGTTTTTGAAGGTAAAACGACCGGTGCGCCGATCGGCCTGCTGATAGACAATGTTGATCAAAAGACGCGGGACTACGACAAGATCAAGCATATTTTTCGCCCCGGCCACGCCGACTACACTTATCAGCAAAAATACGGAATTCGTGACTATCGAGGAGGCGGCCGCTCATCGGCGCGGGAAACCGCGATTCGGGTTGCGGCCGGCGCCATCGCAAGAAAATACCTTGCAGGCAGGCTGGGCATCGAGATCCACGGCTACCTGGCCCAGTTGGGGCCGTTACCGCTTAAGGCGGTGGATCTGTCTACGGCCGATGACAACGCTTTTTTCTGCGCGGACCCGTCGCGCGTGGCGGAGCTTGAGGCCTTTATGGATGAACTGAGAAAATCCGGCGATTCGGTTGGCGCCAGGGTCAATGTCGAGGCTCGCGGCGTGCCACCAGGCCTGGGGGAACCGGTTTTCAGTCGGCTGGATGCCGATATCGCCGGTGCGATGATGGGCATTAACGCAGCCAAGGGTGTGGAAATCGGCGCCGGTTTTGGATCGGTCGAGCAAAAAGGCAGCGAACATCGCGACCCGATGCGCCCCGATGGCTTCGTCCGCAACAACGCGGGCGGTATTCTGGGTGGCATTTCAAGCGGCCAGGACATCCTGGTCAGCGTGGCCTTCAAACCGACTTCCAGCCTGCGGCTGCCGGTCGAGACCATTGACGTTCATGGGAAGGCCGTGGAAGCGGTTACCAAAGGCCGTCATGATCCGTGTGTCGGGTTACGGGCCGTGCCGATCGCCGAAGCGATGCTGGCGTTGGTGTTGATGGATCATTATCTGAGACACCGTGCGCAGAATCAGGACGTCGCCTGTGAGACCCTGCCAATACCGGGGTCCCTGGCAGAGACATAACAGGCATCGAGTCGCAAATGACGGAAAACCTGAATATTGCAGTGGTTGGCGCAACCGGTTTGGTCGGGGAGACGATGCTGGAAATCCTGGCTGCGCGGAAATTTACCGCGGGCAGGGTTCATGCCGTCGCCAGCGAGCGATCCTTCGGCAAGACGGTCGAATTCGGTCGTCGTGAACTACCGGTCGAGATGTTGTCCGATTTCGACTTTTCGAAGACGGATCTCGCACTTTTTTCCGCCGGCGCGGCGGTTTCCGCCAAATATGCCGAAAAAGCCGCCGCTGAAGGTTGCGTGGTCATCGATAACACCTCGTATTTTCGTAACGACGATGACGTACCCCTGATCGTACCGGAGGTCAATGAGAACGAAATACAAAATTATCGCCAGCGAAACCTGATTGCCAACCCGAATTGCTCGACCATCCAGCTCGTGGTAGTGCTCAAGCCGTTGCATGATGCGGCGGGTATTCGCAGTGTACGCGTAAGCACCTACCAGTCGGTGTCGGGCGCGGGCAGGAAAAAACTCGAAGAGTTGGCAACGCAATCGGCGAATTTGCTTGCCGGTAACCGACGCGAAGATGGAAATCCGGCCATCGCGTTCAATGTCTGGCCGCAGATTGACGAATTTCAGGATAACGACTATACCCGCGAGGAAATGAAAATCGTCTGGGAGACCCGACGCTTGTTGGGTTTGCCCGAACTTCCCGTCAGCGCTACCGCGGTGCGCGTGCCGGTTTTTTTCGGCCACGCGGAAGCGGTCGCTATTACGACCGAGCAGCCGCTTAGCGCCCGCCAGGCGAGGGAGCTGCTTAGCCACGCGCCAGGCGTCAAACTGATGGATGCACCGCAGGACAAGATATTCCCGACACCGGCGCTGGATACGCCAAATACGGACGTCGTCTTTGTCGGTCGGGTGCGCGAGGACCTGGTGGGCGAACATGGACTGAATTTGTGGATAGTCGCGGATAACGTCCGAAAAGGCGCTGCTTTGAACAGCATACAAATCGCTGAAATATTGGTAAAAGCCTATTTGTAAGCTATAGTTAGACGCTGAAACTAAAGAGGCTTGTTAGGTTGGCGGGGGTTGCCAACCGGGCAGGTGTATGGTTAGTTGACAGATATTCTAGGGAGTAGGAATGGTGCGCAAACTTGCGTTTTCGGTCTGGCTGGCATTGCTGATCGTACCGTTTTCGGCACAGGGACTGGGCCTCGGCGAAATCACACTGAATTCCGCTTTGAATCAACCGCTGGATGCAGATATCGAGCTGTTGTCGGTTGAACAGGAAGATCTGGCGACGCTAGAGGCATCGATGGCCTCCGCTGATCTGTTCGCCCGTTACGGGCTGGACCGGGCCTCATTTCTCAATACGATCAAGCTGGATATCAGGCGCCAGCAGGACGGCCGCCACGTCATACACGTATCGTCGAGCCGTTCAATATCCGAGCCGTTCGTGACCATGCTGATCGAGTTGGACTGGGCGCGGGGCCACATGCTCAGAGAGTACACAGTGCTGCTCGATCCACCGATATACGCTGCCCAACCGGTGCAGCCTGCGCCGACGCCTTTAGCGCCGACACCGCGTGCGACCACCGGCACAACCGGCACCGTGGTACGCATGCCGGAGCCGGTCACAGGACCCGAATCGAGACCGGATTTCAGCCAGCCAGCCATGCCGAGTGCGATGCCGGCCGCCGAACGGCCTGACGAATACCGCGTACAACGAAACGATACGCTTTGGGAACTGGCACGTGACATGCGTCCTGCCGGCACCGATATCAACCAGATGATGATCGCCATGTTCCGGGCCAATCCCCAGGCGTTCTACGACAACATCAATCTCTTGCTAGCCGGGGTCATCCTGCGCATTCCTGACAGCGTGGAAATGGCCGCTATCAATCGCGCGGCCGCCAACGATGAAGTTCGCAGGCAGATGGCAGAATGGCGCGGTGAGAGTTATGTCAGCGGCGCCGAAGACAGCGGGCGCCTGCGACTGGTGCCGGCGGACAGCGCCAGCCTTGGTGGTGCCGGTGCGTCGGGGGCCGATGAGGCGCTGGCACAGGAGTTGGCGGACCAGACCACGGAAAACCTTCTGCTGCGTGAACAGATCGAGGATTTGTCGGCACAAGTCGACGAGCAAGATCGCTTGTTGCAGGTGAAAGACTCGGAGCTGGCCCTGTTGCAAAGCCAGGCTGCGGCAGGCATTGCCGCGGATTTGGCCGTTGACGATGGCCAGATTCCGGTCGACGAAGAGCCCGTGACCGCAGAGCCGGATATTTCGGCAGATGAAATGGCCGCGGATGAAGCCGGACCGGAAGTGGCCGATACGGTGGCGGACACCGCAGCGGATGAGGCGGCAGATACGACGGCAGCAGACAGCGCAGCGGTAACCCGACCGGTGCCGACCGTGATCAGCCGGCCGCGTAGCAGCCCGTCGTTGATGGACCGGGTGATGGATATGCTCGGCAACACATGGCTGTGGGTCGGTCTGGGTGTGGTCGTGCTGGCGATGGGTGGGATGGTTTTCGCCAGGCGGCGTCGCGAAGAATCAGGACTAATGTCAGCGATGGTTGTCGACGAGCCGTATGAAGGCGACGAACACGAAGACACCGGCACGGCCAGGATACAAACGATCAAACCGGAGCCGGACGACGGCTTTCTCGTCGAGGAAACCGTCGCTCCCGAAACCGATCCGTTTGCCGACACCATCACGGACGAGGAGCTCGAAGAGGAGGCCGGGGAACCGGCTGCTGTGGCCGAGGCATTTGACGTGGATGAGGCCGAGGAAGACCTCGAATCCACCATGCCCGGCGTGGAAGTCGATATCGCCGATCTCGAGGAGACGGTCAGCGGCGAGACCCAGATTAACCTCGAAGGCGCGGATCCGCTGGCGGAGGCAGATTTTCATATGGCTTATGGCCTTTACGATCAGGCGGCCGACCTGGTGCAGAAAGCACTCGAAAAAGACCCCGACCGCAACGAATTCCGCAACAAACTGGCCGAGATATTCTTCGTCTGGGGCAACAAGGACTCGT
Organism: Gammaproteobacteria bacterium; assembly: GCA_027292775.1. GTDB lineage: Bacteria > Pseudomonadota > Gammaproteobacteria > Steroidobacterales > MnTg04 > MnTg04. The sequence goes on along the minus strand of JAPUGL010000150.1, from coordinate 8,289 downwards.
TCGCCGAGACGGCCCAGTATCTTCATGACCACCAGGACCAGATGGCCGAGGGCGAGTGGGACAAGATCGTCATCATGGGCCGGCAGATTGACCCGGACAGCCATTTATTTGCCGGCGAATCTGGCGCTGGCCCGGTCGGGGTTGTCGATATGCAACTCGAGGAAACCAAGGTCAGCGAGGTCGATGTTGACTTGCTGATGGGCGAAGGCGGTGACCAGGCGGCGGAACCGGAAGCGACCGCATTGGACGACGTTTTTGCCGAGGCTGGAGACGATGATTCCGGCGATATGCTCGGCATGGATGAAGGAGGCGAGATCGAGCTGGATGTCAGCGGCCTGGCCGCAGCAGAATTGGGCGAGGATGCGGCGGAGGATGCGGGGCAGGGTCTGGATGAGGCGATCACCGCCGCCGTGGATGAAGGCGACGATCTTGACGCCACCGGCCAGACCGCCGAGTTGAATATCGATGACCTGGGTTTAGGCGATGAGCTGGAAGCCACCGGCACGATGCAGATAGTCGATCTGGAAAACCAGGCAGAAGCCGACGACCACGGTACCGTGCGAATGCAGACGAAGACGTTGCAGCAAGCGGACGAAGAAGGGCTGAACGTCGAGTTTGACGAGGAAGCCGAGGCCCCGGCGGTTGATCCGGGCAAGACTGCGGAAATGCCACAGCTGTCGATGGAAGAATCTGATGATGATGCCGAAGACGAAGAACAGATGTTCGCCAATGCTTTCGGTGACGACGACGAGTCGCGTATCTCGGATGAGTTGGATCTGGATATAGGCGTCGCTGTGGAGCCCGAGGAGAAAGACGCGACCATTGCCCAGACAACGGAAATGACACGCGAGATGGAAGCCGCCGTTGAGGATGACGATCTGGAGCATACCGGCACCATGCGCTTGCCCGACCCCAGCCCGGCCGATGCGACCGGCATGCACGACGTTACCGGCATTCATGAAGCTCTCAGCTCGGACGAGGATTTCACCGGTACGATAAAATTGCCGGACGCCGAGTCCGAAGCCGAAACCATGAGCGAAGTCGGGACCAAACTCGACCTCGCGCGAGCCTATGTGGACATGGGTGATCCGGATGGCGCCCGCAGCATCCTCGATGAGGTGCTGGAAGAGGGCAACGACCAGCAAAAAACGGAAGCGCAAGCGTTGATCGATAACCTGTCCTGATTTTTTTTCCAGGCACAATTTTGCGACCGGCGGACCAGCCCGGTGGGAGCGCACCTGATGGCGCGGTTGGCGTTCGGCGTCGAGTACGATGGCAGTAATTTGCTTGGCTGGCAGGTGCAGTCGGATGGTCGCAGCGTGCAAGGCTGTCTGCAGGAAGCGCTGTCCAAAGTGGCGGACGAGAAGCTGAAAGTTGTATGTGCCGGCAGGACCGATGCCGGCGTACACGCAACGGCGCAGGTCGCCCATATAGAAACCAACGCACAACGCAGTGAGCGGAGCTGGCTGCTTGGCGCCAACAGCAATCTGCCGGATGATATCTGCGTAAACTGGGCGGAGCCTGTTGATGATGACTTTCATGCGCGTTTCAGCGCCCGCTCGAGAACTTACCAGTATCTGATTCTCAATCGAAACGCGCGTAGTGGATTGTGGCGCCGGCACACCAGTTGGATACGGGAAGAACTGGATGTCGAGCTGATGCGCCAGGGCGCGCAATTTTTGCTGGGCGAGCACGACTTCAGTTCGTTCCGCGCCGCGGCCTGCCAGGCGAAGACGCCGGTCCGTACGGTTTACTGCATCGATATTGAACGGCGTGGCGACCTGGTCAGCCTGCGCATACGAGCGAACGCCTTTTTGCACCACATGGTCAGAAACATCGCCGGGACCTTGATTCGCATCGGGTGCGGCGACGCCGGGCCGGCCTGGGCGGGCGAAGTGCTTGCCGCGAGGGACCGTTGTTCAGCGGGAAGCAAAGCGCCGCCTTCCGGCCTGTACCTTGTTGGAGTGGCGTACGATGAAAGCCATGGCTTGCCGGCCGATGTCGTGCCAGCGAAACTGTTTCTAATGTACGATGGAATTGTGACTTCGACCCGGACCCAGAGGATGTCTGATGAGCTGGTTTGAGAAACTCATGCCCTCGAGAATAAAGACCGATCAGCGCACTCGATCGGTACCCGAAGGCCTGTGGATGAACTGTAAGTCCTGTAATGCGGTTCTGTACAAGTCTGAACTGGAACGCAACCTCAGCGTCTGCCCAAAATGCGGATATCACATGAGGATCAGCGCGCGCGAGCGAATCAATGGGTTTCTCGATGCGGACAGTTATCAGGAAGTCGCAAACAAACTGGTATCGGTAGACATGTTGCGTTTCAAGGACAGCAAGCGTTACCGGGATCGTTTGCAGGCAGCGGAAAAGAAGACCGGAGAAAACAGCGCGTTGTTGGTGTTCAAAGGGACGCTGAGAGGAATGCCGGTCGTAGCCTGCGCGTTCGAGTTCGGGTTTCTTGGCGGCTCCATGGGCTCGGTCGTCGGTGAAAAGTTTGTCCGTGCGGTCGGCATTGCGATGCAGGACAACCGGCCGCTGATCTGTTTCTCCGCCAGCGGCGGTGCGCGAATGCAGGAGGCCTTGCTTTCGTTAATGCAGATGTCCAAGACCAGCGCCGCTCTTGCCAGGTTGAGTCAACGCGGAATTCCCTATGTTTCCGTGTTGACCGATCCCACCACCGGCGGCGTGTCCGCCAGCCTGGCTTTGCTCGGCGATGTCAATATAGGCGAGCCGGGCGCCTTGATCGGTTTTGCGGGCCCCCGGGTCATCGCGCAGACCGTCCGGGAGACCCTGCCCGAAGGATTCCAGCGCAGTGAGTTTTTGCTCGATCATGGCGCGCTGGACCAGATCGTCGACCGGCGCGAGATGCGCGATCGGATCGCCGACATTATCTCCATGCTTTCCGGCCAGCCGAGACCGGAAGCCGAAGCCTGACGGGCGGCCATACAGCCCGGCATCGGCATGCCATCACCACATCCCGGGCTACACAGTTCGCTGGCTGAATGGCTGTGCTGGCAGGAAACACTGCATCCGAATCGGATTGACCTAGGCCTTGAGCGCTGCCGCGAGGTGTTGGGCAGGCTGGCTGACGATGCGCAGCCGTGGCCGCTGATAACGGTCGCGGGCACCAATGGTAAAGGGTCCTGCATCTCGTTTATGGAGCAGGCCTTGCTTGCGTTGGGGCGCCGGCCCGGCGCATTCAGTTCGCCTCATCTGAACCGCTATAACGAGCGGATTCGCATCGCGGGCTCGGAAGTGAGCGACCGGCAACTGGTCGAAGTCTTTTTTGCGATCGACCAGGTTCGCGCCGGGATCAGCCTGACTTACTTTGAGTTCAGTGCGTTGGCGGCGATCGAGCTGTTCACGCGTGAAAACGTCGATATCGGCCTGCTCGAGGTCGGCCTGGGTGGCCGTCTGGACGCGAGCAATGTCATAGACGCCGATGTCGCGGTCGTAACCTCTCTGGCGCTGGACCACCAGGACTGGCTGGGTAAAAGCCTGGCCGAAATCGCCCGCGAAAAAGCCGGGATATTTCGCGCCGGTATACCCGCGATCTGCGGTGAGCCCGAGCCACCCGAGAGCCTGATTCAGACGGCTAATGACCTGACCGTCCGCCTGTTGCTCAGGGAGCGGGATTTTTCCTTCCAATGGCATGGAGAAAGCACCGGGAAGTGGCTTTGCGAAGGGCCGGATTGGCGTTTCGACGATCTGCCGCTGCCTTCGGTATGCAGTATTCCGATACTCTCGAACATCGCCTGTGCAATCGCAGCATTGCAGTCGCTGCGGCCCTCGCCGGCTCCAGATGAACGGCAGTGGCCAGAGGCACTGGCGACGGCGATTCGACAAGGAACCCCACGCGGTCGATTCCAGGTTTTTCCCGGGGATGTGGAGTGGATAGTCGATGTTGCCCACAATGCAGCGGCGTTCGAGCACCTGGCCGGCAACCTGGCGCGGAAACCGGGTCACCCGGATGGTCGCAATGTCCTGGTGCTGGGCATGCTGAAGGACAAGGACGTAGCGGCGCTCGCACCGCTGGCGGCGCTGATCGACCGCTGGTACGCAGTCAGCACCGAAGGGGTACGGGGCCTGCCTGCGAACACTCTGGCCGAACGCCTGGCCGGCGTGCTCGGCGAAGCGGTGGCCTGCCTTCCAAAGGTCGAACGAGCGTGTGCCGTGGCGGCACGCGAGGCCAGAGCGGGCGATCGGATCATCGTTACCGGTTCATTCGGCGTTGCCGGTCCCGCGCTCGCCTGGCTGCAGGGCGAGACCTCTACACAGGCCGCAAACTTGTTAGAATAGATTAATGAGCAAGCAACTCAAGGAACGCCTGACCGGCGCCGCCGTACTGGTGATTCTTGGCGCGCTGCTGATTCCCGAATTCCTGTCCGGCCCGCAGCCGGATAACATGACGGGCAACGAGGAGCTCTTGTTGGCCGCAGCCGACACTCAACCGATGCGCACCCACACGATCCGGGTGGATGACAAGCGGGCCGCGGCACAGCCGCCGGTCGCGCAGTCGGTCCGCAGCGAGCCGAAGACTGCGGAGCAGGATGCGGGTTCTGCGACTGCAAACAGCCCGGGTGGCCAGCAGGTGGCGAACGCTGGTGGCTGGGCGGTACAGGCGGGCAGTTTCTCCGGTCTCGAAAACGCGCGCAGGCTCGCCAAGACCCTGAAATCGATGGGTTATGACAGTTTTATCAGCGAGACGCTTATCGATGGCCGCAATATGCACCGGGTGCGGATCGGTCCGCTGGCCAATCGCGAAGCCGCAGACCGCATCGCGAAGGAGCTCCAGCAACAGGGACAACAGGCGAAATCCGTACCGCATCCATGACCGCCGCAACTCCTTCTTAGTCAACTTGCTGTAACTAACGCCGAGTCTGCTAAAATACCCACTCCTCAGTCCCGCGGGCCGTAAAAAATGGGTTTCGATTTATTGCTGATCGTCATAATGCTTGTATCGATGGCGATGGGCGTCATGCGCGGATTTTTCCGCGAGCTTCTATCCATCGTCGGCTGGCTACTCGCGATCTGGATTGCCTGGGAATACGCTTATACGCTGGAGCCCTACTTAGGCAACGAGCTATCGCTGGCGACAAAAATCTGGGCAGGTCGGGTGATATTGTTCCTCGGCGTCCTGATTACGTCACTGCTGATCGCAAATCTGGTCAGCATGATCATCCAGAGAACAGTGTTGTCCGTTCCCGACCGCAGTCTCGGCATGTTGTTCGGTTTTGCCCGCGGCGTTATCCTGATCGGACTGGTGATCATGGGTGCGGAAATCCTGCAGATGCCGGATCAACCCTGGTGGGACGATTCAAAGCTGGTCCCGTACGGGACCGTCATTTCAGACTGGATGCACGATTTTCTGGATGCCGGGGTAAGCTATGTCGAAGATTCGGTGGATATTTGATCAATTTCTAATTTTTGGGTCTTATTATCGGTGAAATTCTGAGATGTGTGGTGTAGTCGGGATTGTCGGTCAATCCGCTGTCAATCAATCTATTTATGATGCGCTGACCGTTTTGCAGCATCGCGGCCAGGATGCGGCGGGCATCATGACCTGCGATGGTTTCGAATTGCACCAGCGCAAGGACAACGGCTTGGTGCGCGATGTTTTTCGGATGCGCCACATGCTCGGACTGAAAGGCAATATGGGTATAGGCCATGTGCGCTACCCGACCTCGGGCGGCGTCAGCGCAAGCCAGGCGCAGCCGTTTTACGTCAACAGTCCGCATGGAATCTGCCTGGCCCACAACGGCAATCTCACGAATACGCGGCAACTGGCCAGTCTCATGATCAAGGAGGACCGGCGTCACCTGAATACGCAGTCCGATTCGGAACTTGTGCTGAATGTGCTGGCGCATGAATTGCAGCGCCAGGACGGCGAACTCAAACCCGATAATGTTTTCCGCGCGGTTAGCGCGTTGCACCACCGTTGTTCCGGCGGCTATGCCGTGGTCGCGATGATTATCGGTCACGGCGTCCTGGGTTTTCGCGATCCCAATGGCATACGTCCCTTGGTGATCGGAATGCGGCAAACCGATAAGGGTCAGGAGCATATGCTGGCATCGGAGAGTGTCGCGCTCGATGGACTGGGTTTCGAAATCCTGCGCGATGTGGGACCCGGCGAGGCGGTTTGGATCGATACAAGCGGCAAGCTTCACAGCAAGCAGTGTGCGGCCGATGCACGACATGCGCCGTGCATATTCGAGTTCGTCTATTTTGCCCGGCCGGACTCTATTATCGACAATATTTCAGTTTACAAGGCCCGGCTGCGAATGGGCGATCGGCTTGCCGCCCGGATTCTGACCATACACCCGGACAATGACATCGATGTCGTGATACCGATCCCGGACACCAGCCGCACCAGCGCTGTGCAAGTCGCGCACGCGCTGGGAGTCAAGTACCGGGAGGGTTTCATCAAGAACCGCTATATCGGCCGAACATTCATCATGCCGGGCCAGGAAATGAGGCGCCGGTCTGTGCGCAGGAAGCTAAACGCGATCGATCTCGAATTTCGCGGCAAAAACGTGTTGTTGGTGGACGATTCGATTGTTCGCGGGACCACCTCGCAGCAGATCATCGAGATGGCCAGGGAAGCGGGCGCCAGCAAAGTCTATTTCGCATCCGCCGCGCCGCCGGTGCGGTTTCCGAATGTCTATGGTATCGATATGCCGGCTGCAGCGGAACTGGTTGCCAACGGTCGCAGCGAGCACGAGGTTGCCGCAACCATCGGCGCGGACTGGCTGGTCTACCAGGATCTGGCCGATCTGATCGCCGCGGTCCGCTACGACAACGCCGCCATCGAGTACTTCGATACTTCCTGTTTCTCGGGTGAGTACGTCGCTGGCGATGTCAGCGAAGAATACTTGAATAGACTCGAAGAGGAACGCTCCGACGGCGCCAAGTTGAAACGCATTGGCGAAGACAGCGATCTCCAGCAGGCAGTCTGACCTCGATCCACCCGCCCGGTTTTCGATGGCAATCAGGATACTGATAATCGACGACGACCCGCACTACCACAAGGTGCTGGCGCGGCATATCAAAGGTGAATGGGCCGATGCCGACGTCAGGGTATTTGGAAACTCCGCCGATCCGGCTGCCGGTCCCATGGCAGCCATCAGCGTAGATGCGAGTGACTACCATGCGGTACTGCTCGATCGCGCACCCTCAGGCCAGGACGGGCTGAAGTGGCTGCGGGATTTCAAACGCCGGCCGGATTTTCCGCCAGTGATCTTCATTATCGATCGGGGAAACGAATTGCTTGCCGCCGAAGCGGTCAAGGCCGGCGCGGAAGATTACCTGTTGAAAGAGGACATCAATCACGACCGGTTTATCGCCAGCTTGCGGCGCGCGATCCGTAAACACAAAAGAACTTCGGCGCTACTTAGCCGACGGCAGGCACTGGACGAGGCCTGTCGTTTTGGCGCGGTAAAAATTCGCGGGCACAGATTTGTCCGTGAACTGGGCAGTGGAGGCATTTCCTCGGTTTATTTGGCAGAGGCCGAAAAGGAAAAGAAACCGGTCGTGCTGAAAGTGTTCAGGCTGGTGCCGGATGTCGCCGAGGCTCAGAGTTCTTTCGATCGGTTTATCCAGGAATACGAGGTGATATCACGGATCGAGAATCCCAACATCGTTCGCATTTTCGATCTCGGTGTCGCCGACGATCATGCCTATATCACGATGGAGTATTTCAAGGAAGGCAGCCTGCGCGCGAAAATGGAACAGTCCTTGCCAGTTACCGCGGTGCTCGAATATCTCAGGCAGATAGCGGGCGCGTTGATGGCAATACACGAAGTCGGTATTTTGCATCGCGATCTGAAGCCGGCCAACGTCATGCTGTGGGAAGACCAGTCCATCGCCCTTATCGATTTCGGCCTGGCCAAGCAGATGACGCTGGATCAGGAGATTACCGGCTCCGGTGAGATTTTTGGCACGCCATATTACATGAGTCCGGAACAAGGTCACGCGGGCCAGGTCGACGAGCGCAGCGATATCTACAGCCTCGGCGTGATGGTTTTTGAAATGCTCAGCGGTGAAAAACCCTTCACCGCCGATACGCCGATGGCGGTAATTTACAAGCACAGCAATACGCCGCTGCCGCGACTGAGTGGAGCGTTGGCCGAGTTCCAGGAGTTGCTGGACAGGATGCTGGCCAAGGATCCGCACGATCGTTTTCAGTCTGTGGAAGATCTATTGGGCTATCTGGATGTGCAGTGGCCGCGATGATGAACAATGCGCTGGTCGGTGTGCCTGAGGTCACTGCGTTTCTCGGCGCCG
>JAPUGL010000015.1 GCA_027292775.1 Gammaproteobacteria bacterium | reverse complement strand
AGGTCCAACAAATACATGCCGGTGTCGGCAGCATTCGACTCAGCGAAAACGCAGAACCCGTGAGCAACCTTCCACCGGCTGTTGCCCAGGGAGTGGATACCAGTTTCTCAAACTACCGCGTGGGCTTTGACGCAATTTGGGAACTCGACTTCTGGGGCCGCTATCGGCGCATCGTGGAAGCTGCCGATGCCAGCCTGGCGGCACGCACCGCAGCCTATGATGCCGTGCTGGTTTCCCTGACCGGAGAAGTGTCGTCGGCATACATATTGCTACGAACCCTGGAGGAACGGCTGGCAGTGGCTCGCAGTAATGAAACCATTCAGCAACGCGGACTGGAAATCTCCGAGGTGCGCTTTCGCAATGATCTGACATCAGAGCTTGACCCGGCTCAGGCACGTGTACTGCTTAAGAATACCCAGGCGCGCATTCCCCGGCTGGAGGCGGCACTACGCCAGGTAGAGAACGGGCTCAGCCTGCTCGTGGGCATGAGCCCCGGCGGCGTGCGTTCGATAATCGGCGGCATGGGAAGCATTCCCGAGACGCAGGCAAGTATCGCTGTCGGCGTCCCCGCGGACCTGCTCCGGCGCAGACCTGATATTCGCCAGGCGGAATACCTGGCTGCTGCACAAAGTGCAACGATAGGGATTGCCAAGGCAGATCTGTATCCGGCATTTCGGCTGGGCGGGACCATCGGCTATGCAGCCGATAGCGGTGGTGACCTGCTGGATTCGGACAGTGTCTACGGCCTCGCCGGAATCAGGTTCGGCTGGAAAATTTTCAATTACGGACGAATTAAGAACCAGGTCCGTGCCAACGATGCACGCTTCCAACAAACGCTGGCCAACTACGAAAATGCCGTGCTCAATGCGGCCAGGGAAGTGGAAAATGCACAGGTAACATTTCTACGTACCCAGGAAGAGGTTGAATTACTGAAGGAAGCTGCTGTCGCGGCCCGGCGGGCAGTCGATATTGCGCTCATTCAGTATCGGGATGGTGTTGTCAACTACACACCGGTGTTACTGACCCAACGATCACTGATGTTTCAGGAAGACCTGTTGACTAGTGCACGCGGCCGCCTCGCCGGCAATCTGGTTGGCCTGTACAGATCACTGGGCGGTGGCTGGCAACTGCGCGAAGGCAATGAATTTATTTCCGACGAGACCAGGGACACCATGCAACAACGTACGAACTGGGGCGACCTGCTGAACGACTGAAATCAGTGGGCAATGAATTGAAAAAGTCTTAATTCAGAATGGGTAAAACAATGAACTCAGCACCGACAACGCACATATCATCCAGTACTGCAATCGGTGCAGTACTATTGTCTTCTTTCCTGTTCGCCGCCTGCGCGGAAGAGCCCGCGCCCAAGCCGCCGAGGCCGGTCAAGGCGATGGAAATATCCGCACCCAGCGAGTTTACCGAGGGAAGCTTACCGGGTCGTGCCCGAGCCGGGCAGGAAGTCAACCTGTCGTTTCGCGTCTCTGGCCAGTTGCAGGAGTTTCCGGTTTCCGTGGGTGACAAGGTCAATACTGGAACAAGCCTGGCAATGCTGGACCCAAGTGACTTTCAGCAATTAGTAAATAGTACGCAATCACAGATGCAAGCAGCTCAGGCCGGCTTTCGTCGCGCCGAAGCAGACTACGAAAGATTGCTCAATGTACAACGGGAAGATCCGGGTGCTACCAGCCAGCGAGCCGTCGATTTTGCACTGTCAGCGCGAGACCAGGCACGCAGTGCGGTTTCTGCACTCGAAGCCACGGTCCAGACTGCCCGCGACCGCCTGTCCTACACAGAATTGAAAGCGCCTTTCAACAGCGAGGTGGCCGAAACCTACGTGGAGAATTTTCAGACGGTCGTGGCCATGCAGCCTATTTTGCGGCTGGTCGATTCGACGAGCATAGAGATGACGGTGAGCGTGCCCGAGAATCGTATCGGCTATGCAGATTACGTTGCCAGTATTACGGTGACTTTCGATGCCCTGCCCGGCATCGAAATTCCTGCCAGTATCAAGGAAATCGGCCGCGAAGCCACTCAGGCCACGCGTACTTTTCCGTTGACACTGATCATGGATCAGCCCGAAAACGGCGAAATTCTTGCCGGCATGGCTGGTGATGCGACCTTCCAGGTGCGCCTGCCGGAAAGTGCGGGACGTACCGGCATTACCATACCGGCGGCCGCAGCGTTCGCCGGCGCCGATATCAAAGTGACCAACGTATGGGTCATTGACGGTTCAACGAATACCTTGAGCCGGCGCCAAATCGAGGTCGGTGAAGTGACGACTTCCGGATTGCTGGTAACCAGCGGGCTCGAGCCCGGCGAGTGGATCGTGACTGCGGGGACCCACTCACTGTCTGACGGCCAGGAAGTATCAATCGTTGATTCCGGGGATGCGCAATGAACCTGACCCAAATCGCTCTCGACAAGAGGACCCTGACCAACTTCGTCATCTTCCTGATAGTCGCGGGCGGCCTGTTGAGCTACATGACCATGGGCCGGCTTGAAGATCCCGATTTCACGGTCAAAACGGCAGTCATCGTCACCGGGTATCCGGGTGCCAGCCCCCTTGAGGTCGAGCTCGAAGTCACCGACCGAATCGAGCAGGCGATCCAGGAAATGCCGCAGCTCGACATGATGTATTCACAGTCGCGAGCCGGCCTGTCCATCATTCGGGTGGATATGAGCGAAGAGTACTGGGCCGACAGGCTGCCCCAGGTCTGGGATGAATTACGTCGCAAAGTCAACGACGTCACGCCGCTTTTGCCGCCAGGAGCGTTGAAACCGGACGTTGGAGACGACTTCAGTTTTGTCTTCGGCTTCGTGCTGGCGATGACCGGAGACGGCTTCAATTACGCGGAGCTGGAGGAATACGCAAAGTACATCCGCAAGGAACTCAGCCTCGTATCGGGCGTGGCGCGCGTGGATCTCTGGGGCGCGCAGCCGAAAGTTATCTATATCGACATCTCCGAGGCGCAACTCGCCGCCCTCCGAATAACCAAGGAAGACGTGCTGGCCACGCTGGCGTTGCAGAACATGGTAGTGAACGCAGGCTCGATAAATTTGCAAGGGCAAAGGCTGCGCGTCGAGATCACGGGGGAGTTTAAGACGCCGGAAGATATAGGTGCGCTGACCATACGACGGTCGCTTGCGGATATGCTGGTGAGCGCAGGTCGTGGTGTCGCGGCGTTTTCGCGGACGCTCGAGGACATCGCACCGACCGGCACCGCGGCGGGCGGCAGTGGCTCTCAGGTTCGCGGTACCGAGCTGATCCGGGTCAGAGACGTTGCGACGGTGCGCGAGGGATACCTCGAGCCCGCGATTACAAAAATGCGCTTTAGTGGCAAGGAAGCTGTGGGCATCCAGGCTGCAAACGTCGTTGGTGGAAACATCATCGTCACTGGCGCCAACCTCGACAAGCGGCTCGAAGAAGTGCTGTTGAATCTGCCTGCCGGGATCAATGTCGAGAAGTTTTTCTGGCAGTCGGACCTCGTGGCCGAATCCGTCAACGGATTTGTGGTCAACCTTGCGGAGGCCGTCCTGATCGTACTGGCCGTCGTGGCCGTCGGCATGGGCTGGCGCAACGGACTGGTGATCGGCTGGTCACTGCTCGTGACCATCCTCGGTACCTTCCTGGTCATGAAGATTATCGGTATCAACCTGGAGCGTATTTCCCTGGGGGCGCTGGTGGTTGCGCTGGGAATGATGGTTGATAACGCCATTGTGGTGGCGGACAACTATAGCGTACGAGTTGCCAAAGGAATGAAACCGGAAAAGGCGGCGATCGATAGCGCGGCCACGCCGGGAACCGCACTGCTGGGTGCGACGATCGTCGCGATCATGGCGTTTTACCCGGTGTTTGCAGCTAAAACGGGCGCCGGTGAGTCCGGCCGCGGACTGTTCATCGTGGTCGGCATATCGCTGGTCATTAGCTGGCTGGTCGCCATGACTATGACGCCAATGACTTGCATCAGCATGATCAAACCGCCGGAGGGGGACGCGGGAGACAACTTTGACCCCTATGACACTGGATTCTTTCGCAACTACAAGCGAATTCTGGAAAGTGCGATTCGATATCGAACAATTACAATTCTCGGTATGGTCATTTTGCTGGTCGCGGCCGGAATCGGTTTCACCGGCATTCCGCAACAGTTCTTCCCGGATTCCACCCGGGCCCAGTTCATGATCGACTACTGGTACCCGCAGGGGACGACGATGCAGACGGTTTCCGAAGATCTGCGCCGGATTGAAGAAAAACTGAATGTCGATCCGCGCGTGGTCAGTACCGGCACTTTCATGGGTGCCGGCGGACCCCGATTCTATCTGCCAGTCGACCCGGAGTATCCGTACTCCTCGTATGCGCAGATCATCATCAACACCCCGGGGTACGAGGAAGTCATCGAACTTATCGACGAATTGACGCCGTGGGTGACGGAAAACTATCCGCAGGCATTGACACGAGTACGCCAGTATACGGTCGGACCCGGTGACACGTGGCCGTTTGAGGTAAGGATTGCGGGACCTGCGGAGGCAGACCTGGACACCTTGCGGCGACTGGGTGAGGAGGGCAGGGCCATTCTGCGGGCAAGTCCGCTGGCCAAGCAGGTGCGCACCGACATGCGCCAACGGGTGCAGAAAGTGGTGGTGGACTTTGATCAGGAAAGGGCG
>JAPUGL010000149.1 GCA_027292775.1 Gammaproteobacteria bacterium | reverse complement strand
ACACCGGCCGCAATCGCGAACCCAACCAATGGCCGGATAATTCTGTGATTGCCGATGCCTGGACCACCCTGGTGCGCAACCTCATTACCCAATTCGGCGCGCACTCTGCCGGACAGGTCGATAGCCAGCAAATCGTTTATGCCTGCTCGCATCGCGTCGCCAATCAGCGAGTAGCGGCCAAATTTTTCGCGGCTGACCGGGTCCTGGCATATCCGGGCAAGCAGCAGCGGTTGCTCCCTGGATGCCAGTTCATTATCTATCAGCGCCGACAAGTGGTCGCCGGCCAATTCTTTCGTTTCCATGTCTTTTCCAATCCGTTGTTCGTTCATTGTTCAATCCAGCAAAGGCCTGAGCTTCTTATCGATCGCCTCCCGGGCCCTGAATATCCTCGATCGCACCGTGCCAACCGGGCACTCCATAGTTTGCGCAATCTCCTCGTAACTCATACCTTCCACTTCGCGAAGAATAATCGCTGTGCGAAGATCCTCCGGCAAATTCTGTATCGCCCGGTTGACGGTGTCCTTGATTTCTTCGCTAAGCACCAGACCTTCGGGCGTATCGCCGTCACTCAGACGGCCCTGCATGTCATATTGATCCGGATCCTGCGGGTCCAGATCGTAATCCAGTGGCCTCCGTCTCGCTGCCACCAAGTGGTTCTTGGCGGTATTGATCGCGATACGGTACAGCCATGTATAGAAAGCGCTGTCGCCCCGAAATCTGGGGATGGCGCGATACGCCTTCAAAAAAGCTTCCTGCGCTACATCCATCGCCTCGGACGGATCACGGACGTAACGCATGATCACTTTGATCACCTTGTGCTGGTACTTGAGCACCAGCACATCGAATGCTGTCTTGTCGCCTTTTTGAACCTTGACGACCAGTCTCTGATCCACCTGACGCTCACTCATGACGTTCGCCCCGGACACCGGTGAGCACCAGCGCAACCACTGAAATAGACTCGGTCCCGGGTAGAAAGTTCTGGCAAAAAGGGCATGAATTCAATCATTTGAGCACATGGTCACATAACGAACGAGACAGTCTGTCGATTTCTTTGCTGCTACGCAATATTTTCAAGTTTCAAGCGTGCCCGGAACCGTCGAAAATTCCTCCCGGATCGGCGGGAACGAAAAAAAATCGCGCTCATTTTGGCACCATTTTCGTCCTCCCAGCACAGCTTGACGCCCCAGAGAAAACGACAGCGGCCAGCCAGCAGACTGGCGCTCTGCCAGGAGCCGGACTGAGTTTGCAACCGCCACCTGTGAGTTTCCCAACACACCTGCCTGACCGAGCGCAGGCCTGCGCCGCGAACGCAGCGCCACCATTCGTAGCAAATCCCCGTCAGCAGGAGTGCCCCTGAAATCAGTTTCACAATCGCCGGCAACGAACTGAATAACAAACCGGCAATAGCCGGTAGCAAACCCACGGCAAGCCAGGTCGCTATGGGCTGAACCGGTCCCGGCTCAATCGTGACGACAGGTGAGTATCTGTTCGACAAGTGCTTCGCAGCCAGCATCGGCCGGTATCACGCCGTTGAGTAAATAGTCCGCCAGTTGCGGGTCCGGCAGATTCAGAAAATCCGAGAAGACAATTTTTTGCTTCCGATCCATGGCGGCGAACCCGGATTTCAGAAATCTCTCAAGCAGAATGTCCAGCTCTTTCATGCCACGGCGGCAGCGCCAACGCAAACGGGCATCATCGTGTTCTGTCATACCGAGCGTTGCCTGTTCAGTGCTGGCGTTCGAGCATCATTTTCTTGATTTCGGCGATCGCCCGTGCCGGGTTGAGTCCTTTCGGGCAGGTATTCGTGCAGTTCATAATCGTATGACAGCGATAAAGCCTGAACGGATCTTCGAGTTGATCCAGCCGCTCTCCGGCGGCCTCGTCACGACTGTCGACGAGCCAGCGGTACGCTTGCAGCAATGTTGCCGGGCCGAGGAAACGCTCATCATTCCACCAGTAACTCGGACAGCCTGTCGAACAGCAAGCGCACAGAATGCAGGCCGATGGCTCATCAATCTTCTCCTGATCTTCCTTCGACTGCAGTCGTTCACGATCCGGCGGTGGCGGCGTTTGGCTCTGCAGCCAGGGTTTTATCGACGCATATTGTGCATAGAAATTACTCATGTCCGGGATCAGGTCCTTGATCACCGGCAAATGCGGCAACGGATAGACCTTGATGTCGCCCTTGACATCATTTATCGCTCGCATACAGGCAAGGTCGTTAGTGCCATCGATATTCATCGCGCAGGACCCGCAGATGCCCTCCCGGCACGAGCGGCGAAACGACAAAGCCGGGTCGGTCTCATCCTTGATCTTGATCAGTGCATCCAGAACCATCGGCCCACAGCTGTCCATATCCACTTCGTAGGTATCCAGACGAGGATTGTCTTCGTTATCCGGGTCATAACGATAAACTATAAAGCGGCGTACATTGCCAGCCCCATCAGGCGCCGGATGGGTCTCGCCCTTGCGCACTTTTGAATTTTCCGGAAGTGTCAACTGAACCATTAATATTCCCCGTCAGTTACGTTTTGGTTTACTCGGCTAATAGACCCGCGCTTTCGGCGGTATCGATTCGATTTCATCGCTCAGAGTTTCGAGCTGAACGGGTCGGTAATCCAGCCGGACCTTGCCGTTGCCGGCAACCCAGCAAAGCGTGTGTTTAAGCCAGTTCTGATCGTCGCGATCGGGAAAGTCTTCCCGCGCCTGGGCCCCCCGGCTCTCTTGCCGGTTCGCCGCCGACTCGATCGTCGCCTTGGCTTGCAAAAGCAGGTTCTCCAGTTCCATCGTTTCAACCAGATCGGTGTTCCAGATCAGCGAGCGGTCATGCACGCGAACATCGGAAAAACTCTGGTACACATGTTCCAGTTTTTCGATCCCTTCCTGTAGATTCTCGCCGGTACGAAAAACCGCAGCATGATTTTGCATAATTTTTTGCATATTCAGGCGAATATCCGCCGTCGGCGAATTGCCATTGGCGTTTCGTAGCCGGTCCAGGCGCTCGACTATGTGGCTGCAGGATTTATCCGGTAACGGCCTGTGCCGCGATTTCGGCTTCACGGTTTCATCGCAACGCCGGGCGGCGGCCCGCCCGAACACGACCAGATCGAGCAGAGAATTCGAGCCCAGCCTGTTCGCCCCGTGTACCGAAACGCAGGCGGCCTCACCGACCGCCATCAGACCGGGGACCGGCGTATTGGCGTCAGCGCCCGATTTCGTTACCACCTCGCCATGCAAATTGGTGGGTATACCTCCCATGTTGTAATGCACGGTTGGCAAAACCGGAATCGGTGCACGCGTCACATCGACCCCGGCGAACACTCTTGCGGTCTCGGCGATTCCGGGCAGCTGGTCTTCGATCACCTCCCGGCCCAGATGCTCAAGATGGAGATAAATGTGATCCTTCTCCGGGCCGACGCCCCTGCCTTCGCGAATCTCGATAGTCATCGATCGGCTGACCACATCCCTGCTGGCAAGGTCCTTGGCGTTGGGAGCGTAACGCTCCATGAAGCGCTCACCTTCAGAGTTGGTCAGGTAACCACCCTCGCCGCGTACCCCTTCCGTGATCAGCATACCGGCACCGTAAACACCGGTCGGGTGAAACTGGACGAATTCCAGATCCTGCAACGGCAGGCCGGCGCGCAATACCATGCCACCGCCATCGCCGGTGCATGTATGTGCGGATGTGCAGGAAAAGTAGGCGCGACCATAGCCGCCGGTAGCCAGGATTGTCTGCTGAGATATAAACCGGTGCAGGGTCCCATCATCCAGGCACAAGGCGACCACGCCACGACACTCACCATTCTCCATGATCAGGTCGATCGCAAAATACTCGATAAAAAAATCGGCGTCGTGTTTCAACGACTGCTGATACAACGTGTGCAGCATCGCATGGCCCGTTCGATCGGCGGCCGCGCACGTGCGTTGTGCCGTGCCCTTGCCAAAATGCGTGGTCATGCCTCCAAATGGACGCTGATAAATTCTCCCGTCTTCGGTTCTCGAAAATGGCACGCCGTAATGCTCAAGCTCGATAACGGCTCCCGCCGCCTCCTTGCACATGTATTCGATGGCATCCTGGTCACCCAACCAGTCCGATCCTTTGACCGTGTCATACATGTGCCAGCGCCAATCGTCTTCACCCATATTGCCGAGCGCCGCACTTATTCCGCCTTGCGCCGCTACGGTGTGGCTACGAGTCGGAAACACCTTGGTGATGCAAGCGGCAGACAGGCCTTGTTCGACCAGGCCGAATGTTGCCCTGAGGCCTGCTCCCCCGGCCCCGACTACAATGACATCGTAGTGATGGTCAATGAATTCGTAATCTGCACTCACGAAAGCCCTCCGGCATTGATGCGCAATATGGAAATCACGCCGGCCATGGCCAGCAGCAGATGTACAAAAACGGATAGCAAAAGACCGCCAACTTTCAACACAGGCGAACTGACATAGTCCTCGATTACGACCTGCACACCGAGCTTCGAATGGTAGAGCAAAGTCAGCACAAAGGATGACAACAAAACGGCGTTGACCGGACGAGCGAGCCAGGCGATTGTGCTGCCATAGCCGAGATCACCGGCAGCGGCGATGGAAATCATGAACCAAAGGCCCAGCCCGATGAGTGCGATCGCGGTTACCCGTTGCATCCACCAATGCCCGGTACCCTCCTTCGCCGAGCCCAGACCCATGACCTTGCCAAGCGGCGTTCGCAGACTCACGGCAAGCCTCCAGGCAGATCGGTAACGGCGGCCCAGAAAGCAGCCCACATCAGCAAGGTCGCAATCAGGACCAGCCAGCCGGTGAGATAGGTTCGGGTTAACTCAAATCCCATACCCATGTCCCAGAAAAGGTGACGAATGCCGTTGTTCAGATGATAGAAAAATGCAAGGGTGACGCCGGCCAGCATGATCTGCCCGGGGATAGTGGCCAGTATTTCCAGCCTCTCCAGTGCCTGCGGACCGTCCGCCAGCAACAGAAGCCAGTAAACCAGGCCAACAGCTGAAACAGACAGCGCGATACCGCTAAGCCGATGGGCAAACGAGAGCAGCGAAGTCAATTGGGGTTTGTAGTGATGAAATGGTGACAGTGGCCGGTTGTCGTTCGCCATTAGCTGGTCCCCTTGGTGCAGAACTTCGACGAGCCGACGTAGCTGTCTGTTCCGGACTAAAAATCGATGCAACGCCCCGCCTTTTCCCAGTCGCCGTAGCGTGTGGGTTCGAGGCCATCGCGTCCACCAATTTCTTTTGCCCTCGTGTCGTGCGGGTCATCGATCCGATCGATGCCGGGTGTTTCGATTTCCGCACCGGCAACCGGTAATTCCCGCTCAACGCTAGAATTATCAGTGCTCGATGGCCTGTTCTTGTGGCGGCTGGACATGCTTGGATTTTGCCAGAAAGCCATATTATTTGCACCCTGCAAATCGGTCGTTACCAACATGATATGGTTAACGTTTTCAGGTCAGGGATCGGCAATCGGTGAGTCGGAGAATCAATTCGAGCTGGCGCAGCCATCTGCCCGGAACCAGCATCCTGTCGATTAGCGGCACCGATACCATTGGCTTTCTGCAAGGGCAGCTCAGCAATGATATGCATGAGTTGGATGACGGTCGTTGCCAGTGGTCCGGTTATCACCAGCCGGATGGCCGGGTACTCGCGGTGGCGCTGGTCATGCTGCAAGAAAACGAGGCCAGCCTGGTCCTGCCGACTGATATTGTCCAGATTATCCGCGACCGGTTGTCGCGATACGTGTTGAGGGCGGACGTGGAATTCAGCATCAGCGCAGACCTGTGCGGTCTGGGCGGGGCGGATCTCGCGACGGAGCTGCCGTCTTTGGCGATTCCCCGACTCGGAAACGTGACCCGCACCGCCGGCGGACTGCTGCTCGCCGGATACGGCAGGCAGCGGATTCTTGCCTGCGGGCCGCGTGGCAGCGCGGACTGGCAGACCCTGAATGATGCCCTGACCGAGGAGTCGGAGGCGGCATGGCAGCTGGCAGATATCCGCGACGGTATACCGCAAGTGACTGCCGCCAGCCAGGGAACCTATACCGCGCAAATGCTGAACCTGGACCTGATCGGCGCTATAAGTTTTAGTAAAGGCTGTTACACGGGCCAGGAAATTATCGCCCGTACGCAAAACCTGGGAAAAATAAAGCGACGCCTGTGCCGCCTGGCAAGCGATACGGAAATCACCGGCGGCGAGGTCTGTCTTGCTAACGGCAGCAAGGTCGGTGAAATATTGAATCGTCAGAAATCACCCGGTGACGGCCAGCTTGCCTGGGAATACCTGGCAGTCGTCCGTCTCGATCAACGACAGGCGGATCTATACAACGGCGACACGCCGCTGGCCTTCCTCGATCTTCCTTATGCTGTCGGAAGTTAGCGCGGCCGTTCCGGGCGCATTTGCGGAAACAGCACGACATCGCGAATCGACGCGGAATCCGTCAATAGCATGACCAGCCTGTCGATGCCGACGCCAAGACCACCCGCCGGCGGCATGCCAACCTCCAGCGCGCGTATGTAGTCATCGTCATAGAACATCGCCTCGTGGTCGCCGGCCTCTTTGAGCGCAACCTGCGCCTTGAATCTCGCCGCCTGCTCCTCCGGATCGTTGAGTTCGGAAAAGCCGTTGGCGATTTCACGACCGGCAATAAAAAGCTCGAAACGGTCTGTAAGGAATGCGTCGTCATCGTCGCTGCGTGACAATGGCGAAACTTCTGCGGGATATGACGTCACAAAAGTGGGCTGTCGCAGTTTGTCTTCAGCGGTCTTGTCGAAAATTTCAAACAACAGTTTGCCGGGGCCGGCTCCGTCGTCAACGGTTAGGCCCAGCTCCATGCAGCGTGCCGCCAGGGCATCACGGTCGCGGGTTTTCGATTCCAGCATCGGATTCTCTCCGATAACAGCCTGCTCCACGGTAATTCGCTGGAACGGCTTGCCGATCTCGATGGTCTCGCCCTGGAAGCTGATCTCCTCCTTGCCATGCAGGGCATCGGCGAGACTGTGTATCAGCGTCTCGGTCAGCGCCATGATGTCTTCGCAATCGGCGTAGGCCTGATACAGTTCGAGCATCGTAAATTCAGGGTTGTGCTGCGTCGATAGCCCTTCGTTGCGGAAATTGCGATTGACCTCGTATACCCGTTCAAAGCCGCCTACGACCAGCCTTTTCAGGTATAGCTCCGGTGCGATCCGAAGATACAGCTCCATATCGAGTGCATTGTGATGGGTGACAAACGGACGGGCGACCGCACCACCGGGGATCGATTGCATCATCGGTGTCTCAACCTCCATAAAACCCAGGCTGTCGAGAAAATTGCGAATATGGGAAACGATCATCGTGCGGGTCTGGAAGACCTGCCGGGACCCAGGGTTCATTACGAGGTCGAGATAGCGCTGACGGTAACGTGTCTCCTGATCCTGCAGACCATGAAATTTCTCTGGCAACGGACGTAAACATTTGCTGAGTACAAGGCACTCGGTCGCCCGCACGCTGAGTTCGCCGGTCTTGGTCCTGAACAGGTGTCCACGGGTCGCGACTATGTCGCCAACATCCCAGCTTTTGAAATCCTGGTAGACGCCATCCGGCAATTCGTCACGCGCCAGAAATATCTGGATCTGGCCACTTCGGTCCTGCAGCTTGGCAAAAGAGACCTTACCCATGACGCGTTTTGCCATCATGCGACCGGCAACGGCAACTTCAATATTTGCGTTCTTCAGTTTTTCACCGTCATGCTCGTCATACATTGCGTGCAAATGCTCGGCCAACGCATCGCGGCGAAAATCGTTCGGATAGACGGGACCTCTTTCCCGCATCTTTTGTAACTTTCGCCGTCTCTCGGCGATCAGTTCATGTTCGTTTTCTTCTGTCATCTGTTTTGTGCCTTGATGAGATATGCGGGTTAGAGTCCCTGTTTCAAACTCGCTTCAATGAACGGGTCGAGATCGCCGTCAAGAACGGCCTGAGTGTTTCCTGTTTCCACGGAGGTTCGCAAATCCTTTATTCGCGACTTATCGAGGACATAGGAACGAATCTGGCTGCCCCAGCCGATATCCGATTTTCCAGCCTCGAGTTCCTGCGCGGCCGCATTCTTTTTTTGCATCTCCAGTTCGTAAAGCTTTGCCTTCAACTGTTTCATCGCAGTCGCCTTATTTTTGTGCTGCGACCGGTCGTTCTGGCATTGCACAACGACGTTGGTCGGCAAATGAGTGATGCGGACCGCCGACTCCGTACGATTGACATGCTGACCACCAGCCCCGCTCGCCCGGTACACATCGATACGCAGATCGGCCGGGTTGATCTCGATCTCGATTTCGTCGTCTATTTCCGGTGAAACAAAAACAGCGGCGAACGACGTGTGCCTGCGATTACCCGAATCGAACGGCGATTTTCTGACCAGCCGATGAACACCCGTTTCCGTACGCAACCACCCATAGGCATAGTCACCCGAGACCCGAACGGTCGCGCTTTTTATGCCGGCAACTTCACCATCAGACAACTCGATGATTTCTGTCGTGAAACCGTGCTTCTCCCCCCAACGCAGATACATGCGCAGCAGCATATTGGCCCAGTCCTGGGCCTCGGTCCCGCCCGAGCCGGATTGTATTTCGAGGAAAGCGTTGCTGGCATCCAGGTCCCCGGAAAACATCCGCTGGAACTCCATCGCTTCCAACCGCCGGGTCAGTTCGCCGAGTTCCTCCGTGATCGCCGAAACCGTTTCTTCGTCGTCCTCCGTAACCGCCATTTCCAGCAGTTCGAGATTATCTCGCAATCCGCTGCTCAGGGCATCCAGCGTGTTGACGACCTCGTGCAGTCTGGCCCGCTCTTTGCCCAGGCTTTGCGCCTTTTCGGGATTTTCCCAGATTTCAGGGTTTTCCAACTCCCGGCTAACCTCTTCCAATCTTTCTGCTTTGCTATCGTAGTCAAAGATACCCCCTCAGAGCCCGGCTTCGGCTCTCGAGGTCTGCTATCTGTTCCCTGATCGGATTGATTTCCATGGCGGTCGCCGACTCATCGGTTTTCGAAGGCGCGAATGTTAGCACGCGCAGCCGTTCTGCTCACTCGAGAGCTTGCATCTGTATCACGTTGAGCTGGGCCTCACGGCGGCCGCGAAACTCATTGACCTCAAGCCGGTAAACAAGACGCAGACGATTGCCGACATTGTCGGGCAACGATTGACGGAAGGCGATGCCGCCGAGCGATCGTCCACCATTGGGTGCGCGTAACCTGAGTCGCAGGTGCGAGCCGCCAACGACCCGCTGATCGATGAGCTCGAATTCGCCATCAAACTGCGGCTCCGGGAACCCCTGGCCCCAGGGTCCGGCCTCTGCCATCAATTCCGCCAGTGTCAGATCTAGATCCAACTCATCCAGTTGACCGTCGCTGAAATGGAAAGCCTGCATATCCTCGATCTTGAGCTTCTGCCTGACCACCTCATCGAATGCCTCCGCGAACAACTCAAACCGGTCGCGCTCCAGGCTCAGGCCGGCCGCCATCGCATGACCACCGAACTTACCGAGCAATCCAGGATGGCTGGTTGCTATTTCATCCAGGGCGTCGCGTATATGCAGACCAGGCACCGAGCGCGCCGAGCCTTTTAGTTCATCTCTCTGGCCTGGGGCAAATGCGACCACCGGCCGGCTGAGTTTCTCGCGGACGCGTGACGCTACCAGGCCGACCACGCCCTGGTGCCAGCCAGGATCAAACAGGCACATTCCCCAGGGGAGTTCACCGCTTTGTTCCAGGACCAGCCCATCGACGATGGCCAGCGCCTCCGCCGCCATCCTTTTTTCCAACTCGCGCCGATCCCGATTCAATCCGTCCAGGCGGGCCGCAAGTATACGGGCAGCTGACAACTGATCCGCCAACAAGCACTCCACCCCGATTGTCATGTCATCCAGCCGGCCGGCGGCATTGAGGCGCGGACCAACCGCAAACCCGAGATCACTGGCCCTGGCGCGGGCCGGGTGTCTGTCCGCTACTTCCAGCAAGGCGGTAATTCCCGCGCAACAGCGACCGGCTCTGATCCGCAGCAAGCCCTGTTCGATCAGGATACGGTTGTTGCGGTCCAGCGGGACAACATCGGCGACCGTGCCCAGCGCAACCAAGTCCAGCAGACCGGCCGCGACGGCGCCGCCCGAACCCAGTCGCCGTTCACAGGCGGCCAGTAAATAGAATGCGACGCCCACACCCGCCAGCGACTTTCCACTGAAATTCTCTCCGCGAAGGTTCGGATTGAGAATGACATTGGCATCGGGTAGCTGCGGCCCTGGCAGGTGGTGATCCGTTACCAACACGTCGATATCTTTTTTTCTGGCCAGGGCGACGCCATCGATGCTTGAGATACCGTTGTCCACGGTGATGATCAGGCCCGGATTCTGCTGACCGGCTATCTCGACTATTGCCGGCGTCAATCCGTAGCCAAGCAGAAAGCGATCGGGCAAGAGGTAGCTCAGCCTGGCGAATCCCAGCTGCTTCAGCCCCCTCATCAGCAAGGCGGTCGAGGTCGCGCCGTCCGCGTCGAAATCACCAACGATCAAGACCAGGGAGTTTTTTTGCCGGTGCAACAGCAGCAAATCGACCGCTTGCCCTGCGCAACCGAGATCTCCGACCGGCAACAAACCGCCCAGAGACAAATCCAGTTGTTGAGGCTCGCCAACGCCACGCCCCAGGTAAATACGTTTCAGGACCGGATGCATATCCGCTGGCAGAAAATCTTCGACGACAAGCGGCCTGTTTCGAATTTCCATTACCTTTTGCATTTTGATAAACCCCGGCAAACCAGACCTGCCTTGGATATGATGTCACAAAATCACCGCGGCATAGCAGAGGAAGCATCAATTGCAGATTGTTCGCGACAACGCTGGCGAAGGCTTGCTGATTCATTCTCATGAACCCGGTCGAATTCGTGTCCGCGACAAATACTATGATTGCCCGCTGATTATCAGCCGGCAACAGGTGCAGGCGTGGCCCGCCGATACCATTGAAACCCTGGACCTGGCGCAACTCGAACCTGCGCTGGCGCAGAGGCCCGATATTCTCCTGCTCGGTTGCGGCCCGGCACGCCTTCAACCCCCGCAAGAGCTGATCGCCGATCTCGCGGCCCGGGGCATCGGGCTTGAAGTTATGGACAGCGGCGCAGCGTGCCGCACATATAATGTTCTGGCTTGTGAAAATCGCAGCGTAGTCGCCGCACTAATGGCGTAGGAGCCCGGTTTCTAAGCCGGTTCTAGTCGAACACGGCTTCGCTATGGATACCCTCTGATTCCATGGCTTTGCGGAGCGTCGCCAGTGCATCCATCTGGATTTGCCTCGCCCTCTCGCGGGTCACCCCGATCTCCGCGCCGACTTTCTCGAGCGTCGTGCGCTCGTAACCATGCAGACCAAAGCGCCTTTCCACGACTGCGAGTTGATTGTCGCTCAGGCGTTTAAGCCAGTGTTCCAGCACATCATGAACATTCTGTTGCTGCACGCCGGCGGACGGGTCGATTTTCTCGGCGCTGTCGGGTATGCGCTCGAGCAAACATCTCTCGCCCCCGCTAGCCGATGGCAGGCAGGACGAGCAGATATTTTCATTGAGTTCCAGCACGCGCTCGACGTCCGCCTGCTCTTTGTCCACCGAGTCGGCGATCTCCGCAAAGGTAGGTGACCGGTCCAGGTTCTGGGCAAGCCGGTGGGAGGCTCGCAGACAACTGTTGATCTGCTTGACGATATGAATGGGCAGGCGAATGGTCCGCGTCTGGTTCATCAGAGCCCGTTCGATGGTTTGCCTGATCCACCACGTCGCATAAGTGGAAAATCGAAAGCCTTTCTCCGGATCAAACTTGCCGACCGCATGCATTAGCCCGAGATTGCCCTCTTCGATCAAGTCCAGCAACGGTAGCCCCCGATTGAGATATCGTCGGGAAATTTTGACGACCAGGCGCAGATTGCTTTCAATCATCCGCTTGCGGGCAGATTCATCCCCGCACAAGGCACGTCGGCCGAAAAATATTTCTTCCTTTGCGGTCAGTAATGGGGAATAACCAATTTCGCTGAGATACAGGCGGGTCGCGTTTTGCTGGGACCGGGTCATGACTTTCGCAGGAAGGCGCCCGGCCGCCCTCGCTCTTTCCCGACCAATGGCACCGGCCGTAGGAAGGGGAACGCCGCCGGCCGGCGTGGTCAGTGCAGTCTCGACGCGACGCGAGTTTGCCGCCGGTCTGATGCTTTTTCTCGCCACTTATCCCGTCCCGGTATGCATACCAAGCGGCACACCATGGTGCCAAGCGACCGGCAACTATCGAGTCGGCAAATATTTTATCGGATCAACCGGCTTTCCATCGATCCGAATCTCGAAATGCAGCATCGGGCGCTTGCCTGGGCCTTCCCCTATGCGGGCAATCTGCTGTCCCTTGCTGACTTTGTCGCCCTGTGAAACGAGCAACTCAGAGTTATATCCGTAAGCGCTGAGAAAGGTGTTGTTATGTTTGATGATAATAAGCTGGCCGTATCCTATAAGTCCACTGCCCGAGTAGACCACATGCCCCGCAGCGGCCGCTCTCACTAACGCACGATCCCTGCCGGCGATATCGAGCCCCTTGCCAACTGCACCGACAGCCCCAAAACTGGATAGAATCCTGCCTTTGATGGGCCAAAGCCAGTCCGGCGTAGTATCTGCCGGCGGCTTTCTGTGTGGCGGCGGATTTTTCCGTCCTGGCGCTGGCGGCCGCCTTTTTGCGGTGCTGGCTACCGCATCGCCTGGCGGCCTCCGTAGGGCCAGGACCTGACCCGGAAAGATACTGTAGCCGCTACCAAGGCGATTCCAACGCGCCAGTTCACGGTAATCCAGTCCATACCGCCAGGCG
>JAPUGL010000148.1 GCA_027292775.1 Gammaproteobacteria bacterium | reverse complement strand
TTGCTGTACCAGGGGTCGTCCCAATCGAGTGTGAGGATGGCCGGCGCACCGAGGTAACGAAAGTCGATGATGGGTACCGATTTGTGGTAGGCGATAAATCCGACGTTGGCCGTCGCTCTGCCTTGCTCGTCGAGTGGCGGAATCATCGTTAACTGCTTCGGCCTTTCCGTGAATGGATAGGCGATCTCGACATACAGGACTCGTTTATCCTCCGGTGCTTCTGGCACGCGTTGCCGAGTCATCGGATTGATCATGCCGGCAAAAGGCGACTGACGATCGACGCGAAATCGGGGCTCGGCTATCTCCAGTTGGCCCTGAAGTTTTTCCCCGGTATCGGTCACGAACTGAAACTGTTCGGCCGAGAATTGGCGTATTCGCTCCTCGAGGGCAGGACGATCCTCGCCCCGGTCTATCAACCAGTCATCCGGAACGAGGTTGGAAAAAACATCGAGGTCAGCAACGTAAACTTCGAGCACAAGCCTGACGCGGTCGTCGAGCACATAAATCTCGGCGATATTCGGCGCAGTCTCGGCGCCGGTTAGATTGAGCCAGTCTGCTTTCGCCCACCACGGCGTGAGAGCTGCACATATCAACAGTCCGAGGCTAATACGGAGATACTTTGATTTCATGCGAACAGTCATTTCCAAGGCGAAGAAAGCGATTAGATGCACATTTCAATTGCGGCAAGCTCCAGGCCAGAAATGCTGACAGCGTATCTTAATCCCAGAGACTATTTGATGTCGGGTTAGTAGCGCCGGCATCCGACTTCGGCCGCGCCTCCCGAATGCAGTGACCTCGGCAATATTTTGGGGCAAGCCGGGCTTGATGGAGGCTCAGTCTCAGTCTTCGGAGTTTCGGCGTACAGCGGATCTTGGTTAACCTCTCCGCTGAACTTAAATCAGCTTTATCGTTCTCAATCTAGCAGGCATCATATCCAATCACTAGTATGCAGGTGAATCCCGATGACCAGCATGAAAGCGAAGATTTTTGCCCTCTGTGCATTTCTCATTTTAGCGGTTTCGGCTTATGCCCAAAACCTGGCGCAACAGGCAAATGCAAGCTATCAGGCCAAGGAATGGCAGGCTGCCGCCACGGCCTACGAATCCTTGAGTCTCGACGACAAATCCAATGGTCAGTACCTTTACAGACTGGGAGTTTCACGGAGGCAGCTCGGAGAGTATCAGGCCGCGGTCAATGCATTGGAGAAAGCGAGGAAAGCGGGTGTCCCCGATATGTTCGTGGATCTCGAGCTGGCGAGGCTGTTTGCCGCGAGAGAGGAACCAGAAATGGCGCTGGAGAAACTGCGACTGGCGGGTGAGCAGGGCTTCGGCAGTGTTCAGCAGATCGAGCAGGACCCGGAACTTTCGACGCTGGCGGGCAGTGATGGTTTCGAAGAGGTCATGTCTGTGATCAATAAAAACTACGCACCATGTGAGTATGTTGAAGAAGCAAAGGACTTCGATTTCTGGGTTGGCGAGTGGGATGTCTATAACAAGGACGGCACCACTCAGTACGGTGAAAACACGATTACTCGCACAAATCGCGGCTGTTACTTGTACGAGCAATGGGTCAGCGGCACTGGCGTTCCTGGCAACAGCATGAATTACTATGACCCGGGGCAAAAGCGCTGGCGGCAGCATTGGGTAGGTGCCGGGGGCAGCATCATCGACATTTATGGTGGTCTGGTTGGTGGCAGCATGGTGCTGGAAGGGCGTCTTTACACGATCAACCCGCCATCTGAGAAACCCTTCAGAGGAACCTGGACACCTTTACCGGATGGCCGCGTCCGACAGTTGTTTGAGCATTCCGACGACAAGGGTAAAACGTGGATCTCATGGTTTGATGGCTATTACCAGCGCAAGCTTGAAAGCCAGTGACATCTGCGCGACGAGCCTGCCATAATTGATATTCCCACCGTTTGAGGACGGCAAAGCAGGCTGTGACGCACAGATATAGAATCTCATATCGTAAACCCGGCCCATTCGCCCAGGTTGCCAGCTTTATTACCGGTGTCGTGGCGCTGGGTATCGCGGCTTTTCTGGGTATTTTCATATTGGCGGCACTGGTCGGTCTGATCGTTATCGGCTCGGCGGTGTTTGCAATGCGCCTGTGGTGGATCAGACGGAAGATAGACCGGGCGGTGAAGGACGGGCAGTCGCCTGGCGATGTCGTGCATGCCGAGTATATTGTGATCGAGGAACGGAAAACCGAATGGCCGGATGTCTGAATTCGCTAGACGGCCAGGCACATAAGAAGGGAAAAGATTGAAAAAAATACACAGGACATTGCGCCGCCGGCCGTTGTTTACGCCATTGATCATGCCGGTCATGGGATTCGTTCTGATGGCGCTGGCTATCGCCTGGTTTTTCGATTCGCGGGCAACGACAGCAGTATTTTTGGTGCGCCATGCCGAAAAAGCGTTAACTCCTGCCGGTGATCCTGGTCTGAGCGATCTCGGAAGGGAGAGAGCGGAGGAACTGGCGCGCGTCATGGCGATGTCGAATGTGAACAACGGTCCGGACCACATCTTCGTTTCCGAATACCGGCGTTCGTTGGAAACGGTTGAACCGCTGATTCGCGATACCGGTCTTCCGGTCAGCGAATACCGGGCGCAGGATTCCGCTGCACTGGTCGACGAACTGCTGGACAATTACCGCGGACAGACAGTTCTCGTCATCGCCCACAGCAATACCGTAGCCGAGATTATCGAGCTTTTGGGTGGCAAGACGCCGGTGCAGGAATTGACAGAGCAGGACTATGACGATCTGTATGTAGTCGGTATTCCGCGTTTCGGCCGGAGGCAAACCTTGCGCTTCAAATATGGTCGCGTAAATAACTCCAATAATCCAATAAAACAATAGCTTATATATCTTTATTAAAGTTACTTATTAGCTAGTTAAAGGGATTTTCCAGCAGCTGTCCGTCGGCGGACAATGCCGGATACATCAACTTCTTGTCCCGGCAACGGCGCGCGATATCCGGATAGGCCCATTCAAAAAGAGTTTGCTGCCAGGTTTTCGGATCGAGCCGGCTGTTGTCATACATGCCGGCAGCTTCTCGTTGCTTCATGGCCTCGTAAAGGATCAGGGCGGTGGCTACCGAAACATTCAACGACTCTGTTTGCCCTTGCATCGGAATCTTCAGGTGAGTGTCGGCGAGGCGAGCGGCTTCGGCACTGACTCCAACAAGCTCCGAACCTAGCAACAAAGCGGTCGGAGCGGTGTAGTCGACATCACGAAAATCTTTGGCCTGAGTGGACAGGTGGGCTGTAAGGACTTGGAAACCTTTGTTTTTTAATCGTCCTATCGCGGTGCCAATATCGGGATGCATCACGATAGGAACCCATTTGCCAGATCCCGCTGAGGTCAGGTGATGACGAGGCAGCTTGGGTGAATTTGACACGACATGGGCCTCTAATACGCCTACCGCGTCGCAACTGCGAATAATTGCGGCGAGGTTATGCGACTTGTGCACGTTTTCCGACAATATCGTCAGGTCAGGCTGGCGTCGTGCCAGCACACTTTTTAGCGTTTGAAAACGATCAGGAGTCATTGCCCGTATATATCATCAGGGCGGCTGCCGACTCATCATGCCTGCAAAGCGATGGCCTGACGTATGAATTCTTCGTGTTGTCCGATACGCAAGTCAGCCAGCACCGCGTCGCGAATAATGCCGTCCTGGTCTATCAGAAAAGTGGCGCGGCGAACGCCGAAACCCAGCGGGCCGTTGACCCCATAATCCACAATCACTTCCTTCTCAACATCGGAAAGCAGAAGGAATGGCAGTTGATGCTTTTCGGCGAAGCGTTGATGACTTTCCTGCCCCTGGGGGCTGATGCCTGCAACCTGAAGCCCTGCGGCAACAAGTTCGCCATGCAGATCGCGAATCGTGCATGCCTCTTTAGTGCAGCCAGGCGTAAAATCCGCCGGATAGAAATACAAAACGACCGGTCCGTTTTCCAGCAATCCCTGCAAGGATACGGGCTTGCCGGTCTGGTCGGTGAGCGTGAATAGTGGTGCTCGTTCGCTAATTTCCAGCATATTGCCTATTTTAGTCCGCTGGCACCCACATGCAATACTTGGTCTTTCGGGCCATCACCGCCGGTGATAGAATGCGCCGCCAGATGGGGCCGTAGCTCAGCTGGGAGAGCGCTGCGTTCGCAATGCAGAGGTCGGCGGTTCGATCCCGCTCGGCTCCACCATTTTCAATAATGCTCGGGGTTGCCCCGGTAGCTCAGTTGGGTGAGCGACGGTTGTCGCGTAACGGCAAGTCCGAGCGCTGCTCGGACAGGATCGAACGCCACGAAGCTGTGCTGCGTGGCTGGACCGGAGGAACGAAGAGACGAGGGGAGCGTCCACAGC
>JAPUGL010000147.1 GCA_027292775.1 Gammaproteobacteria bacterium | reverse complement strand
AACAGCCATCAATTTTCCTGGCTTTTTTGTTTCCTGGGTAAACGGCCGGTTTTTCGTAGCGCCTCGCGTAAAACAAACTCGATCTGCGCATTGAGACTGCGCAGATCGTCATTTGCCCATGCCTGGGTTGCTGCCAGAATTTGTTCATCGACTCGCAGCGCGAACGCTTTGCGATTACTCATTGCCGGGACGTGACCTCACAAGCCTGCCAATTGCCTGGATCAGGTATAAAGCGAACCGGTATTGAGCACGGGCTGCGCATTTTCCTCACCGCAAAGTACGATCAGCAGATTGCTGACCATTGCGGCTTTGCGTTCCTCATCCAGATCGACAATCTTTTCTTCGCTGAGCTGTTCGAGCGCCATCCTCACCATGCCGACCGCGCCGCGCACAATCTGAGTACGCGCAGCGATAATTGCGGATGCCTGCTGTCTGCGTAACATGGCATTGGCGATCTCCGGCGCATAGGCCAGGTGGCTGATTCTCGCCTCGATCACATTGACGCCGGCTTTTTCAAGGCGTGCCTGGATTTCGTCGCGCAAGGCCTCGGCGATTACCACCGGATGGCTACGCAACGCCGTACCTTCCCCTTCGTGGGGTTCGTAAGGATAGGTCGTAGACAGGTTTCTCAGCGCGGATTCGGTCTGAATATGAACGAATTCCCGGTAGTTATCGACTTCAAAAATGGCCTCGGCCGTATCGAACACTTTCCAGACGACGACGGCCGCGATCTCGATGGGGCTGCCGCGTGAATCGTTAACCTTGAGTTTGCTGCTTTCAAAATTCCGCACCCGCGTCGAAACGGCGGTGGCAATGAAAAAAGGGTTAGCCCAGCGCAGGCCAGGTTTGCGGATGGTTCCGACATATTTGCCGAATAACTGCAGGACCTTCGCTTCGTTCGGGTGGACGATGAAAAATCCGAACCACAGAACGAATGTCAACAATGAAGCAAGAAAAAAAATCAAGCCCTGACCGGTCGCACCACTTCTCATTGCATTCACGAACAGGTATCCGAACAACAATTGCGCTGCCAGGACCAGCCCGATCATCGGGTATCCGGAAGGTACTTTCTTGACAATTTCCGTAATCATGGTATCTCCTCATAGATATCAAACTGATATCATTATGATAGTATACCGTCCGGAAGTCAAGATTGGTTCTTTCTTGATCCACAAGTGTTTGTTTTTATTGAGGTAACTAGAATCTGGGCAAAGTCGATATCTTATTGGGGGGTCCTGACTGACAGGCCAGCCCCTGAAAAACGCCTTTTTTCTGCTAATCTGCAAATCCCCTTTAAAATCAGGGCTGGAGACGCTGATGAGACACTTTTTTTTCAGAAGCCCCGGCTGAGCTGTGCTCACCGAGCTACAACGATTCTCCGCAAAACGGGTCATAATTATCTCGGCGCCAAATGGTGCGCGACGAACCACGGCCGATCATCCGGCGATCCCGGTAACACCCGAACAGCTCGCCGATACTGCCGCGGAGCTTGTGGATCAACAGGTATCGGTATTGCACCTGCATGTCCGTGACAAGAATCAAAGGCACTCGCTGGATGTCGATTTGTACCGGGCTGCGATTTCAGCGATTCGGTCCCGGGTTGGTGAACAGTTGATCATCCAGGCCACAACTGAGGCGGTCGGCATATACCAGCCCGGGCAACAAATGGAGGCGATCAGGGAACTTCGTCCGGAAGCGGTGTCACTCAGCCTGGGCGAACTCTGCCCCGATGAAGCTGCGGAGGATTCGGCTGCAAAATTTTTTCACTGGCTGGTGCAGGAAAATATCTGGCCGCAATACATTCTTTATTCTCCCGGCGAACTGCGTCGATTCGATGAATTGAGAAAAAATGGAGTTTTTGCTCAGGACCATCCGTTATGTCTTTTTGTCCTCGGTCGTTATGCGGATCAGGTCGAGGGAGTGCGGTCGGACCTCGATGCATTCCTGGCGGCGGTCGATTGCACGGCATTCCCGTGGGGCGTCTGCTGTTTTGGCGGCAAGGAGAACGATGTGATGATTGCCGCGACCGGCCTGGGTGGACATGTCAGGATTGGCTTTGAGAACAATCTATGGATGCCCGATGGTCGTCAGGCAAAGAACAACGCCGAACTGATCGCTCAGTACTTAGAGTCAGGCAAAGGTCTGGATAGAAAACCGGCGTCAACGGACGAGGTCAGGGAAGCTTTTGACTTGAGCTAGCATCTATTGCAAAGCCCGGTTTGCGCTCATTGACGTTTTATCTATTCAGGAGTCTTTAATCGTCCCCCATGAAAAGGAGGAGAATGTACCAGAAGAGCAGGGCGATCGACGCGAACAACTGCAAGGATGCTGCCACATGTTGGCCGGGCCGGAATTCGTGCAGGATTTTCGAGGTGTCGTAAAGAACGGCGCCACCGGCGTAGACTACCATGGCAGCGCTGAACCAAAGACCCAGCGATGAGCCGAACAGGACCGAAAATACGATCATGCCCAGCGCCAGCATTCCACCCCACATCATGAATGGCCGGAGGAAAGAAAAGTTCTTGCGGGTGACGAAAACCACGGCCGTCAATGCAACAAAGGCCAGCAGGGTTACCACCGCGGCGTTTTCGATCGTACCTGGCGCGTAGCTCTCGGCGACATAGAGCAACGGCACAAATATGATTGCTTCGGCTGTGACAAAGGCCGCCAGCGCCATATATTGTGTGCTCGCTGATTTAGCCGAATGTGCAGCCCGGCTGGCCAGGGATGCCACCAGGATGAATCCACCCAGCACCAACAGCCAGCTAACCCCAAGAAGCGTGCGTGCAATCGCCTCGGCATAGCCTGTGGTGAACAGATAGTATTCGATAAACACAAAACCAGAAATAGCGCCAAACAAATGCGCATAGGTCTTGAGAATAAAATCGGCCTGCTGTTCGACCGCCATCGCGGGTGCGTACCCTATTGTGCGATTCATGTATGACCTCGGTTTCAGTAAATAAATATTAGTGGGTCATAGTTTACCCGTTTGTCTTCAAATTATCTCTTGGTAAGGTTGTGGCGAATCAATGTCAGCACACCAGAAGTATTGTCAGGTATGTTGGTGCAGTGATTTTTGGTCTTTGGGATATAATTCAGATCTGTCCGATACTCTTATCGACCGTTTCGAAACAATTTGAAACACCAGGAGGGCATGATGCCCATCAGTAAACGCGAATTCCTGAAAATCAGCGGCCTGACTGCGGGTATAGCGGGCCTGTCGGCCGCTGGTCTTACTGCCTGCAGCAGTTCACCAGACTCAGATGACAGCCACGAGGGTGGCAAAGGGCTGGAATCCATAACCGGCGATGTCCGGCCGATTAGTGTGGACGAAAGACTGTCGCGGATTGCAAAAGCTCAGCTTCTGATGGTTGACGTAGGGATCGACGCAATCGTTCTGGAACCGGGTTCCGCCATGCTGTATTTCAGCGGTGTGAACTGGCGACGCAGCGAACGCCTGACCGTGGTGATCATTCCCAGGCGCGGGGAGATCGCCGTTGTCACGCCATATTTTGAAGAGCCGAGTGTTCGTGAGTCGATGACTTTCGGTGACGATGTCCGGACCTGGCACGAACACGAGAACCCGTTCGACCATGTGGCCGGCATGCTAAAAGATCGGGGAATCAACCAGGGTGTGATCGGGCTTGAGGACACCGTACGCTATTTTGTAGTCGAGGGGCTCAAAAAATCCGCTCGATCGTTCGCGATAACGACAGCCTTGCCGGTCACGCTGGGTTGCCGCATGTACAAGTCGGATAGTGAAATCGCACTGATGAAAAAGGCCAGTGAAGTGACCTTGACGGCATATGGGCATGTGTACCCAAGATTGGAAGCGGGGATGACACCGGCCGATGTCAACGCGATGATGTACGAAGCGCAGACGGCGTTGGGGGGAAGCAACGTCTGGAATGCTGCTTTGTTTGGCGAGGCCAGTGCTTATCCGCATGGCACGAGCCAGCCGCAGGAAATAAAGGAACGGCAGATTGTGCTGATGGATTGCGGTTGTACGGTCGAAGGATACAAATCGGATATTTCACGCACCTTCGTTTTTGGCAAGCCGACAAAACGACAAAGAGAGGTCTGGCAAACCGTTCGCAAGGGGCAGCAAATTGCATTCGAAACGGCAACCCTGGGTACACCCGCCGGCGCGGTCGATGATGCTGTCCGGGCGCATTATGAATCGCTCGGTTACGGCCCGGGTTACCGGACGCCCGGTCTGAGTCACCGAACCGGTCACGGAATCGGCATGGATGGGCACGAAAGCGTCAACTTCGTGCGCGGCGAAACCACGCTGTTGATGTCTGGTATGTGTTTTTCCAACGAGCCGGGCATCTATATCTACGGCGAATTCGGCGTGCGACTCGAAGACTGCATTTACATGACTCTCCAGGGACCGGCCTGGTTTACCGTGCCCCCGGACAGCCTGGATGAGCCGATCGGACGGATGGGCTAGACGATGTCGTGGCGCATTCGGTTCCGCTGAAACTCATGCCACGCTTTTTTCCTGCTCCGTCGTTTCCTCATTGCCTGCGAGCGCGAGAGGCTCACCCGTTTCAAGCAGGGTTTTCAGACTGCAGATAATTCCGATCCAGCCCTGGCTGATCTGCTCGTAGGTCTTGCTGCCGACGTCAAAATCGTCATGCACGACGCGCAAGCGGCACACATCGGGCATCGCTTCAATTTCAAAAGTGACTCGCGAATGCCGCTCGGCGGCGAAATCTTCGTCCCAAAGCGCTCGCCAGGAAAAGGATAGCAATTCCGGCTTACGGACGGCCAGGACCTCACCTTCAACGATGCGGGTACCGTCGCTACCCGTGTAGACCACCGGGGAACCAACTTTCCAGTCGGAACTTACATCGGTGCTGTGAAAGTAAAGCCGGGTAAACGCGGCGCTGGTCAGTCCTTCCCAGAGTTTTTCTGGTGTCGTGCGGATGAAAGTTTCATAAATATATTCGGGTTTATTGCTCATCTTATTTCTCCAGTGTTTCTTTCAGTGCTGATATTGCTGTCATTTGTCTGCGGGCATACTTTTTCAGCCAACGCTCGCTTATTTCATGTACAGGCGCTGGATTCAGATAATGAAGTTTCTCCCGCCCCGACCAGTGGGTGACGACGAGGCCGGCGTCTTCAAGGATTTGCAGGTGCTTGGAAACCGCCTGCCGGCTGAAGCTCGCGATCTCGCACAGCTCACTCAATGTCTGTCCATCACGTGCGAAAATCTTATCCATAACTTCGCGGCGGCTTTGGTTCGCCAGTGCTTTGAATATCTGATCCATCGGTATCGATTATATGCAACTGAAAGGTTGCATGTCAAGACTCGATCATCAGCCTGTGGGGGTGGCCTAGGGATCTGTATGGCTCGTGATACACTTTGCTTCTTTCAAGGCCTGCATCAGGACAGGTTCGGCCGCTATTGCAGCCAAGCGTACGGGCGAACAAATGACTACCAGAAAAAACCAGGTCCCCGGGCTAAACACTGGAATCACACGGCGAGATTTTCTCGGCGGCGTATTGATCGGCGCCGGTGCGGCCTTGCTATCGGCGCCGGCGCCATTATTCGCAGCAAAAGCCCGCCCAAAAGAAGTCTTTTCCGATCCCTGGACCGGTTATGGCGGTGTCGGGGATTATGCGCGTTCCAATGGCAACACGGCGGCGGTCAGCCAGGCCGCCCACTTAATCCGCGATGGTCATGCGCCGGCACTGGCAGAGACGGCCAAGGATACCGGCGAGATATTCGACCTGATCGTGATCGGCGGTGGCTTCGCCGGTCATGCTGCGGCCTTTCAGTTTCACAAGAAGCATGGCGTCGATGGACGCTGCCTGATTCTCGATAATCACCCGATTTTTGGCGGTGAAGCCAAACAAAACGAATTCGATGTCGATGGATATCGGCTATACGGACCGCAAGGTTCAAATGGCTTCGGTCTGCCTACCGGGCGCGATGGCCTGTCCGATGAAATATGGAAAGTCACCGGCATGCCGACCGGGTTTGAGTTTGCAGAACCGGCGTTCGGCAGCACCGAAGTCGATGCTCCGCTGGATAACTTCGAGACCATGTACTGGGCTGAACGCAGATTCGATACTGGCTATTTTTTCAAAGACTCCGGTTGGGTTAAAAACCCCTGGCGCGACGAGCTGCGAAACACGCCGTGGCCGGATGGTTTCAGGAAAGACATGATTCGCGCTTTTGAGCAGCGCAAGAAATACTACCAGGGCGATGATTTCGATCGCTGGCTCGACAGCATGTCCT
Source organism: Gammaproteobacteria bacterium (assembly GCA_027292775.1). GTDB lineage: Bacteria > Pseudomonadota > Gammaproteobacteria > Steroidobacterales > MnTg04 > MnTg04. The sequence continues at coordinate 45 of JAPUGL010000147.1, read as the reverse complement.
ACAAGGACTTGCTGGAAAAAGAGATGGGCCTCGACCCGGGCGTGG
>JAPUGL010000146.1 GCA_027292775.1 Gammaproteobacteria bacterium | reverse complement strand
AGGTAACTGATCAGCTGTCTGCCGCCGCGATTCATCGCGCCCATCCCTCTTAGCAGGATACGCACCGAGCGCGGCAATTGGTGTGCGTGTTTGAGGGCGATTTCCCGAATATCCTCACTGGGAACGATGACCAGGCAATCTATCCTGCGCAGCAATCGCCCCCCCGACACCGCGCTTTGCTGTGGCAGATGCTCGAGCAGGTTGTTGATCCGGGTGATTCTCTCCAAATCGGCGTACAGGCCATCCATGAACACGGTATCCAGCATATAACCGGCGATCTGGCCCAGCCTGGGCGACACGACCCATTCCCGATCCCGCGGCGACTCACCCGTTTCGTCACGCACACTGATTACCAGCAGGCGATCGGCGCCCAGGTGTATTGCGGTACTGAGTGGCGTCGCCTGACGCATCGCGCCATCGCCAAAAAATTCATCGCCGATGCGTACCGGCGAGAAAATGACCGGCATCGCCGCGCTGGCCATCAAATGATCGAGACTGATTTTGCCCGGCCTGCCCTCACGGCGAATGCGGTGCCAGGGCCGATGCCCGGGCCGTGCCTGGTAAAAGCAAATGGATTTTGCGGAACCGTAGCCGGATGCGGTGATCGCCAGCGCATCCAGCGACCCGTGCTCGATCGCCGCGGCGATCTTGTCGAAATCCACATCGCGAGCCAGCAATTTGCGCAATGGCGAGCTATCGAGCAGGCGGTCCGGGTGTTTTAGCAATGCGCCACCCGATATCATCGTCACCATCCAGTGCAAACTCGTGCGCAGCATGGTCCAGCTATCGGTGCGATAGACGTGGTGCGCGCGAAAATTTCGCCAGACCCTGGCCATTTGCGCGACCGCCAGGCGATAGTTGTCGGCGTTGCTGGCGAGCACCGCACTGTTGATGGCGCCGGCCGATGTTCCGCTGATGATTGGAAACGGGCTGGGTGAGCCGCGCGGGATCATCTCGACGATGGCCCGCAGCACGCCGACCTGGTATGCGGCACGCGCTCCGCCACCGGGCAGGACCAGCCCTTTTTTCAGTTTTTGTTCGCTGTCAGCCAAGGCAAAAACCCACTCTGTATGATTCCTCGATACCAGCCGCCATCGCTATGCCGTCAACACGATTCTATAACGTGCTTCGCCATTAGCAAGAATTTGCAGCGCCTCATTGACCTGCTCCATCGGCATCTGAACCACCCACGGATAAATCTCGTTGACGGCCGAGTATTCGAGCATTTCCCGGATCATGTCGCGGCTGCCTATGGAACTGCCGGTCAGTATTTTCTGCTCGCCGACAAGATTGTCGATTTCAACCGTGATCGTCGCCGCCGGCATCCCGACCAGGCAAAGCGTGCCGTTGGGCCGCAACAGGCGCATATAGACCGGCCAGTCCAGATCCGCGCTGACCGTAACCAGCAGCAGGTCGAAACCCGCTTCGGCCGCGGCCATTTGCCCGGCATCGGTGTTGTCCAGAAAAAATTGCGCGCCCAGGACTTTGGCGTCTTTTTCCCGCCCGGGTCCACGGACGATAGCGGTCACGTGGTGGCCCATGCAGCTGGCGTATTGCACGGCCAGGTGCCCCAGGCCACCGATGCCGACAACCCCGACATCCCGGCCCGCGTGCGGTAGCAGCCTGGTCAGCGGCGAATATACGGTTACGCCGGCGCACAGCAGCGGTGCAGCCTGGAGATCGCCCAGGCCCTCCGGAATCGGGTGGCTGAACCGCGAATCGACCCGTATCCGGCTGGCAAATCCGCCCACATTGGCTACGCAAGTTCGTTTGGGCCTGGCGCAAAGATTATCCTCACCGGCAGCACAACTCCGGCAATCCAGGCAGGCTCCGCACAACCAGCCCACGCCGACTCTCTGACCGATCGCCAGCTCGCTGACCGCATTGCCCGCAGCGACTACCCTTCCGACCACCTCGTGACCGGGAACCAGCGGATACTCGCTGATGCCCCAGTCGTCATCGACCAGGTGCAAATCGCTGTGACACAGGCCGCAGGCGATCACCTCCAGCTCGACATCCATTGGGCCCAGCGCATTCAGCGTGGCTCGTCCCAGCGTCAAAGGCTGCCCCGGGGCAGCCGTCATCCACGCACTGGTTTGGTCAGCCGTTTTACTTGTCATCGCAATTCCTGCATGCATGCTCCTGGACCGCCAGCCGCGCGGCAGGCCTTCGCATGGGTTATGCTGACCGCCAATGCCGGACCCGAATATCTATCGTGGAGACCTGTCGTGTATAAATCAATCCTGCCGACCCTGCTGTGCCTTTGCCTGCTTGCACCCGCCGTGGCCGGGGAAAGCCCCGTGGAAGGACAAGCGGCGCCGGCTTTCAAACTGCAAGACCAGGAAGGAGACTGGCACCAACTGGATGATTACCACGGCCAGTGGGTCGTCCTGTATTTTTATCCGCGGGATTTCACGCCCGGTTGTACGACCGAGGCGTGCTCATTCAGAGACGATATATACAAATTTCGCAAACTGAATATCGCCTTGCTGGGCGTCAGCATGGACGATGTCGAGTCGCACCGGAAATTTGCCGAGGAATACGGCCTGCCTTTTCCGTTGCTGGCCGATGACGATGGCGAAATATCCCGCCTTTATGGAACCTACATGGGCATCGGTGGCGGCGTCGGCATAGCGCAGCGCCAGACCTTCCTGATCGACCCGGACGGGTTGTTGGCAAAGCATTATCAAAAAGTTGACCCGGATGTTCACTCGGCACAGGTCATGACCGACCTGGAAGATCTGATGGCTACAGACCCACCGCCCGGCTGATTCGTGTTTCCGGTCAGTCTGGAGTAAGCGGCAGCAGCTGCAAAGTATGTACCGGCTCCCCGGGCAGGAACGGTAGCGGTTCACCGGTCGCCCAGGCACGGAACCCGGCGCGGTAATAAGCGGACAGAGGATGCCCGCTCTGGCCGCCCGGCATATGGAAGTAACCCTCCGCTTCGCGCCCCGGGGCAACGGCAAAGCGTTCGGAGGCGCCGAAATTTGCACTCTGTACGCGCGGCATGAAGGTGTCTCCCGCCGCCGCATAAGGCGGCATATTCAGATGTTCGCCCAGCACGGGAATCTTGCCCAGCGGGTGGTTGATGCGAACGACATTGTAATCGCCCCAGGTCGCAAGCAGCCCATCCTGGTCCGGGTCCAGCTTGCTGACGGAATCATCCAGCGCAGCCAGCAGGAAATCCGCCCATGAATCGTATCGTGGATCCAGCAGATGCCGCGGCTGCTGCTCGACCAGTTGCCACAACACCGCCTCGAACCTGCGGCTCAGGCGCGGCTGGTAATCCGGGTCGGCCCGGCGAGCCTCCAAAGCCAGAAAATGTCTTGCGCGGCTAAAACAAAGATTCCGGAATTCGCGTACCAGGCGGTACGCCTGCGAATCCGTCGATGCCCGCAGCTCGCTGTCTGCCAGGACCTTTGCCGCCAGCCGCCGTTGCGCGGTCTGCCTGTTACCGGGCAGCGCCAGCAGATCCAGTGCGAGACGCCGCCAACGGTCCAGAAACAAGGCCCGGTCATCGAGCTGGATCTTTAGAAAATCACCCGGAGTGGCATCTTGCAATGCAGCCAGGTCGTCGCGAATCTGCCTGCTCCTCGCTCCAAGGCCGTAACCGCCATCACCGATCAGGGTCAGTTCCGCGTCGCCAACGACCCTGGAATTCGCCGTCCAGATTTGCCCGGAGGGTGGGTTGATGACGCGCGGGTATTCCGCCGCGCCGAGCAAGCCGTTCCAGCCGGTCCCCGATCCCGCCCACGATGCGGGCAGCGATGGATCGAAACCGGCGCCGCGGCGCGGAATTTTCCCGATAATAGTCCAGCCGATATTGCCGTCAGCATCGGCAACCACCAGGTTTTGCTGCGGCATGCCGATTTCGGGCGCGATCCGCAGCGCTTCATCGACGCTATCGGCGAACATCATTTCCAGCAACCGCACGTTCGTCGCTTCCGGTATCGCCGCGAGCCAGCGTACGCTCTGCAGCCGGCCTTGCCGGTCGCGACCGATGACCGGACCCCATCGGCTGCTGCGCACTTCCAGGACCACATCCTCGCCACCTTTGACCCGGATCACCTCGCGGTGATTAACCAGATCACGATAGCCATCGGGAGTGAGGTATCGTCCATCGTCCTCAGGATGACTTTCCAGGATTACGCGGTCCGTCCAGTCTCCATTACTGTTGGTATACGCCCAGGCTACCCGACCATTGCTACCGGCGATCAATAACGGCGTACCGGGCAGGGTCACACCGGTGACATCCAGGTTCCTGCCACGCACATTGGCGACCTTGAGTCGCGCCCGGTACCAGATCGCGGGTACACGCTGCCGCAGATGCATGTCGTTGGCCAGCAGGCCGCCACCATGCGCGGTCCGATGGCCTGCCAATGCCCAGTTGTTGCTGCCCGCGGCCATTTCCGGTTCGTAATCAGGCACCGCGGAGTTCGTGTCCTGATTGGCCTCGGCAATCGACCTTAGGTCGTAGACATCGGCAAGAGGGGGTAACGACGGGTCGATCGTAGTACCCATCAGCGGCGCATCCCACTGGCTGCCCACGGGAAACAGGAAACGATACATCGACGCCGGCAGGACGCTTTGCAGATAGCCCCGCTCGGCATCGGCATTGGCGTTTTCATCCTGCAAATCTGCATACATCGCCAGCACCACCAACAGACTGTCCTCCGGGATCCAGGGCCGTGGCGGCTGGCGCAACAGCAAATACTCGAATGGACTGACCGCCAGCGCATCCAGACCCGCATTTACGCCATCGGTATAGGCTTCGAGCAGGCGCCTGTCGTCGGCCTTCTGGCCCGCGACAATTTGCCCCGCAACATGGCGCAGTCGATGTATGCGCATCGAGCGGTCGTGATCCAGCGCGCGGCCACCGACCAGTTCCGACAATTCACCGGCAGCAGTGCGGCGCAGCAGATCCATCTGGAAAAAGCGCTCCTGTGCGTGCAGGAACCCCATGGCGCGGGTCATGTCGTCGAGGCTCCAGGCGCTAAGCTCGGGAACGCCGAGACGATCACGTTTTACCGTAACTCGCGATTTCAGGCCGGCGAGCTCGACGGAACCATCGATCTGGGGCAGACTGCCGTGCAACGCGGCCCACCCGGCGAGAAACGCTCCTGCAGGTAGCAGGACGGCCAACAGCAGCAATCGGCGAATTTTTTTCATCGGCTCTTTTAGTCGCCCACCCGCAACAGTTTCATCGAGTTGGTCCAACCCGATACGCCAATGGCTTCGCCCTCGGTGAAAATAATCAAATCGCCCTGCGATACCAGGCCCTGATCCAGCAGGCGCTCGGATACCTGCTTCCAAACCTTGTCCGTCCGGGTCTGGGTAATATCGAACGATACCGGAAACACGCCCCGGAAGAGGTTGACCCTGCGTCGGGTCCGCTCGTGACGGGTGAAAGCATAAATCGGAATATCCGATCTGATACGCGACATCCACAGGGTCGTCTTGCCAGATTCCGTTAACGCGATAATCGCTTTGACATTGAGGTGATTGGCCGTGTACATGGCCGCCATCGCGATCGCCTCGTCGGTATGCTTGAACACCGAATCGATTCTATGGCGGGACCGGGTATGCGCGAGCTGGTGTTTCTCAGCCGCTTCACAAATCCTCGCCATCGCCTCAATAGCATGGACCGGATACTTTCCGACTGCCGTTTCACCGGAAAGCATCACCGCGTCCGATCCATCCATAACCGCGTTGGCAACATCGGACACCTCGGCGCGAGTCGGAATCGGGCTGTTGATCATCGATTCCATCATTTGGGTCGCCGTGATAGCGACCCGGTTTTTTAACCTCGTCATCCGAATAATTCTTTTTTGCAGACCCGGCAGTTCCGCATAGCCGACTTCCACGCCCAGATCACCGCGGGCGACCATGATGACGTCGGTCGCATCAATAATTGACTCAATATTTTCAATCGCTTCCGCACGCTCTATCTTGGCGACGATCTTTCCATGGCCGCCCGCCTGCTGATATAGCGACTTCGCCTCGTTGATATCAGTCGCATCGCGCGGAAACGATATCGCCAAAAAATCCACATCCATGTCCACGGCCAGCTTGATGTCTTCACGATCCCTATCGGAAAGCGCCTTGGCCGACAAGCCACCGCCAAGACGATTGATACCCTTCTTGCTGGACAAAACCCCGCCAACCAAAACGCGGCTAACGACTCTCGGATGCGCCACCTCGGTAACTTCGAGGGTTATTTGCCCATCGTCGAGCAACAGAACATCGCCGGGGCTAAGATCCTGAGAAAGCTGCCCATAAGTAATCCCGACGACCGTATTGGTGCCCGCATCCGGATCGTATTCGTAATCCAGCGAGAAGTGATCGCCCTCTTTTAGCTCGATGCGGTCCTCGCTAAAACACTCGATGCGAATCTTTGGGCCGCCGAGGTCGCCGAGCACGGTTATGTCACGCCCGGTTTTTGCCGAAGCTTCTCTGACCTGGCGCATCATTCGCGTGTGATCTTCAGAATTGCCATGAGAAAAGTTGATCCGCGCGACATCCATGCCGGCCATGATCATCTCCTCGAGCACTTCGGGATTATCGGTCGCCGGCCCCAGTGTCGCGATTATTTTTGTTCGTTTCTGCATATCAACTCTCGCCCGCGTCTCCGGGCGCCAATCAGGCGGCTTCCTGCGCACGCGCCTGTAAAACGGCGACGGCAGGCAAAGTCTTGCCCTCGAGAAATTCCAGAAATGAGCCGCCGCCCGTCGAGATATAAGATATCTGGGCTGCAAGCTTGTATTTCTCCAACGCGGCCAGCGTATCACCGCCACCGGCAATAGAAAACGCCGAGCTTTCCGCTATCGCGTTGGCAAGCGTTCGCGTGCCTTCACCAAACTGATCGATCTCAAATACACCGACCGGGCCGTTCCAAACGATCGTTCCCGCATCACGCATAATGCCGGCCAGCACTTCAGCCGTGTCCGGCCCGACATCGAGAATCATCTGATCGTCTTCTACCTGGCCCACTGCACGTACATCCGCTTCTGCGGTATCCGATAATTCCGTGGCGACAACAACGTCGCTGGGTAGCGGAATACTCGCCCCGCGCCCGCTGGCAAATTCGGAAACTTCCCGAGCCGCATTCAGCATATCGGGTTCATACAACGATTTGCCTACGGGATGACCCGCAGCCGCAATAAAAGTGTTGGCAATACCTCCGCCAACGACCAACTGGTCAACCTTTTCGGCAAGCGTCTTCAAAACAGTAAGTTTGGTCGAGACTTTGGAACCACCGACGATGGCAACCAGCGGCCTGGCCGGATTCTCCAGCGCCTGACTCAGCGCCTGCAATTCACCGGCCAGCAACGGCCCGGCACAGGCGATCGGCGCATACTGCGCAACACCGTGTGTGCTCGCGTGTGTACGATGAGCGCTTGCAAATGCATCCATTACGAAAATATCCGCCAGCGCCGCCATTTTCCTGGACAAATCATCGTCATTGCTTTTTTCGCCGGGATTAAAGCGCACGTTCTCGCACAGGACAACTTCACCATCCTCGATGCTTACGCCATCCAGCCAGTCCTTTTCGAGCCGTACTTTCAAACCCAGCATGCGGGACAATCGCTTGGCCACCGGCGCCAGCGAAAACTCTTCCTGATACTCTCCCTCCTGTGGACGCCCGAGATGCGATATCAGCATCACCTTCGCGCCGGCGGCAACCGCCTCGCGTATGGTCGGCAAGGCGGCGCCAAGACGGGCATCGCTTGTGATTTTGCCATCGCTGACAGGCACATTCAGGTCTTCCCGGATCAGTACGCGCTGACCCGCAAGATCCAGTTCGCTCATACGCAGAAAATTCACATGTCCTCCGCTACAGAAGATTTGCCGGCAACACGCATCCGTGCGATCGATCGCTTAACAGGCCGGCTATCAGTTCGCATTGATCAGCGCCAGCGTTGTATCAAGCATCCGGTTTGAAAAACCCCACTCGTTGTCATACCACGAGCAGACTTTTACCAGCCTGCCCTCCATGACCTTGGTCAGGGTCGAGTCATAACTGGACGAAGCCGGGTCGTGATTAAAATCCACTGAAACCAGCGGCCCGTCGCTGTATTGAAGCACGCCCTTGAGTTCTCCTTCGCTCGCCTCTTTCAGTATCGAGTTGATTTCTTCGACCGAGGTATCGCGGGATGCGGTAAATACAAGATCCACAAGCGACACGTTGATCGTCGGCACGCGGATCGCGAAGCCGTCCAGCTTGCCGGCCAGTTCCGGAAGCACCAGGCCAACCGCGGCAGCAGCGCCGGTCTTGGCCGGAATCATCGACATGGTCGCTGAACGTGCCCGTCTCAAGTCCGTGTGATAAACATCGGTCAGGACCTGGTCGTTGGTGTAGGCGTGAATGGTGGTCATCAGTCCATATTCGACACCGATTTTCTCATGCAGGGGCTTGACCAACGGCGCCAGGCAGTTGGTCGTACACGAAGCGTTCGAAATGACCTGGTCGCTCGCTTTCAGCGTATCGTGGTTGACGCCATAAACGATTGTCGCATCCACGGTTGTCCCGGCAGGCGCCGAGATAATGACTTTCTTTGCACCCGCCGCGAGGTGGGGCATCGCCTTTTCCTTGGTGGCGAAAAATCCGGTGCTTTCGTGCACAACATCAACGCCGAGTTCGGCCCAGGGCAACTTGCCAGGATCGCGTTCGGCACAAACGCGAATCCTGTCGCCGTTCACCACCATGTGGTCACCATCCACGCTGATCTCGCCGGGAAACTTGCCGTGTGCGGTGTCATACCTTGTCAGATGGGCATTGGTATTCGCGTCGCCCAGGTCATTGACGGCGACAATGCTAATTTCGTCGTTGCGACCCGATTCGTACAGGGAGCGCAGGATATTGCGGCCGATTCGGCCATAGCCATTAATTGCTACTTTGACAGTCATGTTATTTACCTTCCTGAATATCCGGCCGCGATCAAAGAATTTCTCGTGCAACCTTGATGATGTTATCGGCCGTGAAGCCGAATTTTTCGAATAACAAGCCGGCTGGCGCTGACAAGCCAAACCGGTCCATACCAATAATCCGGCCACTCGGGCCGGCATAACGATGCCAGCAATTGCTGACGCCGGCCTCAATAACTACGCGGGCACTAACATCGGCAGGTAACACCGAATCGCGGTACGCATCATCCTGATCCTCGAAGACGTCTGTACTCGGCATCGATACCACACGCGTGGACACGCCGGATTTTTCCAGTTCATCGACCGCGTCCATCGCGACGGCAACCTCGGAACCGGTGGCAATCAAGATCAGCGTGGGCGTTCCCTCACAGTCACGCAGGACATAGCCACCACGCCGGATATTTTCGATCCGCTCGACGTCACGATTCTGGAATGGAACGCCCTGCCGCGTAAACAACAGGCAGGTGGGTCCGTCCCGCCTTTCGATCGCCGCCTGCCATGCAATGGCTGACTCGACGGAATCGCAGGGTCTCCAGACGATCATCCCCGGTATCAGCCTTAGACTGGCGACATGCTCTATCGCCTGATGAGTGGGCCCATCTTCGCCAAGGCCGATCGAGTCGTGCGTGTAAACGAAAATGCTGTGCGCTTTTATCAGCGCCGCCATCCGTACGGCGTTACGTGCATAGTCCGAGAATGTCAGGAAAGTGGCGCCGTAGGGCATCACGCCGCCGTGAAGTGCCATGCCATTCATCATCGCGGACATGCAGAATTCCCTGACCCCGTAGTAAAGGTAATTGCCGCTCGCATCCTCTGCGGATATCGTCTTCGACCGATCCCAGAAAGTCAGATTGGAGCCGGTCAGATCCGCCGATCCGCCGAGCAGTTCCGGCAACACCGGTGCGAATCCGTTGAGCGCCCGCAACGATGCCTTACGAGTCGCCATATCGGCGGCTTCCGCGTTTATTTCCTTGACGACGCCGGCAGCGAATTCCTGCCAGTTATCCGGCAGTTCGCCAGCCATGCGCCTTTTGAATTCGGCTCCCAGTTGCGGATGCTTTTGCCGGTAATCGGCATACATCTGCTGCCATTCCTCGTCCAGTTTTGCGCCCTTCTTCGTGGCATCCCATCCCGCGCGTATATCGTCCGGCACTTCGAACGGCGGGTGCGGCCAGCCGATTGTTTCTCTGACCAGGACAACTTCTTCATCGCCCAGCGGCGCACCGTGGGTTGCTTCACTGCCTTGCTTGTTTGGCGAACCCCAGCCGATCACCGTTTTGCAGCAGATCAGACTGGGTCTGTCGCTGGAGCGTGCGGCGTCTATGGCCTTTGCCACCGCTGCGGGATTGTGGCCATCGACGTCGGCTACGACATGCCAGCCATAGGCCCTGAAACGAGCCGGCGTGTCATCGGTAAACCAGCCATCGACTTTACCGTCGATGGAAATCCCGTTGTCGTCATAGAAAACGATCAGTTTTCCCAGGCGCAGGGTACCGGCCAGAGAGCAGGCTTCATGCGATATGCCCTCCATCAGGCAACCATCGCCTATGAAAACATAAGTATGGTGATCGACCAGATCGTAGCCGGGCTTGTTGAATTGCGCCGCCAGGACTTTTTCAGCCAGCGCCATGCCAATCGCGTTAGTGATGCCCTGCCCGAGCGGGCCGGTGGTCGTTTCTATACCGAGGTCCTGATCGTATTCCGGGTGGCCGGCGGTGTGATAACCGAGCTGGCGGAAATTTCGGATCTGTTCTATGCCCAGCGGATACCCACTCAGGTACAAGACCGAATAAAGGAGCATCGAACCATGCCCATTCGATAACACGAAGCGATCCCGATTTTCCCAGCGCGGATTTCCCGGGTTGTGCCTGAGATAGTCGTTCCAGAGAACCTCCGCGATATCGGCCATGCCCATCGGCATGCCCGGGTGCCCGGAATTGGCTTTTTGTACTGCATCCATCGACAGGGCACGAACTGCGTTGGCAAGGTCTCTGCGCTGAGGCATTTTTGCTTATTCCCAGGTTGGAAAGCGGCGCATTTTCGCCGATGAGCCGTCGACGGGCAACTGCTGCATGTCTGCCCTGGCAAATACTTTCAGTTCCCGGCACCGTCGGGCGGGCCAGGTCACATGCTGCGCTTTGCCTCGGCTCTTTTCCGCGGAATTTGCCGCCGTCGCCTATCCCGCCCGGTCCCACTGCTAAGCGCGGAAAGAACTGCGCCACGAACCCGGCGCCGCCGCAATGCCGGGGAACTCACCCTATGCGATCCGGTGTCGTCTTTAGCCCTGGCGTCCTTGCTCTGATTTCCTGGAAGACGATCGGCGAAATCTCCCGGCTCAGGTTTTCCACTTGATAGAACATCCAACAGAAGGCGTTTGTTCCTGCGGCCCGTGACCGGTACGCACAATCTGCAGCATTGCATCGAGCAGTTCGCGCGGTGTGCCCGCGGGTGGCTCCTCGGTTCGCCCGGCATCCAGGCGGCCACGGTATTGCAGTTCCAGATCCTGGTTGAAGCCAAAAAAATCCGGTGTACAGACCGCGCCGTATTCGCTCGCCGTCTGTTGACTTTCGTCAACCAGATAAGGAAAAGGAAAAGCCAGCTCACTGGCCAGACGCTGCATCTCATCCGGCCCATCCTCCGGGTAACGGCCGATATCGTTGCTCATGATGCCAACCGCTGCGATGCCTTCGGGCGCCAGGGTCTGCAAGTCCCCGATAATCCTCTGCAACGATGCCTTGACGAACGGACAATGATTGCAGAGGAACATGACCAGCGTGGCACGCGATCCGCGGCAGTCTTCCAGCGTCCATAACTTGCCAGCCGGGTCGGGCAGCGCAAAATCTGGCGCCGGCCAACCAAAATCACAAACGGGCGTCTCCTGGGCAATCATAGGATCTCGGAAAAAAATTATGCGGTAAAAAGTCTAGCATGCGGGCCGCCAACAGACGACATAATCCAGCAGCCGCGTGAAACCGCCCTGCCTGCCCGGTATACTTATCTGTTCGAAACGTCAGGCGACGTTTCCACGTCGAGGAACCAAGGGTCCTGTAAACATGCTCAAAGACTTTCTCTTCACCTCGGAATCAGTTTCCGAGGGTCATCCGGACAAGGTTGCGGATCAGATATCCGACGCCGTACTGGACGCGATTATTGCTGAAGATACGAACGCCAGGGTGGCGTGCGAAACGATGATCAAGACCGGTATGGCGATTATCGCCGGCGAGGTCAGTACCGATGCCTGGGTCGACCTGGAAGAGATCACCCGCCAGGTGATCCTGGACATCGGTTACGATAATTCCGAGGTAGGTTTCGATGGGGCCACCTGCGCGGTGATTAATGCGATCGGCAAGCAGTCATCGGATATCAACCAGGGCGTGAACCGTGCAAAGGCAGCCGATCAGGGCGCCGGCGACCAGGGCATGATGTTTGGTTATGCCAGCAATGAAACCGAAGTACTGATGCCGGCGCCGATTACTTTTTGTCATCGGCTGGTCCAGCGACAGGCCGAACTACGCAAGAACGGGACCTTGCCCTGGTTAAGACCGGATGCAAAAAGCCAGGTGTCTGTGCGCTACGAGAATAACGTGCCGGTCGCTGTCGACGCCGTCGTCTTGTCAACCCAGCACGACCCGGACATATCGCATTCGGACCTGACGGAAGCAGTTGTCGAAGAAATTATTCGACCGACGTTGCCTGATGGCTGGCTGAATAAGGACACCCGTATTCACGTCAATCCGACCGGCCGATTTGTGATCGGTGGCCCGGTCGGCGACTGCGGCCTGACCGGACGAAAACTTATCGTCGATACTTATGGCGGTATGGCTCGGCACGGGGGTGGTGCATTCTCCGGCAAGGACCCATCCAAGGTCGACCGTTCGGCCGCGTATGCCGGCCGTTATGTCGCGAAAAATATCGTCGCCGCCGGATTGGCCGATCGATGCGAGATTCAGCTTTCCTACGCCATTGGTGTTGCGGAGCCCACGTCGATCAGCATCGATTCTTTCGGAACCGGCAAGGTTTCAGAGGAGCGGATGATTCAGCTGGTCCGCCAGCATTTTGATCTGACGCCTTTCGGCATCATGGAAATGCTCAACTTATTGCGACCGATCTACAAAGCCACCGCCGCTTATGGCCATTTCGGTCGAGAGGAAGCCGATTTTTCCTGGGAACGGACCGACAAAGCCGAAGTATTGAAAATGGAAGCCGCCGCTTGAGCGGCTCAT
>JAPUGL010000145.1 GCA_027292775.1 Gammaproteobacteria bacterium | reverse complement strand
AAACGCAGTGGCAGCGATCTGGCGGACCTGGCCGCGGAAATGCCCAGGTACCCGCAAACGATGATTAATGTTCGTGTCGCCAGCAAGCCGAATCTGGACGATCTGCCGGCCGTCAAAGAGGCCGTAGCGGGCGTCGAGGCGACCCTGGGGAACGCCGGCCGCGTTGTTCTCAGGCCATCCGGCACGGAGCCCGTTATCCGCGTCATGGTGGAAGGCGAGGACGAGGCGCTGGTCAAAAACCTGGCCAGCGAGCTTGCCGAGTCGGTTGAGCAGGCTTGTTCAGGCTGAGCGCGCGCAGACTATTAGATTAAGTACCCAATATTCCACGTTGCTATCGGGCGGTCCCGCGTCTAATATTGCGCGCGATTTGAGTAGCCTGCCCTCGATCGGCCTAGCTCTCACTTAAGAATTGCGAACCCCGGTGACATACAGGCCAGCGCCTGCCACAGAGAAAAGATATGAGAAAACCATTCGTTGCCGGAAATTGGAAAATGCATGGTTCACGCCATGAGAATCAACAGCTTATCGCCGAACTGATCGATAAGCTGCCGGCCGAGATTAACAGCGAAGTCCTGGTTTGCGCGCCGTTCGTGTATCTGCAGGAAATCGAGCGGCAAATCAGGGACAGTGGTATTCAACTGGGTGGACAGAGCGTCTGTGCTGAGGCGGCTGGTGCGTTTACTGGTGAAATATCCACGGCGATGCTGGTCGATGTTGGCTGCAGTCATGTCATTGTCGGTCATTCGGAAAGGCGCGCGCTGTACCATGAAGACGATGCCCTGGTTGCGAGGAAATTCGTCGCGGCCCAACAGGGCGGTCTTGTTCCGATACTTTGTATCGGAGAATTTCTGGCCGAAAGAGAAGCCGATCAGACCTTTGCCGTAGTCGGTCGGCAACTCGATGCGGTCCTGGATGTGGCCGGGATAGAGGCATTTGAAAACGCGATTGTCGCTTACGAACCGGTGTGGGCAATCGGTACCGGTCTGACTGCGACACCGCAGCAGGCGCAGGAAGTTCACGCGTTTATCCGGGCGCGACTGGTCGCTCAGGATGCTACAATCGGCGGTTCTGTACGCCTGCTTTATGGTGGTAGCGTCAAAGCAGCCAATGCGGCGGAATTGTTTACCGAAGAGGATGTGGATGGCGGTCTCGTCGGTGGCGCATCTTTGAAGGGTGACGAGTTCGCGAAAATTTGTGTCGCGGCCGGTTGAATTGAAAAATTAGAGAGACATCATGATACAAACTGGAATACTGATACTTCATGTTTTCGTCGCGGCCAGCCTCATCGGACTGGTCTTGTTGCAACGAGGAAAAGGGGCGGAAGCCGGTGCGGCTTTCGGCGCCGGAGCGTCCGGCACTGTTTTTGGCGCGCAGGGCTCGGCAAATTTTCTGTCCCACACGACAGCGGTCCTGGCGGCGGTGTTTTTCATGACCAGCCTGACACTTGCTTATTTCAGCAGTCAAACGACCGAGCCACTTAGCATCCTGGAGCAGGAGATATCGACCGACGCAGCGCTGTCCGATGAACCTGTCGAATTGTTGCCGGTTGAGCAGCCGGGGGACGCCTTGCCAGCATTGCCCGAAATTGAAGAAGGCGACGAATCGCCGGTGATCTCCGACGAGGAGGACGGCGGTTAAAAAACTACCCTGCTGCCGATGTGGTGGAACTGGTAGACACGCTGTCTTGAGGGGGCAGTGGCGAAAGCCGTGCCGGTTCGAGTCCGGCCATCGGCACCAAGCAGGGACTTTCTGTAAATTCATTGCCTGAGCGCTGTGGCCTGTTAAAATCTGACGGCCCGGTAGCCTTTGGCTCAAACGGCGGATTGAAGCACTTAAAAAGGACGTCCTCACATGCTGGCAAATTATCTTCCGGCCTTGATTTTCCTGGTGATAGCCGGAGGTCTGGGAGTGATACTGCTGTTATTGGGGTTCCTCCTTGGGCCGCACCGGCCAGACCCCGAAAAACTGTCTCCATACGAATGCGGCTTCGAAGCGTTCGAAGATTCACGCATGAAGTTCGATGTTCGTTATTACCTGGTCGCCATTCTTTTTATCATTTTCGACCTGGAGATTGCTTTCTTTTTCCCATGGGCGGTTAGCCTCGATAAGGTTGGCCTTTTCGGACTCGCTTCGATGGGCATATTCCTTTTTGTCCTGACGATCGGGTTTATTTACGAATGGAAAAAAGGTGCGCTGGAATGGGATTAGAAACAGGCGCCATTGCGACAGACCTGGACCACGACCTGCAAAGCCATGGCTGGGTCACGACCAGTCTTGACGCGGCCATGAACTGGGCTCGTACCGGTTCGCTGTGGCCGGTCACCTTCGGTCTCGCGTGCTGCGCGATCGAAATGATGCATGCCGGGGCCGCGCGCTATGACCTGGACCGTTTTGGAGTCATATTCCGCGGCAGCCCCCGACAGGCAGACCTCATGATTGTTGCCGGAACCCTGGTTAACAAGATGGCGCCGGCCTTGCGCAAGGTTTACGACCAGATGGCTGAGCCGCGCTGGGTAATATCCATGGGTTCGTGCGCGAATGGCGGCGGCTATTATCATTATTCATATGCGGTGGTCAGGGGTTGCGACCGAATCATTCCCGTTGATGTTTATGTACCGGGCTGCCCGCCGACGGCCGAGGCGCTGATTTATGGAATTCTGCAACTTCAGAACAAAATCAGACGCACGAATACGATCGCCCGGTAAGTCCAAAAACAAGAATGAACAAGAAAACCACCCTTCTTATCGATAATGCTGAGCAAAAATTCGGCGACAGGATTTTACGGGTCGAGTCGTCCATCGGGGAAGCGGCGTTTGAGGTCGAGCCCGAAAATCTCCTGGATGTCTGCCAGGTATTGCGGGACGAGGGCCCGTTTTCTTTTGACACGCTGATTGATGTCTGTGGCGTCGATTATCTTCATTACGGAAGTGTCGAGTGGCAAATGAACGAGGCGACGGAATCCGGGTTCAGCCGGGGGGTTGAATTAAGCAACGACACGGAGCTGCGCAAGGTAAAAACCCTATATCAGCCGCCAAGGCGATTCGCCGTCGTTTACCACCTGTTATCGGTGCAACGTAACCACAGACTCCGGTTAAAATCTTTTCCGCGCGATGAGGTTACCCCGGTAATCGATTCGGTAGTCTCGATTTGGAATTCCGCCAATTGGTTTGAGCGCGAGGCCTTCGACCTGTTTGGAATATTGTTCGATGGCCACCCGGATCTTCGACGGATACTCACCGATTACGGATTCATCGGCCACCCCTTCAGGAAAGATTTTCCACTGATCGGCAATGTCGAGGTTCGTTACGACCCCGAGCTTGGCCGGGTCGCGTATGAACCAGTGTCGATAGAACCTCGAACGCTGGTACCGAAGGTAATCCGGCACGACGACCGATTTGCCTCGCTCCGGGAAAAAGAGCAGGGCGATGACTGATATCCAGAATTTCACCTTGAATTTCGGGCCGCAGCACCCGGCTGCGCATGGCGTCCTTCGCCTCGTTCTCGAAATGGATGGTGAAGTCATACGGGCGGCGGATCCGCATATTGGTCTCCTGCACCGCGCCACCGAAAAACTCACCGAAAGCAAGCCATACAACCAGACAATCGGTTATATGGATCGCCTGGACTACGTATCGATGATGTGCAACGAGCACGGCTATGTTTTGGCGATCGAAAAGCTGATGGGTATCACACCGCCGATACGCGCGCAATACATCCGCGTGATGTTCGATGAAATCACCCGCCTGCTGAATCACCTGATGTGGCTTGGGACGCACGGGCTCGATATTGGCGCGATGACGATGTTCCTGTATTGCTTCCGCGAACGCGAAGACCTGATGGACTGTTATGAAGCGGTCTCGGGTACCCGGATGCACGCGACCTATTACCGGCCCGGCGGTGTCTATCGCGATCTGCCGGAGGAAATGCCCCGTTTCTCGCGCGTTGAAAAAGTTAGAAGTAAAAAAGAAGTCAAGCGTCTGAATATTAACCGCGAAGGGTCATTGCTCGATTTCATCGAGTCGTTTTGTGATCGTTTTCCGGCTCATGTCGATGAATACGAGACCTTGCTTACAGATAACAGAATCTGGAAACAGCGGACCGTCAACATAGGCGTGGTGACGCCTGAACGAGCCATGCAACTGGGTTTCACCGGCCCCATGCTCAGAGGCTCGGGTGTGGAATGGGATCTGCGCAAGAAACAGCCGTACGAAGTTTACGATCGTGTCGATTTTGATATACCGGTCGGAGTCAATGGTGATTGTTACGACCGCTACCTGGTCCGGGTTGAGGAAATGCGGCAGTCCAACCAGATTATTCGGCAATGTATTGGTTGGCTGCGGGAGAATCCCGGCCCGGTCACGATAAGCGACCAAAAGGTTGTGCCGCCGACTCGCGTGGAAATGAAGGATGACATGGAATCGTTGATCCACCATTTTAAATTGTTTACCGAGGGTTATTGCGTGCCCGAAGGTGAAGCCTATGCAGCGATCGAACATCCCAAAGGGGAGTTCGGCGTTTACCTGGTTTCCGATGGTGCGAACAAGCCATATCGAGTCAAGGTCAGGCCGCCGGGATTTGCCCATTTGGCGTCGATGAGCGAGATGGTCACAGGCCACATGCTGGCGGATGTTGTCTCCATTATTGGCACCCAGGATATTGTATTTGGCGAGATCGACCGTTAATGGACGCCGACAACAAAACCTATGACGGAAACTTGTCGGCGCACATGTGCGCGGAAATCGATCGCTGGGCAGCGAAATTCCCTGAGGGTAAGCAGCGCTCGGCGCTGATCGGATCCTTGCTGGCTGCACAGCATGAAAATAATGGCTTTCTAAACGATGAGCTGATGACGGCCGTGGCCGATTATCTGGATCTTCCTGTGGTTCAGGTTTATGAAGTGGCGACTTTTTATTCTATGTTTGAAACCAAACCGGTTGGCCGCCACAGTATATCGGTCTGCACGAATATCTCCTGCATGCTGAATGGTTGCGATCGCATCGTCGATCACCTGGAACGAAAACTGGGGATCAAGACGGGAGAAAGCACTGCCGATGGCAAATTCTATCTGAAACAGGAAGAAGAATGCCTTGCCGCTTGCGACGGCGCGCCAATGATGATGATTGATCATGTCTATTACGAAAATCTAACCGTGCAAGAAGTGGACAGCATCCTGGATGGATTGGAGTAGTGGCGATGGAATCTAACCAGGTTTGTTTTGCCACGCTGCAATTTGATCAGCCGTGGACGTTTGACAACTATCTCAAGGTCGGCGGTTATGAGGCCTGGAAAAAGATTCTCGCCGAGAAGATCCCGCCGGAAGACCTGATAGAGATTATCAAGGCTTCGGGGTTACGAGGGCGCGGCGGCGCCGGTTTCCCGACCGGTCTGAAATGGAGCTTCATGCCCAGGAACGCACCCGGCCAGAAATATGTCGTATGCAATTCGGACGAGAGCGAGCCAGGGACCTGTCACGACCGCGATATTCTGCGCTACAACCCGCACTCGATAATCGAGGGCATGGCGATTGGCGGCTATTGCATGGGCGCCAGCATCGGGTACAACTATATTCGTGGTGAATTTCTCGCCGAACCGGTTCCGCGATTTGAAGCGGCGGTCATTGAGGCAGAAGCGGCCGGCCTGCTCGGGAAAAATATTCTTGGTTCGGGTTTCAACTACACGATTCATACATTCGTCGGCGCCGGCGCTTATATCTGCGGCGAAGAAACGGCGATGCTGGAATCGCTTGAAGGGAAACAGGGACGGCCTCGCTACAAGCCTCCGTTCCCGGCCAATTACGGAATATATGGGCGACCCAGCAATATCAACAACACGCAAAGCTATGCATCCGTACCGGCCATTATTCTCAACGGCGCAGAATGGTTTGCCGATCAGGGCAGCGAAGGCTCGGGCGGCCCATGTGTTTTCTCTGTTTCCGGTCATGTCAATAAACCGGGCAATTTCGAAGTCGGTCTGGGCATATCATTCAAAGATCTGCTCGAACTCGCAGGAGGCGTGCTCAATGGCAACAAACTCAAGGCGGTGATCCCAGGTGGATCATCGGTAAAAGTGTTGCCGGCCGAAATTATTCTCGAGTGCAATATGGACCACAACTCGTTGCAGGCAGCGGGTTCATCGCTGGGCTCCGCCGGGGTGATCGTCATGGATGAAACCACCTGCATGGTCGGCATGCTCGAACGACTGTCGCGATTCTATTTTGCCGAGCAATGCGGCCAATGCACGCCGTGTCGTGAAGGCACGGGCTGGCTGAACCGGGTGATACGCCGAATCATGAGCGGCAAGGGGAGGCAGGACGACCTGGAGATGCTGATCGATGTCGCTGGCCGCATCGAAGGGCACACTATTTGCGCGCTGGGCGATGCGGCGGCATGGCCGGTGCAGAGTTTTATCGAACACTTCCGGCATGAATTCGAATACATGCTGGAGCATGGTGGACGAAGCATCGTTCAGCAATGCGGCAAAGTTGCGGCCTGATTACAGGCAAAAGAAACGGACCCACCCTGAATGAGCGAAGATTTTGTCAACATCGAGATAGACGGCGTACCGACCAAGGCACGCAGGGGGCAAATGATCATCGAAGTGACCGATGAGCAGCGTATCTATGTGCCGAGGTTTTGTTACCACGAGAAACTGACCGTCGCCGCCAACTGCCGGATGTGCCTGGTCGAAGTCGAGAATGCGCCCAAGCCCTTGGTGGCCTGCGCGACGCCGGTTGCCGATGGCATGAAAGTGTTTACGCGCTCGAAATATGCCCAAGGTGCGCAGAAAGCGACGATGGAATTTTTACTGATAAATCATCCGCTTGATTGTCCCATCTGTGATCAGGGCGGCGAATGCGAACTCCAGGACCTGGCGATGGGCTACGGCAAGGATGCGTCGCGATATACCGAGCGCAAAAGGGTCGTCAAGGACAAGAATATTGGCCCGCTGATTTCAACCGACATGACTCGCTGTATTCATTGCACGCGTTGCACAAGATTTACCGAGGAGATCGCCGGATTCCAGGAACTTGGCACCATTGGGCGTGGCGAGACCATGCAGATCAGCACCTATATCGGCAAGACGGTCGATCATGAATTGTCGGGCAATGTCATCGATCTGTGCCCGGTAGGCGCGCTTAACAACAAACCGTTCAGATTTCGGGCTCGAAGTTGGGAGATGCGCCAGGTTCCGATGGTGTCGCCGCACGATTGCACCGGCACCAACCTGTTTGGCCACGTGCTCAGAGGAAAGCTTTTGCGTGTCGTACCGCGAATGAACGAAGAAATCAATGAGATATGGATTTCCGACCGCGATCGATACGCATGCTATGGCATTTACGCTGGTGACCGTGTCAAACAGCCGATGGTCAAAACGAAAGGCGAGTGGCGCGAGACAAGCTGGGAGGATGCGCTTGCACGGGTCGTGGCCGGCCTGAAGAAAATCTCGACGGAGAAGGGCGCCGGGCAGATCGGCATGCTGGCATCACCAAACAGCACACTCGAGGAGTTTCACTTGCTATCGCGTCTGGCGAACGGCCTGGGTACGAAGAATATTGATCACCGTTTGCGGCAGACCGACTTCTCGGATCAGAATGCGGACCCGGTATTCCCATGGCTGGGTACGGAAATCGCAAGTCTGGAGAAACTCGACGCCGCCTTGGTCGTCGGCTCGAATTTACGCAACGAGGTTCCGATGATGGCGCACCGGATCCGCAAGGCGGCCGTGGGTGGCGCGAGCATCAGTTTCTTGAATCCGCGCAAGTACCGCTACCTGTTTCCGGTTACCGGTTATCTTGCTACGGACGACATGCCTGGAGAATTGGCGGCACTTGTCGCCGTCGCGGAAAAGGGCAAGTCCGCTAAGGGCGATCACCGGAAAATAATCGACAGTCTCAATGACGGGGCGGCTGGCATGATCTTGCTGGGCCACCTTGCCCAGCGTCACCCGGCCTGGGCCGTCATCAGGGCACTGGCGGCGAAACTGGCGGGCCTGACCAACGCCAGTCTCGGATATATCCCGGATGGCGGCAACGCCGTGGCTGGCTGTCTCGCCGGTGTGCTACCTCATCGTGACGCCGGCGGCAAATCGACATCGGCAGAGGGCCTGGACGTACCAGCCATGCTTGCGAGTAATATGTCGGCCTACCTGTTGCTCGGTTGCGAGCCGGAACTCGACTGCGCAAATGGCGACACGGCGCTGAGAAGCCTGGCGGCGGCCGATCTGGTTGTCGCCATCGGTAGTTATGCCAGCGACACGTTGAAAGAATACGCCGATGTAATCCTGCCGATTGGCAGTTATGCAGAATCATCCGGAACCTATGTCAACGCGGAAGGGCGTTGGCAGAGTGTAGCCGGGGCCGCGGCGCTGATCGGGCAATCCAGACCGGCATGGAAAGTCCTGCGAGTCCTGGGGAACCTGCTTGGTTTGGAAGGTTTTGATTACCAGGATTCGCAACAGGTCAGAGACGAGCTGGCGGAAGCCCTGGCCGAACACACACCCGACAATGCGTATCATGGCGATCGTGCGAATACGGAGGCGGCGAATGGTTCCGGCGAAGCGGAGGATGTGCCCATGTATCTCACCGACGCCATCGTGCGTCGTTCCCAGCCGCTGCAGGAAACCGAGCAGGAATCCCCGGCCAGTCCGGCGATAGCAAGTTTCTGAAATGGGCGGGCTGATGGATTCCATGATTGTCACGTGGATGAGTATTCCGGAGTGGGTCCGGGATCTGGTTATCATCTTGGTGAAAATAATCGTGGTGGTGCTGCCATTGATTATCTGTGTCGCGCTGCTGACTTTTTTCGAGCGCAAGGTCATCGGCTATATGCAGAACCGCATCGGTCCGAACCGCGTTGGGCCGATGGGCTGGGGACAGCCGTTCGCCGATACCCTCAAGCTGATGCTCAAAGAAATCATCATACCGACCAATTCCGATCGCTTTCTTTTTCTTATTGCGCCGATTTTGTCGATCACGCCGGCGTTTGCTGCCTGGGCCGTTATTCCGCTGAACCCGGAGTTCGTGATTGCCGACATCAATGCGGGCCTGCTTTATCTGCTCGCGCTGACGTCGTTTGGCGTCTATGGCGTAATTCTTGGCGGCTGGGCCTCCAATTCCAAGTATGCGTTATTGGGGGCGATGCGCTCGGCGGCGCAAATGGTCGCCTATGAAATTGCCATGGGTTTCGCGTTGGTGGGTGTACTGATGGCGGGCGGCAGTCTTAATCTCGGCGAAATTGTAATGGCCCAGCAAGGCGGCATATGGCATTGGTTCATGCTGCCACTGTTGCCGTTATTTGTCGTGTTTTTCATATCCGGTGTGGCCGAGACCAACCGCGCGCCGTTCGATGTTGCCGAGGGAGAGTCGGAGGTCGTCGCTGGATTCCATGTCGAATATTCGGGCATGGCGTTCGCGATATTCTTTCTCGCCGAATACGCCAATATGATCCTGATATCGGCGCTGACATCGATATTCTTTTTAGGCGGATGGTTGTCGCCGTTTGAAGGCATGCCGATCTTGGTCGGCACCTGGCTGGCGGAGCCGTCGTTTTTTTGGTTAGCGCTAAAAATCGGCTTGTTTCTGTTTTGTTTTCTTTGGTTTCGCGCAACCTTTCCACGTTATCGCTATGACCAGATCATGCGGCTCGGCTGGAAAGTATTTATACCCATCACGATAGCCTGGATTTTCGTCGAGGGCGTAATGGCGGCGATGAATATCGGCCCGTGGTCGGTCTGAGGTGATGAGATGAATCAGGTCCGAAGCTTGTTGAAAACTCTCTTCCTCTGGGAGTTATTACAGGGCTTGAGCGTGACCATGCGTAATCTTTTCGTCAAAAAATTTACGTTGATGTATCCCGAGGAAAAGACGCCACAATCGCCGAGGTTTCGTGGATTGCACGCATTACGGAGTTACCGCAATGGCGAGGAGCGATGTATCGCCTGCAAATTGTGCGAGGCGGTGTGCCCGGCACTGGCCATCACTATCGAGTCGGACGTTGCCGAGGACGGCACTCGCAGAACGACTCGTTACGACATCGACCTGTTCAAGTGTATTTACTGCGGTTTCTGCGAGGAAGCCTGTCCGGTGGATGCGATAGTCGAAACTCGTATCCATGAATACCACATGGAAAATCGTGGCGAAAACATAATGACAAAAGACAAATTGATGGCGATCGGTGACAAGTATGAAGCGATGATCGCCGCGGACAAAGCGGCGGATGCGCCTTACAAATAAACGACTGATTTTCGGAATCGGGAACTGACACCGTGTTTCAAAGTATCTTATTTTATTGGATTGCGTTTGTGCTGGTGGTCGCGGCATTGGGAGTTATTTCAGCCCGCAATCCAGTGCATTCGGTCATGTTCCTGGTGCTGGCTTTTGTCAGCAGCGCGGTTCTGTGGATGTTGCTGGAGGCGGAATTCCTGGCGATCGTCCTGGTGCTGGTCTATGTCGGCGCGGTCATGGTGTTGTTCCTGTTCGTCGTGATGATGCTGGATATCAATGTCCAGCGCCTTCGTGAAGGATGGACCCGATATGCGCCGCTGGGTATCGGCGTCGCTCTCGTGGTCATCTTGGAAATCGCGCATGTCGTCTGGTTCAAGGCGCAGGGTTTCAGCATGGGCATGGCGCCACAACCTGCGCCTGCCGATTATTCCAATACCGAAGCATTGGGTGCGGTGCTTTACACCGAGTATGTCTATCCGCTGGAACTGGCCGCGGTACTGCTGCTGGTTGCGATAATCGCCGCCATAACGCTGACCATGCGCCAACGTCCCGGGCTGAAAAAGCAGAATATCGCGAAACAGATCGCCGTTCGGGCCGAAGATCGCGTGCGCCTGGTAAAAATGAAGTCGGAGAAAGAGCAATGAGCATCGGTCTTTCTCATTATCTGCTGCTCAGCGCAATTCTTTTCAGCATCAGCGTGGCTGGAATATTCATCAACCGGAAAAACGTCATCGTGTTACTGATGTGTATCGAGTTGATGCTGCTGGCCGTCAATTTCAATTTCATTGCGTTCTCACATTATCTCGGTGACCTGTCCGGTCAGATTTTCGTTTTTTTCATCCTCACGGTCGCGGCCGCCGAATCTGCAATTGGTCTGGCAATTTTGATTCTGCTGTTTCGTAACCGCGCAAGCATCAATGTGGAAGATATGGATGGTATGAGGGGCTGACGTTGGAAAATATATATCTGACAATCGTTTTTGCCCCGTTGCTTGCCGCCATCGTTACCGGCCTGTTTGGACGGCAAATTGGCCGCGCGGGCGCTCATTGGCTGACCATTCTCGCGGTCGCATTGTCCTGCGGGCTTTCGCTTTATGTACTCAAGGGGATCGTCGCTGACGGCGACCCTGTATTCAATGGGTCGGTTTACACATGGGCCGATATCGATGGCCTGCACATGGAAGTCGGCTTTCTGATCGACCGTCTCACCGCGCTGATGATGGCGGTCGTAAGCTTTGTTTCGCTGATGGTGCATATCTACACGATTGGCTACATGAGAGACGACCCGGGTTACCAGAGATTTTTCAGCTACATCTCGCTGTTTACCTTCTCGATGCTGATGCTGGTGATGTCGAACAACTTCCTCCAGTTGTTTTTCGGATGGGAAGCGGTCGGCCTCGTGTCTTATCTGCTGATCGGTTTCTGGTACAAGCGGCCGACCGCGATTGTTGCGAACCTGAAAGCGTTCCTGGTAAATCGTGTGGGTGATTTTGGCTTCATTCTCGGTATCGCGGGAATCTATTTTTACACCGGCACCTTGGATTACTCGCAGGTTTTTCAACAAGCGCCGACGCTGACGTCGCAAACGATGCAGATTCTCCCGGGAATGGACTGGCAGGTCCTGTCGGTGATCTGCATATGTCTGTTCATCGGCGCCATGGGCAAGTCCGCGCAGGTTCCGTTGCACGTCTGGTTGCCGGATTCGATGGAAGGCCCAACTCCGATTTCAGCTTTAATTCATGCCGCTACCATGGTGACGGCAGGCATATTCATGGTCTCGCGTATGTCGCCGCTGTTCGAGCTGTCGACGACCGCACTGGGTTTCGTTCTCGTGATCGGTGCAATGACCGCTTTTTTTATGGGGCTGTTGGGGGTCGTGCAAAACGATATCAAGCGGGTGGTTGCTTATTCGACCATCAGCCAGCTCGGTTACATGACCGTCGCGCTAGGCGCTTCGGCCTATGCGGCGGGCATTTTCCACCTGACGACGCACGCGTTTTTCAAGGCATTGCTGTTCCTGGCTGCCGGCTCGGTGATCATCGCCATGCATCATGAGCAAGACATCCGGAAAATGGGAGGTCTGCGCAAGTACATGCCGGTCACCTACTGGACGGCAGTTGTTGGCAGCCTGGCTTTAATCGGCTTCCCCGGATTCTCGGGTTTTTTCTCCAAAGACGCGCTGATCGAGGCCGTTCATTTGTCCCAGGCGCCTGGCGCCGGCGTCGCGTACTGGGCCATTTTGCTCAGCGTTTTTGTTACCGCACTTTATACCTTCCGTTTGCTGTTTTTGACTTTTCATGGCAAAGAACGCATGGACCGGCACACCCGCGAACAGCTCAAGGAAAGCCCGCTGGTAGTGACCGTACCGCTTGTCCTGCTTGCCATTCCGTCGGCCATTATCGGCTGGTTCACGATTGAACCATTGTTGTTCGGCGGGTTTTTTGGCGGCTCGATCAGCGTGTTGCCTGCGCAGGACGTGCTGGCCAGACTGGGACACGAATTCCATGGTCCGGCCGCATTCGTTCTGCATGGCATCAAGGGCCCGGCTTTCTGGCTGTCGATCGCTGGCGTCGGTACAGCCTGGTGGGTATATCTGAAGAACCCCGGGCTCAGCACGAAGATTTCCCGGCGCATCAACCGCCTGTACGAATTGCTGGTCAACAAGTATTACTTCGACGACTTCAACGAAAAAATTGTCGCAGCGGGCGGGCGCGCCGTGGGCAGGATCCTGTGGCAAATTGGCGACGAAAAAATCATCGACGGTGGCTTGGTTAACGGTACGGCGAATGGCATTGGTTGGATTGCGAACAGAGTGCGTGGCATACAAACCGGTTACCTGTACCACTATGCCTTCACGATGATTTTCGGTTTTGCGGTCCTGGCGGCCTGGTTGCTGTTGAGTGGTTAACGGCGATAGGTCGGGGACGACACGGACTTTAGTTTGATGAATTATTCCGATTTTCTGTTGAGCTTGCTGATCTGGGTGCCGATCGCCGGTGGCGGCCTGGTACTGGTGGCCGGTGAACAGCGGTTAACAGCGGGGCGGTGGATCGCGCTGGCCACTGCCATAGCAACCTTTTTGCTGAGCGTTCCGTTGTACAGCCAGTTCGACAGCGTGACCGCGGCTATGCAATTTACCGAGTTTCAACCCTGGATAGCCGCCATCAATGTGAATTATCACGTCGGTGTCGATGGCATCTCGATGCCTTTGATCCTGTTGACCACCTTTATGACCGTTCTGGTCATCGTTGCGGGCTGGGAAGGCATCAAGTCCCATGTCAGCCAGTATTTTGCTGCGTTCCTGATCATGGAAGGACTGATGATCGGTGTGTTTGCCGCTCTCGATGCCATGCTTTTCTACGTTTTCTGGGAAGCGATGCTGGTTCCGATGTTCCTGATCATCGGTGTTTGGGGTGGCCCGCGCAGGGTTTACGCGACCATCAAGTTCTTTTTGTATACGTTTTTGGGTTCGGTATTCATGCTGGTTTCGCTGATCTACCTGTATCTGCAATCCGGCAGCTACGAGATCATGGATTTCCACAAACTGTCGTTGGGAATGAATACGCAACTGCTGATTTTCATCTCATTCCTGCTTGCGTTCGCGGTCAAGGTGCCAATGTGGCCGGTGCATACCTGGTTGCCGGATGCGCATGTGGAAGCGCCGACCGGCGGGTCGGTCATTCTGGCGGCCATCATGTTGAAAATGGGTGGCTACGGATTTTTGCGTTTCAGCCTGCCAATTACCCCGGATGCCAGTCGCAGCCTGAATGGTTTGATTATCGCGATGTCGCTTATCGCGGTGGTCTATATCGGCTTTGTCGCGCTGGTGCAGCGTGATATGAAGAAATTGATCGCCTATTCGTCGATCGCACACATGGGCTTTGTGACGCTGGGCTTTTTTCTGCCGTTTGCCATTTACAGCAACACCGGGAACCTCGCGGGCGCAGTACTGGGTATGGAAGGCGGGATGGTGCAGATGGTCTCGCACGGACTGATCTCCGGCGCGTTATTCTTTTGCGTCGGCGTGCTTTACGATCGCATGCACAGCCGGGAGATTGCCGATTATGGCGGGGTGGTCAATTCCATGCCGTGGTTTGCAACCTTGATGGTGTTTTTTGCGTTGGCCAACGCCGGTTTGCCCGGTACCTCCGCTTTCGTCGGTGAGTTTTTCGTCATCCTGGCGAGCTTCAAGGCAAGTTTCTGGATTGCCTTTGCCGCGGGGACAACTCTCGTGCTGGGTGCCGCGTATACCCTGTGGATGGTGAAACGAGTCGTTTTTGGCGACATCGCTAACCCAAAAGTTGCAGAATTGACAGATATTAATACAAGAGAAATCATAGTTTTATCAGCATTAGCTCTTGTAGTACTTTTACTTGGCGTGTGGCCCGATCCATTGACCGAGGTCATGGAGGTCACGCTGGATAACCTGTTGCAACACGTAATGGAATCGAAGCTATAAAAATTAACGAGCCCGATATGACTCTGAGTACACTGGAACTGAGCCTGGCCGCACCGGAAATTTTTGTTCTGACCATGGCCTGTGTCGTGCTGATGGCGGCGGCGTTCGCCGGGGAAAAAAATCAGACGCTCAGCTACATACTTAGCATCCTGACATTAGTCGGAGCCGCCTGGCTGAGTTATAGATTCGTACCGACAGGCCGCGAGATTATTTTTTCCGGCATGGTGGTGGCGGACCAGCTCGGAACTACTTTGAAGCTGTTTTGCTACGCGGTACTGGCGGTTGTCTTTTTGTATTCGAGAAACTATCTCTATCAACGCAATCTTTTGAAGGGCGAGTATTACGTGCTCGGGCTGTTTGGCTTGCTGGGGATCATGGTCATGATCGCCGCGAACAACCTGATGACGATGTACCTCGGACTGGAACTTCTGTCGCTGTCACTGTATTCGCTGGTCGCGATTAATCGTGATTCGGTCTTGTCGACGGAAGCCGCGATGAAATATTTCGTACTCGGCGCGATCGCCTCCGGCTGTCTGCTTTACGGGATGTCGATGCTTTACGGGGCGACGGGAACGCTTGACTTGACCGAGATAAAAGTAGCCCTGGCCGGGGCGGACCCGCTCGGCCTTCAGTTCTTGCTTGCGCTGGCTTTCCTGCTTGTTGGAATCGCCTTCAAATTTGGCGCGGCGCCGTTTCACATGTGGGTACCCGACGTATATCAAGGCGCACTGAGTTCGGTCACGCTGTATGTAGGCACGATACCCAAGGTCGCGGCATTTGCCCTGTTTATGAGAATTCTGGCCGAAGCGCTGGGCGACATGTATGGCAGCTGGCGGGACATGGTGATGGTACTTGCCATTTTGTCGTTGGCCATCGGCAACCTGGTTGCGATCGTTCAGACCAACATAAAACGCATGCTGGCGTATTCGACGATTTCCCATGTCGGTTTTATTCTGATGGGTTTCCTGGCGGGCGGGCCGGTCGGTTACCAGGCGGCCCTGTTTTATACGCTGGCCTACGTCATCATGGCGACCGGCGCTTTCGGAATGATTATCCTTCTCAGCCGAAAAGGGTTTGAAGCCGAGCGACTTGAAGACTTCAAGGGTCTGAACCAGCGCAGCCCCTGGTTCGCGCTGATCATGTTGAT
This sequence comes from Gammaproteobacteria bacterium, assembly GCA_027292775.1. GTDB lineage: Bacteria > Pseudomonadota > Gammaproteobacteria > Steroidobacterales > MnTg04 > MnTg04. The sequence continues at coordinate 237 of JAPUGL010000145.1, read as the reverse complement.
TGTCATGTTCAGCATGGCTGGCGTGCCACCGATGCTAGGTTTCTACGCCAAGATACAGGTCATCATGGCCGTGCTGGATGCCGGGTTGGCCTGGCTGGCTGTTCTTGCCGTTGTCTTTACCGTGATCGGCGCTTTTTATTATTTACGAATCATCAAACTGATGTATTTCGATGCCCCGGAGGGCTCGGAGCCACTGCAGGCAGAGGCTGATGTCCGCCTGGTTTTGTCAGCGAATGG
>JAPUGL010000144.1 GCA_027292775.1 Gammaproteobacteria bacterium | reverse complement strand
GAAGAATGGACTGGATATCCTTACCTGACATGCCTGACACCTGCCGGATTTCTCGTAGAGCATACCGTTGCGCTATCCGGCAGGCCAATTGGCATACCAGTAACCGGAGTCAGGACACCGCAAGCAGACTCCGCGCCGTAGTCACCGCCCGGTCCAGATATGACGAACCAAACAGATTCAGATGATTCAGCAAGTGGTAGAGCTGGTACAGGCGGCATCGGGTGCCGACTCCCTCCGGCAAGGGCCATTCTTCTTCATAGGCGGAATAAAAAGATTCGCTGAAACCGCCAAAGAGGCGGGTCATCGCAAGATCCGTCTCGCGATCGCCATGATAAACGGCGGGATCGAAAATCACCGGCTGCCGGTCGGCCAGCACAGCCTGGTTTCCTCCCCACAGATCTCCATGCAGGAGCGACGGGGTCGGTTGATGTGAATCGAGCAGGTAACCCAGCCTGTCACACAGCCTGTCACCGAGGTCCTGTAGCGGATTCGCAAAACCATTTCTAACCGCCATTTCAAGCTGTGGCCGCAAACGGCACCGGCGATAGAAATCGGTCCAGTCGTCGGTCGGCGTATTGATCTGCGGCGTGCTGCCGATAAAGTTGTCTGTGGGCCAGCCATGAGCCCGCCCCTGACAACGGTGAAGCCGCGCCAGGCAGCGCCCCAACTCACGATCCTCGTTCGGCCCGCCGCTCGACATTTCCATCCATTCGAGCAGCAGGAAACTGAGCTGATCGTCACCGGCATAAGCGATGACCTCCGGTACCCGGATGGTTTCGGTTTGCCTGATCGCCGCCAGCCCGTCAGCTTCTGCCGCGAACATCGGCAGCGACCGGGCATCGTTCAGTTTCAGAAAAAGTGGGCCGCGACTGGTCTCAACGCGATAACTGGCATGAATATCGCCGCCTGTGACGGCTTGTAGGGCAGTATTTTCAGGAATGCTGATACCGGTTTCAGAGCGGACCAGGTCAAAGAAGCTGCTGTGATCACGCGTCATACTACTGGAAATGTTCTGCCAGTTTGCGCGCCTGGCTCGACAACGTCTTGCCAAATCCAGCCTCGCCATAGATCGCATCCAGGGCATCCGTATCGGGCACCCGCCGACGCAGGCTGTCCTCATCCAGCGCCAGATCCATGTCGCAGGCGATCCGGGTCAGCCGCCGTGCGAAAAACGCGTCCTCGCGGTGCTCGTCCAGCACATTCATGATCCGCGCCGCTCCCCTTATTGAAAGGCCCTGCACCTGATCGAGGTCCGCATACAGTGCCTCGAGGTCGGCAAACCTGCCCAACAGCTTTTCCGCGGTTTTTGCTCCGACCCCCGGGACGCCGCGTATGTTGTCCACGCTGTCGCCGGTCAGCGCGAGGAAGTCTGCGATCTGTTCCGGGTGCACGCCGTAATATTCCTTGATGCCCTCGTATTGCAGCCTCCTGTGGCCGGCAAAATCCCAGTATTCGTCACCCGGCCTCAGTAACTGGGCCAGATCCTTGTCGCGGGTGATGAAAACCGAGCGGCCATCTCTCTCCCGCCACCAGGCAGCAATACTGCCGATAATATCGTCGGCCTCGTATCGTTCGCTGGAAAAAACCGGCAGGCCCATTGCCTGGGCAACCGTCTTGCACAGGGAAAACTGGTTTTTCAACTCTGGCGGGGCCGGCTCCCGGTTGGCCTTGTATTCGGGGTAGATTTCATTGCGAAAAGAACTGCTAAGGCTCTCGTCAAAGGCGATACCGATATGGGTCGGTTTTTCTGTTTGCAGAAGCTCGCCGAGAAACCTCGAAAAACCATAGACCGCATTGACCGGTTGACCCTCGCCATCGGTCATGCTGTCCGGCACCGAAAACCAGGCGCGGAAAATATAAATACTGGCGTCTACCAGGTGAAGCGGAGGGTAAGCGGTTTTTCTCGCGGACGAAGACCCGGCTGGCACGGCTCAGGCCTGGACGCCCACATATTCATTTTCCGCCAGATGACCTTTCAGGCGCGCATGCAGCGGGCTGCTGCGTGGAAAGTGCGCCAGCAGGTATTCCATCTGATCGGCCATGACAAGGCGGCCCTTCAGGTAGATGTACTCGGCATAGTTCGGCGTAAAGGGTATCGCCAGCAATTGCATCCCGGCCTGCTCGGGCTTCATGTTGGCTTTGTGATTGTTGCACCGGCGACAGGCCGTCACCACATTGGTCCAATTGTCCGTGCCGCCCTGGCACAGTGGCGTGACGTGATCGCGGGACAAATCTCCGTCACTGAATCTCTTGCCGCAATACAGGCAAAGACCGGCGTCGCGCCGAAACAGCGCATGATTGGACAACGGCGGCACATAGTGAGCACGCACTTTCCCCATAATATGGGTGTTGCCCATCGTGGCGATTATGGAATTTACGTCGATCAGGCTGCGCCTTCCGGTCCGAGCGCAATAACCGCCGTGCAGAGTGTACAGCAGGCTGCCGCAGGCGTATGAAACACGCCCGCAGTGATAAAGGCGCACTGCGTCCCGGTAGTCCACCCACTCGAGCGGCATGCCGGAAACATCGGTGCGCAGGACTTGTTGGCGTAGCGATACGGCCATTTGCGCGGGCCCCGATGATCTGTTGCCGTGTCATCTTGCCGAAACCGGCGGCAAATGAAAACCCATCAGGCGAATTCGTGGTTCAAAGACACGCTAAAAACCATTATTGTGTCGTCTGCCTGCAGACCGGCTGGCCAATAATCAGGAGACTTGGATGGCGCTCGCACTGGGAGTAATCAAGGAAACCCTGCCCGGGGAGAGACGGGTCGCTATGATTCCCGAAGTAGCGGCGAAATTTGCTGCGCTGGGTGTGGAAATCCTCCTCCAGCAGGGCGCGGGAGGCGATGCCGGCATCCCGGACAAGGAATATTCAGAACACTGCACACTTCTGGCCACGGCAGAAGAAGTCCTTTCACAATGCGACGTGCTCCTGGTCGTGCAGCCGCCATCTGCGGAGCTGGCGGGCTCGCTGGAAAAAGGCAAGGTGGTGGTCGGCTTTCTGGCGCCATTTCGCGAGACCGAATTGTTAAAAACATTGCGCGATAAAGACCTGACATCGTTTGCAATGGAGTTGATCCCGAGAATTTCGCGGGCACAGTCCATGGATGCGTTGTCTTCGCAGGCCACCATCGCCGGGTATAAATCCGTGCTGATCGGGGCCAATACGCTGGATAAGTTTTTCCCGATGCTGACCACGGCGGCCGGCACTATCCGGCCTGCGAAAGTACTGGTCATCGGCGCCGGTGTCGCCGGCCTCCAGGCGCTGGCAACCGCACGCAGGCTCGGCGCGGTCGTCGAAGGCTATGACGTCCGCTCGGCGACGCGTGAGCAAATCGAATCGCTGGGCGCCCGCTTCGTAGATACCGGCGTCAGCGCTGAAGGCGAAGGCGGTTATGCCCGCGAACTGACCGACGAAGAAAAAAAGATCCAGCAGGAAGTACTGGAGAAACACATTGCCATGGCGGACGTGGTGATAACAACGGCGGCAATACCCGGCCGGCCGGCTCCGCGCATTATCAGCGCTGCGGCGGTCGCCAACATGAAGCCTGGCGCCGTTATCGTCGATCTGGCCGCCGAGACGGGCGGCAACTGCGAGCTGACAAAGGCCGGTGAAACAGTGGAACACAGCGGTGTGCGGATCGTCGGGCCGGTCAACCTGGCTGCGGACTTGGCAAATCACGCAAGCGAAATGTATGCACGCAATCTTTTTAACTTTCTCAGTCCTGCGATTAGCGATGGCGAACTCAGTATCGACTGGGAGGACGAGGTCTTTGAGGGGGCGCTGTTAACGCGCGACGGCGAAATCATCCACGAACCGAGCCGCAAGCAACTAGCCGATCGGCCAACATAGGGAGCACGCAATGATTGACGGATTTATCGCATTGTATATTTTCATGCTGGCGGCGTTCACCGGTTACGAGATCATCGGAAAGGTACCGGTAATTTTGCATACGCCACTGATGTCCGGGTCAAACTTCGTACACGGAATCGTGCTGGTCGGCGCAATGGTGGCGATGGGGCGTGCAGATACCACGCTGGAAATCGTCATCGGCTTTATCGGGGTATTTCTGGGGGCCGGTAATGCGGCCGGTGGATACGTGGTCACGGAGCGCATGCTCGAAATGTTCAAGAGCAGCCGGGAGAGTAAATAATGATCGCCTGGTCCCCCGAAATGGCTGACAAGCTGATTCAGGCCAGTTATTTCCTCGCGGCCGTGCTTTTTATCATCGGCCTGAAACAAATGAGTTCGCCGGTCACCGCCAGGCGCGGCATCGTCTGGGCCGGCATCGGCATGCTGGTTGCGACGCTGATCACCTTTAGCTGGCCGGATATGCACAATTACCCGCTGATGCTCGTGGCCATAGGCATTGGCGGTGCAGCCGCCTGGATCAGCGGCAAGAAAGTGGCAATGACCGACATGCCGCAAATGATCGCCCTTTACAACGGCATGGGCGGTGGCGCGGCAGCTGCGATTGCCGCAGTCGAACTGCTGGGCGGCGAGCAACACGAAATCAGTATTATTACTCTGGCGGTGCTGGGTGCACTGATCGGCTCGGTTTCTTTTTCGGGCAGCTTGATCGCCTTTGGCAAATTGCAGGGATTGATACGCAAGCCTTTGCGATTCAAAGGCCAGCAAGTAGTCAACGTGTTGATCTTGCTGAGCGCCGCGATCGCCGGCGGCATGATTGTCACCGGCCATACTGCCGGCATCGAGATAGTCATCGTGTTTTTCTCACTGGCGTTGCTTTTGGGCCTGACCATGACCTTGCCGATCGGTGGCGCCGATATGCCGGTCGTCATCTCGCTATACAACGCGTTAACCGGGCTGGCGGTTGCCTTTGAAGGATTTGTCCTGCAGAACGCGGCGATGATTATCGCGGGCACCGTCGTCGGCTCTGCCGGCACGCTGCTGACGCAACTGATGGCAAAAGCGATGAATCGCTCGCTGGCAAATGTCCTGTTCAGCGACTTCGGCGATGCCGACATCGCCGGCGACGGAGTCGATATCCAGGGTAGTATGAAACCGATCGAATCTACCGATGCCGGCGTGATGATGGCTTTCGCCGACAAGGTCATCATTATTCCCGGTTATGGCATGGCCGTCGCCCAGGCGCAGCACAAGGTCTGGGAACTGACCCAGCTTCTGCTGGAAAGAAAGGTACAGGTCAAATTCGCGATTCACCCGGTTGCCGGCCGCATGCCGGGTCACATGAACGTATTACTCGCCGAGGCCGGCGTCCCATACGACCTGATTCGCGACCTGGACGAGATCAACGCCGAGTTCGAGACCGCCGACGTTGCGCTGGTCATCGGCGCCAACGATGTCGTGAATCCCGCGGCGCACAGCGATCCGGCCAGCCCGATTTATGGCATGCCCATCCTGAAAGCGGAGAAAGCGAAAAATATCATCGTGATCAAGCGCGGCCAGGGCAAGGGCTTCTCGGGAATCGAAAACTTGCTGTTCTTCCTCGATCACACCCGAATGTTATATGGTGATGGACAAGCCGCGACTGCCGAGTTAATTCAGGCGGTCAAGACCTTCTAGCCAGCATGTCACCGGAGATCGCGGACTCTGCGTGAAGTCTCGGATTGCTATTTGTGATAGCGCAGAACCGAACTGAGAATCGGGAATGAAAATTGAGAAAAAGGAGAAAATCTCATGTCTAACTACATCATCGCCTATCACGGTGGGAAAAAGCCTGACACCCCATCGGAAGGAGCCAAACAAATGGCGAGATGGCAAGCCTGGCTTGGCGACCTTGGCGATGCCGTGGTCAACCCCGGCACTCCCTTGGGAAAGTCCAGGATCGTTAGCTCCGATGGTGTATCAGACGATGGTGGGCCGAATCCCTTAACGGGTTTTTCAATCGTGGAAGCCGACAGCATGGATGCTGCTCTTGAAATGGCCAAGGAATGTCCGTTCCTTGAAATCGGCACAATTGAAGTCGCAGAAGTGATGAAAATGTAGTCACGAGGATCGCGATCCAGGCAAACCAGAAGTCCAAATTATGGAAGAATTGGCAACCGCCTGGGTGGACGTCACTTCCACTGGCGTCATGTCGACTGACTGGCGGGTTCCGGGAAATCGTTATCCCAATAGTGAGCGGTAGTGAATGTCCGTTTTCGGCCATGAGCTGCCGTTGCGAATGCCTCGGCTACTCCTGATGGTGAGTGGCTATCTCTTCCTCTGACAACCTCAGAAATCTAGCAGCATTGTTGTAAAAAATGTCGCGCTTCTGGTCGCCAGTAAGAAATGATGCAGACTCGATGGCTTCAATAGTTTGAGCGCGCTTCGAGGGCGGGCCATCAGACCCGAACATTAGCCGCTTGCCGTAGCCGGCACGGACAAGTGCGCTGACGTATTCGTGAAAAGCCTCTCGCGGAACAATCCGGGTAATGGTTGATAGGTCGGCATAAACCTGGGGATATTGGTACATCAATGCAATCATCTCGTGAAGAAATGGATTGCCGGCATTCTCCAGTTAGATTCGGAGCTTAGGGTGGCGAACCAGTACCTCCTCCAGGAGAAGCGGATGCCCTGACGATGAGCG
>JAPUGL010000143.1 GCA_027292775.1 Gammaproteobacteria bacterium | reverse complement strand
CGAATCGTGTAGCGACTTCCTGGACGGATCGCCAGATAGCCTGACCAACCAGGGCGTGTGCTCGATACCTGACATGGTCAACAACGGTAATTCATTGAATTATCTTAAGGCGACGACTTATAACGATGTGCAGGTCATGTGGCGGCCGGAGTTCGGTGATACCAACGATCTGGCCATAACGGTTGGTGTTCAGAATCTCTTCGATGAGGATCCACCGGCCTGTTTCAGTTGTTCGCTGAATGGCTACGACCCGTCGAACTATGATGCGCAGGGCGTGTTCGGTTACTTGCAAGTTGCACTTAGCTTCGAATAATCCCGGCGATCATTGAGACCTTGGCGGCCCCTTATTCAGGGGCCGCTTTTTTATTGCCTCTGGTTTCTCGTATTGAGATACGGTTCGGCGATTAACGGAGAGGTGTTTTTTTTTCCGCTATGATGCTATTTTCGGGATTAGGGGACTGGTTGGCATTCCCGTTGCGGTTGGCCGGCACGCCACATAACAGAGCGACTACGAGAAAAGTGCCTTAAAGCCGTTGATATTCATGGAAATTATAAGGAGCTGATGGCTGTCGGCTGCTGTTGGCTACTTGAAAAAGATAAAGAATATAGCCGCTATTCAAAGCTGGAGTAGGTTCAATGAGGGTCTATCTGAAAGGGCTCCTGGTCCTGATGGCACTGGGTTTCGGTGTCGCGCAGGCTCAGAGCGTCAATAATATTCTGGATGCGGGCGAGCGAAATATTCGTCTGGCCCAGGCATCGCAAGATCGGGTCGACAATATAGTCGAAGAGGAGCGCGACCTCCTCGATAAGTACAACACGGTCAACAAAGAGATCGACGGACTCAAGGTCTACAACGCCCTGATGGAACGCCAGATCCAGGATCAGGTTGATGAGATGGCCAAGCTTGCCGATTCGATCGACCAGGTGACCGTAATCGAACGCCAGATCATGCCGCTGATGCTGCGCATGATAGATGGGCTGGAGCAGTTCGTCTCCCTGGACATCCCGTTCCTGGAGGACGAGCGGACGGAAAGGGTCGAGAAACTGCGAGACCTGATGGAGCGTTCCGATGTGTCGGTCGCCGAAAAATTTCGCAACGTCTTCGAAGCCTTTGGGATAGAAAATGAATATGGCCGGACCATCAGTTCCTACAAGGGCGCGCTGGAGATCGCCGGCGGAACCCGCGAGGTGGAATTTCTCCAGATCGGCCGCGTCGTGCTTTTGTACCAGACCATAGACGGCGCCTTTACCGGAACCTGGGACAAGGATGCCGGCAGCTTCGTTGAACTGGATTCAGGTGCTGCACGAACCCAGGTTCGCCAGGGTCTGCGCATGGCACGAAAGGAAATCGCCCCCGAACTATTGTTGCTGCCGATTAACGCAGCGGAGGAGGCGGCACAATGAAAAATTCCATAACCAGACAAACAGCTATCGCCATCGCCACGGCGATGTTCTGCCTGCTGCCGCTGGGCACCACAGTGGCCCAGGATCAGGCTAACAGTCTCGACGACCTGCTCCGGCAGGTTGAACAAGGCCGCGCGACCGACCAGCGGGAGTTCAGGGAAAGAGAGCAACGTTTCATCAACGCGCGCAATCAACAGCGCTCGATGTTGCAAGGAGCGGTCAGGGATCGCACCGCGCAGGAGAACCGCAGCGCGAGGCTTGAGAACACGTTCGGCGAGAACGAAATCCGGACCGGCGAGCTGTCTGCCGCGCTGGATCGCCGCCTGGGCTCGTTGAAAGAGCTGTTTGGCATATTGCAGCAGGTATCCGGTGAGACACAGGCGCTGCTGCATAACTCACTGACTTCCATTCAGTTTCCGGACCGCGGGGAGTTCCTGGGAGGACTGGCGACCAAGATGGGTACCAGCTCGGAACTGGCGTCGATAGAGGAAATCGAACGTCTGTGGTTCGAAATGCAAAGAGAAATGACCGAGCAGGGCCGGGTAGTCCGTTTTACAACCACGGTTAACAATACCAATGGCATCGAAGAGGAACTCGAGGTTGTCCGGGTTGGCGTTTACAACATCGTAGCCGATGGCAAGTACCTGCAATACTCGCCTGAGACAGGCAACGTGACTGAGTTGTCGCGACAGCCGCAGCAATCCAGGTACACGGATTCAGCCGAGGACCTGAGCGACACAACGGATGGCCAAGTGGTGTTTGGTCTGGACCCAACACGCGGCCAGATATTGGCGTTGTTGCTGCGCAGTCCGACTTTTGCCGACCGGATCAAAATGGGTGGTATCGTTGGCTACATCATCATGGCGCTGGGTATAGTCGCCTTGTTGATCGCGCTCGAGCGCCTGTTTGTTCTGACATTGACCGCCAACAAAGTCAATACGCAACTCAAATCTGACACGCCCATCGACAATAACCCGCTCGGACGGGTATTGCTGGCCTCGGAGAAATACAGGGATTCCGATCTGGAAACCCTGGAGCTAAAGCTTGGTGAAGCCATTCTGAAGGAAACACCGGGGCTGACCAGGGCGTTGATGTTCCTGAAGATCATTGCTGTCGTCGCGCCGCTGCTCGGCCTGTTGGGAACTGTGACCGGCATGATCAAGACATTCCAGATAATCACTCTGTTTGGTACCGGCGATCCGACGCTGATGGCCGGCGGTATTTCGCAGGCGCTGGTGACAACGGTACAGGGCTTGTCCGTGGCTATACCGACGGTGCTGCTGCACACATTGGTGACCGGCCGCAGCAGGAAGATCACCCATGTCCTGCAGGAGCAGAGCGCCGGAATCATTGCCGAACGTTCCGAAGCGCAGCATGCGCAGCGGGCGGCCTAGGGTGAAATTCAGGGGAACCATGGCTTAAGGATCAGATCGAAACATGTATGCACTGACACAAATGTATGAGGCCACCCGCGATTTCATGGAACTCGGCGGCACCGTACTGACAGTGATCGCATGGGTGACGTTTCTGATGTGGATCCTGATAGTCGAGCGGATGATGTATTTCTCCACGGATCTCAGGAAGCAGATTCGGGACGATATCCAGGCCTGGGAAGCCAGGCCCGAGAGGCGTTCCTGGGAGGCGCATCAGATCCGGGACGCCATGCTTTCGCGCATGAGGGAGCGCGCCGAGCAGTTTTTGCCGATGATCAAGACCCTGGTCTCGCTCTGCCCGCTGCTCGGCCTGCTGGGCACCGTGACCGGCATGATTTCGGTGTTCGATGTAATGGCGGTTGAGGGGACATCCAATGCGCGTTCGATGGCGGCCGGCGTGTCCCTCGCGACGGTACCGACGATGGCCGGAATGGTGGGCGCGCTGTCCGGCGTCTTCGCCAGCACCTGGCTGAACAGAAGATCTGCCCGTGAACTGGAGATTTTTCGCGATTCCATGACTACTGACCATTAAGGGGAAAACAGATGAGAAAGCTGTTCTCTGAGACCAACCAGGAAGAAGAAGAAAACGAGATCAATATTACGCCCATGCTGGACGTCGTATTTATCATGCTGATCTTCTTCATCGTGACCTCGTCTTTTATCAAGGAATCGGGTATCGACGTAAACCGGCCTGATGCCCAGACTGCTGTCTCCCAGGACAAGGCCAACATCCTGATTGCGATCACCGAAAGAGGCGAGATTTGGATTGACCGGCATCTTGTGGATCCGCGGGCTGTGCGTGCCATTGTCGAGAGAATGCACGCGGAAAATCCGCAGGGTACAGTGGTCATCCAGGCAGATAAGAAAGCAACGACGGAGACGCTGATCCAGGTTATGGATGCCTCCCGGCTAGCCGGTGTCGATAACGTGGCGATTGCAGCACAAAACTGAGATGTTTAAACCAAGGTATGGCTTGGCGATTTTTATGGCGGCGCTGATCACCAGCGGTTTGCTGTTTACCATGCAAGCTCTGATCGCCAGCGGCGAATCGGCCCTGACCGACGACAGGGAGTTCCAGTTTCTGGATTTCGTTCGCGCGCAAAGGCAGGAAATGGTTCAGCGCAAGCAGCAAAAACCGGAAAAGCCACCGAAACCGGAGGAACCGCCTCCAGATATGCCAAAACCTCAACAGGATGTGGTGAACCCGAATGTACAGACTATTGCCGTGGCGCCGATGTCGGCTTCCACTGATATGTCTATCGGCGGCTTTGGTCTGGCCGTCTCCGACGGCGATTACCTTCCTATCGTCAAGGTAGCGCCTGTTTACCCGCGGCGCGCATTGTCGCGAGGGCTGGAAGGCTACTGTATCGTTGAGTTTACAGTCACCAACACCGGCACTGTTCGTGATCCGTTCATTGTGGAATCGACGAGTTCGCTGTTCGAAAGAGCCGCTCTCAGCGCGGTGCTGAAATTCAAATACAAGCCACGCATAGTCGATGGCGAGCCCATCGAAGTGGCTGGCGTGCAAAACAAGATAACTTTTGAACTGGAAGACTCCTGATGACTTATTCGGGAAAACTGACTGTCGCCGTCATTCTTTCTGTTTCCTTATTGATGCTGCCGGCAATTTTGCCCGGTGATGCGCCCGGAGCGCTGGCGTCAGTGAGCCACGCCCAGGCAGCCGAGCCCCGGAAAGAACGCAAGACACGCAAGACGCCGGCGATGCGCGAGAAAACCTACAAAAAGCTATCGGAGTCCAGGGAATTGGCGGAAGCCGATGACTTTGTTGGTGCGCTGCGGGCGCTGGATAACCTTTCGAGGCAGAGAGGTCTGAACAGTTATGAGCTGGCGCAAATGCACAATTTCTACGGCTTTATTCATTTTTCGCAGGAGAACTACGCGCAAGCGGTCAGAGATTATGAAAATGTTCTTGCGCAGCCAAATTTGCCGCTGGGAATGGAGACTTCGACGATTTACACGCTGTCCCAGTTGTACTTCACCCAGGAAGATTATCTGGGAGCAGAGAATCAGTTGCGCAAATGGTTTACGGTAGCCGATAACCCCGGTCCGGCGCCTTATATATTGCTGGGGCAGGCTCTGTACCAGCAAAATAAATTCCGCGAAGCGATCGTGCCGGTGGAAAGAGCCATCAGCATCAGGATCAACCAGGGCAAGCTACCCAAGGAGAACTGGCTGCTGTTGCTGCGCGTTTTCTATTTTGAGTTGGGCGACCTGGCGAAGGTCGAGGAGATTATAAAGCAGTTGCTGGTTCTGAATCCCAAGAAAGATTACTGGGTCCAATTGTCCGGGATTTATGGCGAGCGCGACGAGATAAACAAGCAGTTAACCGCCTTCGAAATAGTCTATGTTCAGGGCCTGCTGAAAACCAGCCGCGAACACGTCACGATGGCGCAGCTTTACCTGCAGTC
>JAPUGL010000142.1 GCA_027292775.1 Gammaproteobacteria bacterium | reverse complement strand
ACGGGATTGCCGTTGGCGTCGTTCAACGTCAACTGGTAGAAGCCAACGAGGTACGCAAGGTCACCAGAGCTTGCGACTTCCACGGTGTCGAGCTGCACATGAAACTCGAAACCCGGATTCGCAGCGAGCTGGGGTGCAAGCTCGCGAATGGCCTGCGCTCCGCGCACCATAGGAGCATTTGGCGGAAGCCACGAGGAATGTTGGGGATAGGCGGCCATGTACCCATCAATATCGCCCGCATTGAAGGCACGTACCGCCTCGATCTCTGCCGTGCGAATGGCCTGCTCATCACCAGTGTGCGCATCGACAACTTCTTGCTCGCACCCGAATATGCCAGCTAATGTGACTACAACGACAAAAACCGGCAGAAAATGAAACCTTCGCATACTGTGTCCTCCACCAGGCGCGCTGCCCCTAAAGCCGGCGACGCAGACATGGCCTACACCATAATCATTAAATCGGACTTGCCCCAGTCTATATGACATATCAGGGCTGATTCGAGCATAGAAGGAAGTGGATTGACCCGTCAACGATATTCACCAGAATATCAAGAGGAAGCTGTCCGTCATTTTTTGGATCGGGGCTATTCTGTGTGTTTGTAAATCACTCCAGCTTTCATGACAAAGAAAACCTCTTCAAGTACGGAGATGTCGTCGAGGGGATTCCCATTCACCGCGATAATATCGGCGTAGTAGCCAGGGGAAACCGCACCGATCTGGCCTTCCCATTCCATAAGTTCTGCGGCGACGGTCGTCGCTGACTGTATGGCCTGCATCGGCGTCATACCATGCTCGACCATGCGAGAAAACTGAATCGCATTGTCACCATGTGGGATAACCGAGGAATCTGTTCCGAACACGATCTTCGCCCCGGCTTCGACGGCGCGCCTGAAATTCGCGTTGCGACGTTCGTGGACAAATGCTGCCTTTTCCATGGATTCCGGCAGGACTCCGATTCTTTCTCCTTCAGCAAGGATGTACTCAGTGCTGTAGATATCCAAAGTCAGGAAGGTGCCATTCTTTATCGCAAGCTTGATACCTTCATCGTCTATCAGACTGCCATGCTCGATAGAGTCGACTCCGGCACGAATCGCGTACAAGATACCCTCTGCGCCATGTGCATGCGCCGCGACCTTCATCCCGTGGGTATGCGCTTCATCAACAATTGCCTGCATCTCCTCCATTGTGTACTGGCGAGCACCCACCGCAGTGCCTTTGCTCAGCACCCCGCCAGTGGCACAAAACTTGATGAGATCGACCCCATACTTCTTGTTATCACGCACTTTCTCCCGCACTCCCCAGGGGCCGTCTGCGATACCCTCCTGCTTGATTCCGTATTGCTTCGGCAACAGGTTTTCATCACAGTGGCCACCGGTTATCCCGAGGGAGGGCCCGGAAACCTTAAGCCGCGGACCGGGGATTCGGCCTTCGTTGATGGCATTGCGAACCGATACGTCGGAAAAACCGCCGGCGCCCGTGTTTCGCACCGTCGTAAACCCTGCCATCAGTAACGTTTTTGCATTGACAACATTGCGGATCGCCTCGTCGGTGTGTGACACAGTGAGAAAGGTGAATGCGTTATCCGTCGCATACCAGCTCAGGTGCACATGCAGGTCCGCCAATCCTGGAAGGATCGTGGCACCACCAAGATCGATCAACCTGGCGGTCTCTGGAATGTCGCCATCGAGCGTGACAGAAATAATTTGACCGTCAACGATTTCCACAACGGGGTTCTGAAGCAGCTCTCCGTTAAGTGGATCAACCAGTGCACTAGCCGCTAAATACGTCGTTTCCGCCTTTGCGTTGGCAGCTAAAAGCAAAACAACGAGACAAAGGAGTATAGAGTAGACCAGGACCCTGAACCGCATGATTTGATTCCTTAATAGAGGGAAGAATAGATCGACCAGCAAGACGCGAGGAAGACTATAGCCGATCCATCAAGTGCGGTGCCTCGCTATGCAGAAACTTTTTCCGTCTTGACTGGATCAATCTGCACAGGCTCCTTCGGCACGATTGCCTTCGGCCGTTCGCGCATGTCTATTTTCCCTTTGAACCGTGCACCGTCCTCCATGACGATCCGATCGCAGGTAATATTTCCTCTGACGTCGGCACCTTTGGCCAGCGAAACAATCCCTTCACTGTAAATGTCACCGATGAGTTGCCCCTCGATAATGACGGAATCGGCGTGAATGTCTGCCTTGACCCGACCTTGTTTGCCAATTGTCAGGTGCTTCTTGTGATGGGCGATCGTACCTTCTATGCAGCCCTCAATCACCAGGTCTTCATCGGCCGACAGCTCGCCCTTGAACACCAGTGTTGGCCCGATGACTGACACGTTTTTCGCTCTTATAGGCCGCGCCTGTCCGATTTTCGGTGGTGACGCTATGTCCAGCTCACCGTCACCGTCTGCCTTCCTGAACATCGCCATTTTTACCTCCGCATTAATCTCCGAATTGACCCTGACTGCCTGAGAGTGAAGGATACTCCAAATTGAAATCCAGGGTCGGCGTCTGGCTGGTATCTGCCCAGACTGCAATTTGTCGGCAAATTCATACACCATTACAGGCAACGCCGCTCAAACGTCTGCAACATTTTTTCCTCGTCTTCGGCCCGCGTAAAGAATTGACTGAGATAATCGATACTCATTGCCTGCTCGTCCTCCGGCAGCCCGGGAATCTCGCTCAACACGCCCAGAATATCCGCCTTACGCTTTCTGACCATGCCAAGTGCACTCTGCAAGGTGTCGCGCGACGTGCAATAACCACGGTACATCCTTTGCGTCACCTTCCGGATACGGAGCGCCGGATCCGGATATGCATATTTGGCATTAACGAGACCGGCAAGATCAAAATCATAGGGTACGTAGAAGTGCTTCGATTCGATCTCAAGTATGTCGCCATTGTGACAACAGACATCATCGTCGTCGGCCTTCGCCATCGACCAGTCGGTATTACCGATCATATATTGGAAGACGTAGACTAAAGCTGCCTGACGATCGTCGAGCGAACGAAGTGATACGCCGGTGACTTTTGCGGGACGTCCGCCAATCCTGTCAGCTAACTCAGACTGCGACTCGATTAAGAATCCATATCGCGCAAGCACCACATCCTTGCGGCGCTCGTCGGTGTCCCGGTAAGTGATGCGTAGCAAGCGCACTCTGTATCCTGCGTCCGAAATGAGATTGAAGATCCGATACGCCGCGAATTCCTGGAGCGTATCAGTTTCGGCGACATCCTTGCTCCGGCAATACGTGACAAGTTTTAGATTGTCCTGATCGGCAAAGACCGTCTGATTTGTGTCTCCATCCGAGAAATTGAATCTTAGTGGCGAAAAATCACACACGCGCAATCGGCTCTTGCCACGAACCCGGACCTGAATGTGGTATTCGACGCCGTTTGCTTTGAACACAAAGGGCAGCTCATTACGCTCTTTCTTGTTTTTGATCAGCGATCCGATCGGGCCGCTCAATTCGACGTCAATAACCGCGTCGTCATTGAACAGCGGTGAGGCACCTGCCTGAGCAGCAACACATGATAAAGCGAGAGGAAAAATCTTCCCATCAGTTACGATATCGTAGGCGCCGCCCTTATTTGACCCAGGTAATCACCTAACGCGGCACGGGCCCGTCCAGCGAGTCCCACCGATAGGCCCTCTCGACACGCTTGCCGATTTCCTGAATGAGTGTGCCCCCTTCCGACGCATTCGTCATCACGACCAGGCCGTAGCCTTTGATCTTGTGTCCCATGAGCAAGGCACGAAAACCCCAATTGCTGCCGCCGTGCGCGAAATACCAGCCCTCGCCTCTTTTTTCGATTGAAAAACCGATCGCATACGGCCCGACACCGACCGGACTCAGCATTTCCCGCACTGAAGTTTGATTCAATACGCGGTTTGAACGCCCCTGCAGAGATTCCTGCACTTCGATCGCAAATTTTGCGAGTTCCGTGGGCGTCGTCCACAGTCCTGCCGCGGCAAGCTCGGGATAGACATGCCATTTTGTATCCATGGCATTGCCATTCTCATCATGAGCACGCGCCGCGTTCCGGTCCCACGCCGCCGGCAGCGGTTGCTCGAAGGTACTTTGCGTCATGCCGATCGGTCCGAGCACAGTTTCCTGCAACAATGCCGCAAACGGTTCGCCGGTCGCTTCTTCAATCGCCAGTTGCATAAGTGTGACGCCGCCTCCTGAATACTTCATCGCGACCAGCGGCGGTCGCTCCATTATTACGGGTCCGACGTTTGAGGGTTTCTCGCCGTTCAGGATTTGCACGAGGGTGGGTACGGGGTCGGAGGGGTGATAGCCGGGAAAGCCAAAGCCATCGCCCAGGCCCGACGTGTGACTCGTCAAAGACCTGGGCGTGACTGCCTGATCTGCCGTGAACTCTGAATCCGGTAACCGCCAGGACTTCAGAATGGTGTTGATGTCGTCATCTAGGGAAAATTTGCCATCTTCCACGGCTTTGAGTACTGCCATGGCCGCCACCGGTTTGCTGATCGACGCCGCCTGAAACAGGGTTTCGGTATCGGCCAGCGCGCCGGATTCGATATCTGCAACCCCGTAGGCTTTCGCCCAATGAATGTCGAAATCCCTGATCACGGCGACACTGATGCCCGGAACATTGAACTCGTCCATCAACTCGGTGAGTGTCAGCGCATCGAGATCTTCCTCAACCGTCTCCTGTGGGCCCTCGATTGCGGCGATGTAATCGTCGACGGACCACTCTTTCGGTTCAGCGCAGGCCGCAACGCTGACGACAAATGCGAACAAGATACAATACCGCATCATGAAATTATCTCCGGAAATTTTTCGATTAATCAGACTGCGGGATCTATGAGCGGACACTCAAAGGCCGAAATTCGACTCGGCAGTCTGCCGTGCCTCCTCTTCAATCTGACGTTTTTGCTCAATCTTCTCGAGACGCTTGCCAACGAAATAACGAACCGTCATCAATGCGGCAATAAAGCCAAACAACGCCACGAAAACGATCAGGTAAAAACTCCAATCCATTATTGCGTTTCCTCTTCAGACGTCTGAAGTATTGGCTTGGGAGCGTCAAATGTCGAGAAACAGGAGGCACACAGAGTCGTGCAATATCTTCAACATATGACCAATTACACCTGCTTGCGCAAGTGATTCAGTACATCTGAACGCGTGATCAATCCCAGGAATTCATCGCCATCCATGACCGCCGCATACGGCTGCACTTGCAACATCGCAACCAGGTTGTTGAGGCTGGCGTCCTTCTCCAGTCGG
>JAPUGL010000141.1 GCA_027292775.1 Gammaproteobacteria bacterium | reverse complement strand
TCTCCAGCTAGCCCGGCGCTGACCGCGCTGCGCGCAGCATTCGTAGCTTCCTTGGCGAGAATGCGGGCTTTGTTCAGACCGATATGATCGGTTCTACCCAGCCGAACGCGGGTTGTATTGATCTCGTAGCGAACTTCGCCTAATTTGCGTTTCTTCACATGGGCTGGGCGCCGAAATTGCACGTAGTAATACTTGCGTCCAGATGGCTGGACGCGTACGAGCAGACCAGTGCCGCAGCCATCAGTTACGTCCTTTGCTTTCCTCTTTCCTGTCCTACGGTCAATTCGTGGTTTTAGCGAGTCGATTCTCGCTACTGTCAGTTTTTGGGTCATGGCTATTACTCCCGTTAGCAAAAATAAAGCACACGTGTAAGCACACGTAGTAGCTATACAGCGCTAAACAGTTAAAAACATTAATCAACGCAGGTCAACCTAAAGCATTGATTAATAAGGAGATAATAGCATAACTCGTTGATTTGGGGGTACTTGAAGTAGCAGTCTCAATGCGCAGATCGAGTTTGTTTTACGCGAGGCGCTAAGAAAAACCGGCCGTTTACCCAGGAAACAAAAAAGCCAGGAAAATTGATGGCTGTTAAGCCTGGTTGCTACTCAATCGACGATAAAGACGTCCTCCGCGCGCTTGTCAAACAGCGCCGCGATACGAAAAGCCAGCGGCAGGCTGGGATCGTACCTCTCCCTTTCGATTGCATTTACAGTCTGGCGTGACACATCAAGCGCGCCCGCAAGTTCCGCCTGCGTCCAGTTCATCGCGGCACGAAACTTCCTGACGTTGTTCTTCATCGGTAAAGACGTCCGAAGACGATCCACCCCGTCGCCCAGGTGCAACTCATCAAGGCCGCGGCCAGTGCCCAATTCAGGGTGGGTGCAGCAATCGACGCCTGCAGGACACCATAGGCTACCAGTAGAAAAAGGCTGGTCGCGAACGCGAAGGCCAGCGCTGCATCGTGGATTTTACGCTCGAGTTCATCCATGCGTGCCCGGGCCAGTATCAGGATTGCCACGGCGGCCAGACCCGGCAATGCCGGTATCAGGCCGATGATCAAGGCCTTGTTTGCCTCACGGTCGAGATTCAACAGATACATCACAACAATCAGCGCTACAACAGAAATGGCGGTCAAAATAAACTCGCGGCGGAATCGATCAATAGTTATGGCGGACATCCTGGTCTCCTTCCAATGTAAAGTATGCTTTACCTTACACTTGCGGAACCAAATGTCAAGCCTCCTTTACATATTCCTCAGTTGTTTACTCGCCCGGTCGCGACCGGTTTTTTTATGGAGGCTCTGAATCCATATACGGGCGAAGTAGGTAGTGAGCCAAAATGTTCCGGTTCCAGGCGTGAATCGCACGTAATGGCTGGCATTTGCGAAGATTTGCAACGCAGGAGCTGGATATTTTGGGCGCAAGAGACAAGTTCGTGAACAGATCAGAGCTGCCTTAGGCTAATATCGGTTCAGAATTGCTGCGACTCTGCGGAACTCACTTCGGTAAAGGAATATTTGTGAAAACACGACACACCATGATCCCTCGCATGACACGCGCCGCCTGCCTGATGCCCCTGCTTTTGATGACAGGCTGCGCAAACCTGGAACAAAGTGCCGGCAGCGGCAGTTTTGTTATTACCAACGCGCGTGTCTTCGATGGCACCCGGTTGCTGGACGTGCATCAGGTGGTGATCCGCGACGGGCTGATATCGAAAATCACCGGTAGCAGTGAACTTCCCCGGGGGCTGGAAATCATCGATGCCGAAGGCATGACCCTGATGCCGGGCATGATAGATGCGCATACCCATACGTTTTCCGTGACCCAGCTACAGACCGCGTTGCGATTCGGGGTAACGACCAACCTCGACCAGATGACGTGGCCGGGTCTTTTCCCCGTTCTGAAAACAGCTGCGGAAACTCGTGACGACGTTGCTGACTTCCTGTCGACCGACATGCTGGCAACCCCGCCGGGTGGCCATGGCACCGAATACAATATCGTTATTCCCACGGTAGATGGTCCACAACAGGCAGATGCTTTCGTCGCGGATCGGGTTGCCAATGGAGCCGATTACCAGAAAATCGTGCTCAACGGCGAGCGGGCAATGAACGGCATGCCAACTATGAGCCTCGCAACGACGCGTGCTCTGGTCAAAGCCGCGCATGATCGCAACCTGAAGGTGGTCGCCCATATCGAGACGCCCGACGATGTCAGAACAGTCGTGGCAGCAGGTGCGGACGGGCTGGCGCATATCTGGCGAACATCGGGTGCCGAACCTGATTTGTCGAATTTGCTGGCGGAACGCGCCATGTTTGTTACCGCAACACTGTCCGTACCGGACGGTTTTGTCGCCGGCAGCGCGCGCCCTGATCGCGGAAGACCCGGCAGTCGCGCCATACCTTGACGGTAAAATGATCGAAAATCTGACGGCCAGCAATGACAGTCAAAACCTCAAAAACCTGGATCAGTTTCTCGATGCGGTTCGCGGGCTTCATGATGCCGGCGTCATGCTCGTGGCCGGAACCGACGCTTCGGTATTTGAAGTCATGCACGGGATCAGTCTTCACCGCGAATTGGAACTTCTGGTCCAGGCAGGCCTGAGCCCTATAGAAGCCCTGTCGGCAGCCACGGCTAACGCGGCCGACGCGTTTGCTCTTGCCGACCGCGGACGGATTAAGGTGGGGCTGCTCGCCGACCTGGTTTTGATCGACGGTGATCCGATCCAGGATATTTCCGACTCACGCCACATTGCCAGGGTATGGCGCAACGGCGTCGAATTCGACCGTTCTCTGCCGGCAAGCCTGGCCGCAATTGCCGATGGCGATCACCGCAACAAAGCTTCCCGGGTCCGAAACCACTACCGGCACCCGCTGCAAACTCTCGAATTTCTTGGCGTCAGACCGGATATGGTGGTCGTTGAAATTTCGCCCGGCGCAGGTGGCTGGTACACCGAGATTCTTGCACCCTATCTGAAGGTTAACGGCAAGTTATACGCGGCAAGCTATGACCCCGATTCCGAAATCGAATATTTCAGTTCGAATGCGAAAAGATTTGACGAGAAACTGGCGGCTGACCCCGATAGTTATTCCGAAGTTGCAGTCACGATTTTCGACCCGCCATTGTTGCTCAATATCGCCCCGCCGAATTCCGCCGACATGGTTTTGACATTTCGCAACGTCCATAACTGGGTGAGAGAAGGTGTTGGCCGTGAAGCGTTCAACGGCATTTATTCCGCGCTCAAGCCGGGCGGCATCCTGGGCGTTGTTGCGCACCGTGCCGACCCTGAGAAAGAACAGGACCCGGAGGCTGTTTCCGGTTATGTGCGCCAGGACTATGTCATAGAGCTTGTGGAATCGGCAGGATTCGAATTCATGGAAAGCAGCGAGATCAATGCCAACCCGAATGACAGCAGGGACCACCCGCAAGGCGTCTGGACGCTGCCTCCTTCATTGCGCTTGAAAGACGTTGATCGGGAAAAATATCTTGCGATCGGAGAGAGCGACCGCATGACGTTGAAATTCAGGAAACCGGATTGATGCGCGTTCGTGCGGGCAAGCAAAACATGTCCGGGGAGACCGATGGCCGTGTCCAGTAATCGAATCGAGTCTCTCGAAACAAAAATTGCCTACCTGGAAGACACGGTGCAGACTCTGAACGATATTGTCAGCAGCCAGCAAAAGGACATTGAAAAACTGCGTGTTAGCTGCAAATACCTGGTAGACCAGCAGAAGGGATTGGCGGAGATGATCGAAGGTGACGCCGACCCGGACGAGCGACCACCCCATTATTGATCCTGGAGAGACGACCGATGAGCGATGTAATCAATGGCAGCTGTCTTTGCGGAAAAGTGAAATTTGAACTGCGCGGCCCATTCAATTCCTTCTTTGTCTGCCACTGCTCAAGATGCAGGAAGGCCACGGGCTCGGCACATGCCAGCAATATTTTCACAACGCCGGATAATTTGAGCTGGACCCATGGTGAAGACCTGATACGCGATTTCAAACTGGAATCCGCAAAGTTTTTTGGGCGGAATTTCTGCGCTGAATGTGGATCGCCAGTACCCCGCGTTTCCGAAGAAAGAAACTTTGCCGTAATTCCGGCGGGCACGCTGGACGAAGACCCAGGCATATGCCCCGAAAATATCATTTTCTGGGACGACCGGGCGCACTGGTATGACGAAATGTCATCCGCACCGCACTTTGCGAAATATCCTGACAAATAATCACTGGCGTTTCGATTAATTTCACCCTGACAACGCTGGCTCTGCTTGCCTTCGCAGCCAATTCGGTCCTCTGCCGGATGGCGCTCGGCGCGGAAACAATAGACGCCATCAGTTTCACTTCTATCCGCCTGCTATCTGGCGCAACGACCCTGCTGATTATCGTTTTGGCGAGCACAAATATAGATCGGCTGCGAACCGAAGGAAGCTGGATGTCGTCGGCGATGCTTTTTCTCTACGCACTACCCTTCTCCCTTGCATATATAAGCCTGGATGCCGGTGCCGGTGCTTTGATTCTTTTTGCGGCGGTTCAGATCACGATGATCGGCGCGGCACTTTTGTCCGGCGACCGCCCGCACCAGATGGAGTGGATAGGCCTGATCCTTGCCTTGCTGGGCCTGGCATATCTGCTCCTGCCCGGTTTGTCGGCTCCACCGCTGGGCGCCGCCGCGATGATGGTTCTGGCTGGTGTTTGCTGGGGTATTTATTCCCTGCGCGGTCGAAAGGCGAGTAGCGCGCTTGCAGACACGGCATCAAATTTCCTCCGCTGTGTGCCAGCGACGCTTGCGGTGAGCATATTGTTTGCCGATGAAATCTGGTTATCGTCGAGGGCATCGTCCTCGCGATTATCTCGGGCGCCCTGACGTCCGGTCTGGGTTACGTCATCTGGTATGCAGCGCTTCGCGGGATGAGTGCCACGCGCGCCGCGACTGTGCAATTATCGGTGCCGGTGATAGCCGCCCTCGGTGGCGTGATGTTTCTTGCCGAAAGCCTGACAATGCGACTGACATTATCCTCTGCCCTGATACTGGGCGGCATCGGTCTGGCTATTTTTGGCTCACGAAATGCAGCTACGGCAGGGGTATCCTGAGCGCTGGTCTGCACGGAACCCACTCATGCTGACAGTCAACGAGAAAATTCAAATAGCGGACAACGAAATCGAATTCACGGCGATTCGAGCGCAGGGCGCTGGCGGTCAGAACGTCAACAAGGTCTCAAGCGCGGTTCATCTACGCTTCGATATTCGGCGCTCATCACTTATTGATGCCGACAAAGAAAAACTGTTGGCCCATCAGGACAATCGTATCAGCAGGGAAGGCGTCGTCGTGATCAAGGCACAACAGTACCGCAGTCAGGAAAAAAATCGCGAGGAAGCGCTGAAACGGTTACGGGACCTGATCCTCAGTGCGACCGCTGTAAAGAGAGAGCGCAAGGAAACGCGACCCAGCAGGAATGCGAGAAAAAAACGTGTGGACGACAAAACACGACGAGGGAAGACCAAGACCCTGCGCGCCAGAGTGACGCGAGGCGAGCACTAGTGCCGGTGTCTTAGGTCGATGAGCGGGTAGTCGCCAGGTAATCCCGTGTTTTTTTCTAAATCGGCTGAAGACTGAGATGCATTGGTCCTGAGCGGTCGGTCAATTGATTTTCACGCTGACCACCATGGAGATTTCCGCATTCAGGGAGTTGCTGATAAGGCAGCTTTTCTCGCCTTTTTCGAGCAATAGCTTCGCCTTGTCAGCATTTGCCCTCTCTGGAATTTGCAGGCGTGCCTGAATATCGAAATGAGTAAACCGGGTTACCCGATCGACCCTGTCGAGCGTTCCGTCGATATTTAGTTCGAGTTCGCTCCATTCCAGGCTCGAGGCTTTTGCGATGGCTCTGAAAGTCAGGATGATGCAATCGGCTACCGACGCAGTCAGTAACGATTCGGGGGACCATTGATCGCCCGGACCATCGAACTCGATCGGCGGTGCCGATGAAAGTTGCGACGCCCCAGGTGAATCGAGCAAGACCAGTCCATCCTTCTTTGCACTTGCGTTAACCGAATAACGGTGAGGGAATCCTTGCATTTTTTTCTCCTGATGAAAGATCCGCTCTATTCGAGCGGTTTTGACGGTTTGCCACTTTGATCTATGGCAAATTGCTCACGCCCGGCGCCCGTGCCAGCGACCGGCAGATTCATGAGTTCCGCAATCATGCGGCCGATCTGCCAGTTTGGATGGTAGCCGGCAAAGCGCTCCGCTCCGGGACCATAAGCATAAACACCTACATCGACGGCCGTATGGAAGCGCGTAGTCCAGTCTACTTTGACATGGCTGCTGAGTACGGCCCCGATCACTCGCATCGCGTCTTCCTCGATATCCTCGTCATCGAGATCCATACCTGGAATCCCCATCAGACTCTTTTTCTGATCCGGATAAATTGTCGTGATCCCAGTGTTCTCGACAAAAACATCGACCGGATTGCCGCCTTGTCTAATCTGCTTAAGCATGCCCATAACCGTTGCTTTCTGTCTTCTCAAAATATCGAGGTTCCAGTCGCGCGAATAGTCTTTTTCACCGACCTGTTCGTCACGAAGCATGCGCCCGAGACTCAGACCGCCGGTTTCATGGTCGGTCATCGCAACAAGCAGCGTGTCCTCTCGTTGCCTGGCAAAATCCAGCGCAACCGACAGTGCCTGGTCAAACTCCCGGACATCGTGAACCAGCCAGCCCGGATCATAATAATGCCCCGCGCTGTCGATCGTGCTGCCTTCGATCAGTAATACGAAACTTTGATCGTTACCAGCTAAGCGGTCGAGCGCAAAACGCGTCATTTCCGCCAGGTCCGGCTCATCGTCCTCATCACCGTGAAGCCGGTCCAACGGAGCCGTCAGCCAGTCTCTCGCGAAAATTCCCAGTACCGGCAGGCGCGCCTGCGCCAGCTCCGCTCGCGTCGTGATGAGCTGGTAGCCTGCTTCCTTCGCTTTCTGATACAAATCGGGATACCACAGAATATCCGGTTGATCCGGCAACGCCATTGCGGTAACCAGGTCATTAGCCGCAATGTCCTCATCGGTCACCGGCCCGGCTGCAAGGTACTTCGCTCCGCCACCCAGCATCAGGTCGACACCCTGCTCGAGTTGTTGTGCTGCAATCTGCCGATACTTGTCGCGATGATCTACGTGAGCGGTAAACGCAGCCGGCGTCGCATGCTGTATCGGGCTGGTGACCACGAGGCCGGTCAGCATGCCATTTTTTTCCGCCGACTCGATCAGCGTCAGCAACGGCCGTCTTTCATCATCAACCGCGATGGCGCGATTAAATGTATTGACACCGGTAGCGATCGCCGTGGCGGTCGCGGCGGAGTCTGGAATGTGATAGTTCGTCGATGCGACGCTCGCGCTGCCGACCAGAATCTGGTCCATGACCAGCTCACCCCAGTACGATCTCGCCAGCGTAACGGCTGCGGGGCCCATTCCGTCCGGTATCATTAATATCAGGTTCCTGGGTGCATCGCCGAACGCCGGACCGGCGGCAACCAGACAAAGGCACGCGGAAAACCACAGCCAAACCCGGCTCTTATTGACTGTTCTGGAAAAAAAGACAGACATTCAGCTAACGACAGCCAATTGGGATGCCTTGTTCAGCAAGGAATCGACGTCTTCATCCTTGGTGCACCAGGTGCAAACCAGGCGAAAAATATCCTGGGTTCCCGGCCAAAGGTGAAACTGGAAACCGGCCTTGTAGAGTCCGCCTGATATCTTTTCACTCATCCGGACGAAAACTTCGTTCGCCTGTACGGGGTGCAGCAATTCAATGCCTGGCAAATCCGCCAGACCCACGGATAATCTCGTGGCCTGCTTATTGGCATTGCCTGCCCATGCCAGCCAGCGGTCATCGCACAGACAGGCATCCAGTTGAGCCGAGACATAACGCATTTTGCTCAGCAGGTGTCCGGCTCTCTTGCGCTTGCGGCCTAATTGCACGGCAAGCGAAGAATCAAACACCAGCAAGGCTTCCGCCATCATCGCGCCATTTTTTGTGGCGCCGAAGCTCATCAGATCGATACCGGCCTTCCACGTGATATCGGCAGGCGCCACGCCCAGCGACTGAACCGCGTTGGCAAAACGAGCGCCATCCATATGCACTTTTAGATTGTGCCCGCGAGCGACCTCGCACAGGGATTTCACTTCGTCCGGCGTATAGACCGTTCCGAACTCGGTAGCCTGACTGAGGGAGAGGCCAGATGGCAGCACTTCGTGATCGTCCAGATAACCGGTCTCATCGAGTGCGGAAGCCAGATCTCCTGGCTGTAGTTTGCCATGATCGCCTTTGAGACCGGCCAGTTTCGCTCCGCCGGTAAAAAATTCCGGCGCACCACATTCGTCCGTATTCATGTGGGCATGTGCGTGACAATAAATCGAACCGAAGGGCTCACAGATCTGCGCCATCGCCAACGAATTAGCCGCCGTGCCGGTTGCCAGTGGCCAAACCAGCACATCGGTGGCAAATACTTCAGAGAATTTCTGCTCAAGATCGGCCGTTAGTTGGTCTTCGCCGTAAGCATGCACGAAGCCCTGGTTGACCGCGGCCACAGCGTCAAGAATCTCAGGCGCAACAGGCGCTTCATTGTCACTGCGAAAGTTGATGCTCATTGCCGATGATCCAGACCGTTATTAACGGAAAAAACGGCAGTCAGTGTCGCAATTCGCCAGCGGAGGCGCAACAGAAAAAGGGGCCGAACCCCATGGGTTCGGCCCCTGCTCCCCAAGTTATACAATCAAGCCCGGTATCAGTTGCTCGCAACCTGCTCCTGGCCGGACTCGACGAAACGCATGGTCACGCGGCGCTCCAGCGCGTATGCATCCAGGTCGCCTTCCGTACCTTTGCTGCCAATCTCGCCGTGCGCGTGGACCTGCAGTTTTTCCGCCGGTACGCCATACGAGGTCAAGGCTGTCACAATCGTTTCGGCACGCTCGCGCGACAATTCGAGGTTGAACGACTCGTCTCCGCGTTCATCTGCGTAACCATCGATCTCCAGCGTCAGTCCGGGTTGTGACGTCAAAATCGCGGCGAGTTCGGCCATGCGTTCACCAGTATCGGCATCAATTTGGGCGTTGCCGGTTTTGAACAGCACCTGCAGGCTCAAACCGGCGACTTGCGACTGCCTGTGCTGCAATTCTGCGGTAAGGCGTTCTTGCTGCCGTAGCTCGTCGCGAATTATCGCCAGCTCCTGCTTGAGATCGCTACCCATGGAATTTGCTTTCTTCAATTCCTGTTCCAGCGGGTCGACACGCTTCGCTACGGCGGCACGATTTCCCAGCCAGGCACCGACGCCTGCACCGATTACCGCACCAACCGGTCCACCGACCAGGACACCTACAACCGCTCCGGTTCCGAATCCCTTGCCCTCTGATGCATGTATTGCATCGTCGGCCCTTAGCTCACCGGTAGCAAAAAATACCGATGCCGCTACAAGTATTGCCGTCATGTTTGCCTTTTTCATCTGTCTTCCCCTTGTCATCACGCGTTATTGCGTCATGGGGCTTATTACAACGGACAAAAAAAACACCACCATGGCTGAACCATGACGGCGTGGGGACAAATAATGACAAATTATGATTGTCCAGAGCGAATTTTACATTCCTCCTGGGTTGGAGGCAGAACCGGCCACCTGACCCTGATTGATGATGTTGACTGATGAACCTTCCTGCAAGGTCTCGGCGCCGCGTATCGCAACCTGGTCGCCCGGCTCCAAATCACCGCTTACTGCGACTAACGCACCATAACCATCGCCGATTTCGACCATGATTCGATGCGCCGTATTGTCTTCGTCGATACGATAGACATAGGTACCTTCGCGTCGAAGAATCAACGCGTCGCGAGGAACAACCAGTGTTTCCTGCATACTGCGCATCGGTACGGCGACGCTGATCAATTGGCCGATGGACCACTCACGACCGGCATCCTCGGGAAGCTCCACGCGAATCTCAAAAGTCTGCGAACGCACATCCGTCGACGGGATAACCGAACGAACACTGCCCGAAAACTCGGACTCGAAACCGAACATTTTTAGGTTGTCACCACGATGTACACGGCCAGCGTAATTGACCGGAACCTCTACCCTGACCTCGAGGTTTTCCGTGTCTGTCATCCTTGCCAGCACGCTTCCGGGTGAGACATATTCACCCTCACGCTGCAGGCGATCGGTGATGACGCCGCTGAATGGCGCACGAATTACTGCCCTGTCGAGTCGTTCCTGGATCTGTTCGAGTCGCAAGGCCGCAATCGACAAGTCGCTCTCCGCGATATCCCGGTCCGACTCGGTCTGTTCGAGCTGGTTTATCGAGGTCGCCAGCGTTTGGGCCAGGCTGCGCTGACGCTCGAGCTGACTGTTGAGAAACTGCAGGCTGATTTTCGCTCTTTGTGCCAGCGCTTTCTGCTCCAATTTCTGCAAACGAAGGTCAGTGTCGTCGATACGAGCAACGACGTCGCCGGCTTCCGCGTAGGTCCCCGGCTCGGCGACGAAGACCAACGGCCCGCTGATTGCGGCTGTGATCTGTACATCGTTGCGGCTATAGACCGTCCCGGCTATCGGAACCGTCGGCGTGATTTGTGTGCTTGTGACGCCAGACACCGATACGGGCCTGGGTGGAATCTGCTGCCCCTGGGCATATAGCGGGCTGACTGCCAGACCCAACGCGACCGCAAGCAGGTAGATTCTTTTTGAATTACTCATCATGTTCATCCCTGTGAAATCTTCAGACTATCTCCGGGCCGGCCGTGACCTGACCCGGGCTGCCGGCACCGATGATCGTGGTCCGGCGCTCCTCCCCGATGCGTAACAGGCTGGGCAGTAACACCAACGTGAAAGCCGCGCTGACCATCATGCCGCCGACAATGACCGCGGCCAGTCCGCGGTATACATCCGAGCCGACACCCGGAATTACGACCAGTGGCAACATGCCAAAAATACTGGTCAGTGTGCTCATGTAAACAGGCCGGGCACGAATCCTGATCGCGTCGGCAACAGCAGAGCGGCGGTCATAGCCCTTGTCTTTCTCCGCATGGCGGGTCTGGATGACCAATAGAATGGCGTTGTTCACGACCAGACCCAGCAAAATAATGAAACCAATCATGGTCAGCAAATCCATGGACTGGTAAGTCACAATATTGAGGAGTCGCAGAGCAAGCACCCCACCGGCAAGCGCCAATGGCATGACCATCAGTACCAGAAAACTGTCACGCAGCGAGCGGAAAATCGCGGCCATGATCATGAACAGAATCAGGATTGCGAGCAGGAAGTTGTTCCTCATTTCTTTTAACGCGCCTTCCAGCCTGTCTGCGCTGCCCCGATAACTGATGCCGGCGTCACTGGGCAAAGCCTCATAAATTTTCGGCCCGACATCTGAACGCAGAATAGCCAGCGTCTCTTCGACAGTCATATTCTCCGACGGAATGACCTGAAGACTGACGGTCCGTTGCCCGTCGACACGTTGCAACTGGCTCGGTCCTACCGTACGCGTAATCGTTGCCAGGCTGCCTATCGTCTGCACGCCAGACAAAGGTGTGCTGATGGGCATTGCCGCCATCGCCTCCGGCGAAGACCATGCCCCCGATTTGAGAATCATGTCCATGCGATCGTTGCCATCGAAATATTCGCCGACAAAAAGACCACCGGTCATCGCCCGCACGGCGCTGGCGAGGCTACGTTGGTTCAGTCCGGCCTGGGCGATCTGACGTTCGTTCGGATCGATTTGAAGCTCCGGCTCCGAAATCGACAGACCCGGCAAGGGACGGGCCACGGCGCCGGGAAGAAATTCGTTGATCGCCTGCATGCCAATCCGCGCGCCCGCCATCAGTGCGTCGATATCCGGCCCTTGCAGATCCACGTTGATCGTGCGCCCGCCATTGAAGCCAAAACTCAGCAGCGAAGCGCGGCTCGGGAACGCTTGCGTGTCCGGCAGGCCAACCAGCAGCTCATCTCTAAGCAGGGCGAGAAAATCGTCAACTTCGTCCGGCTCTTCGGGATACAGAAAGAGCACACTGAACGAGCCGAAGATCGACAGGTTGTATCCTTTGATATACGGCTTTTGCTCGTGATCCATATATGGCTTCAGGCGACGCACCATCTCGGCGGCGATTTCCGTTTCCAGCATTTCCACGGTGCTGCCGGCCGGTAGACTAAAAAAGGTCTGCACAGCATCGGCCTTGGCCGAAGGTAGAAAATCCGCTTTCGGCATTAGCAACACAGTGATGGCAACCGCCGAAACCAGCAGTCCGCCAATCCAGGCGCTGCGTCGAAATCGATTATCGGTCAATTTCATCATCAGAACGGTGACATTATCCCACCAATGAGACATCGGATCTTTTTCTTCTTTTTGGCTCAGCCAGCGAGAACTGGCAACCGGCAGGACGGTCATGGCCACGGCCCAGGAGGCGAGCACCGCAACCGACAAGGTCAGGGCCAGGTCGGCAAATAACTGGCCTTCCATGCCCTGCATAAACAGGACCGGTAGAAAAATCGCAACGCTGGTCAGGGTCGAGGCGAATAACGCGCCGGAAACCTGGGATGTGCCATGCAGAACCGCATATTCGCCATGTTCGCCGCTCTGCCTGTAACGGACGATATTTTCCTGCACGATAATCGCTGCATCAAGCACCAACCCGACGGCGAATGCCAGCCCGGCCAGTGAAATTACATTGAGCGTGAGGCCAAAACTTTCCAGCGCGATAAATGCAACCAACAGCGAAACGGGAATTGCCAGCGCAATCAGAAGCGTCACTCGCACGCTGCGCAGGAAGAACCACAGGACACCGACCGCCAGCATCACGCCAAGACCCAGGTTGGTCTGCACCAGTGAGATAGCGCGACGAATGTAGACCGAGGAATCATAGCTCAGGTCCATAGTCAGCCCGGCTTCCAGCAACGGACCGGCATTAAGTTCATCAATCGCCAGGTTGATACGGTCGAGAATATCAACCGTATTGGAATCGTTTTCTCGTTGAATCTGGATGTAATAAGCTGGATAACCGTTGCGCAAAGTAAATCCCCGCATCGGTGAAAGACCGACTTCGATCTCCGCAACTTCACGCAGATACAGAGGGCGATTACCGCTCCAGCCAATTATCAACTGGTCCATTTCATCAATCTGTTGCTGTCCAACAACGCGGACCGTGTACTGGCGGCGCCCCACATCGGCGAAGCCGCCCGACACATCAACCGCCTGTCCGATCGCCTCGGCTATGTCTTCGACACGAATGCCAAGCGCCGCGGCCTTATACGGATCGAACTTGATGTGAATCTGCTTGGGCCGTTGGCTGTTGAGCCGGACCTGCGATACGCCCGGGATACGGGTCAGTCTCGGCTGTACCGTCTCGTCTATCAGCTTCTGGTAGCTAGCCATTTCCTGATTCGGGTTGTTCGGCAAAGGTCGTATCAAAAGCGAAGCGGCCATCGGCGAATTGAATCCGGCCCCACCCGCGACAAACGGTTCGTCAGCATCGACCGGCAACGGAGGTGCCTGGTTCACCGCGTTAATAACCCGGATCAGAGCGTCCTGCATATCGGTGTCGATATCAAACGTCAGCGTGATACGACCGGAGCCGCGACTGACATTACTGGTAATTTCCGTCACACCTGGGATAAATCTGAGGATGCTCTCTTGTGGCTCTACGATATTGGCCTCGACCTCCGCAGGTGCCGCCTCACGCCAGTTATTGAAAACCGTAATCTGTGGTTGTGAAATGTTGGGCAACAGCTGGATCGGTAACTTGTACATCGCCAGCGCGCCAAACAACGCGATCAAGGCGACGACGACGGCGATCGCGGCGGGGTTCCTCAGGCTTTTTTCAGTAAGCGTCATGGGTGGTCCGTTTTCTGTTTGATTCCCGGTTTTCCCGGTCCGTTGCAAGCGGTTTGAACCTGAGCGTTACCTTACGTGAGTCCGGCGGACCTTTCCGGTGGGTTGGCGCGGTGATAAAACCACTGGTCGCATAGGCTCGGGCGGGTGCCGACGCCGGAAAACGCCCTACCGATCACAATGCACGTCCTGTCGTACCGACGCCGAAAACACCGGCGGCGAATCGATAAAGAAAAAAAAGAGGCCTCAATAATATGTGATTCAGGCCGGTAACAGCTCCGCCGTTTCACTCTGGCCTTTTCGCAAAGCCAGATCGCGGGCGGTATTGCCCTTGTCGTCGGTAATCGCCGGGTCGGCATTGTGCTGGAGCAACAGCTCGAGTATTTCGATCAACCCACTTCCCGCAGCGGCCATCAAGGCCGTATAGCCACCATGCTGTTTGGCATCGATGTTTGCGCCGGCGTCCAGCAGATGCCTGGTGCTGGCCACGCATTTACCTGCCACGGCACCATGCAGCGCGGCAAGGAGGCTGCCCGGCGCCTGGTAATCGACGTCGGCGCCTGCCGCGATAAGCGCCGTGACAACATCCGGTTGACCAAAAAAAGAGGCGAGCCCCAATGCCTGGAAGCCATCCGACGCCATCGTGTCGACCAACTCTGGCCGATCTCCAACCAGGCTTTTTATCCGCGCCACATCGCCGATGGCCGCCGCCTCGAACAGATCGAGTTCACCAAGCAACGATTTGATCTCGCTCAGCCAGGCCCGTTTTTGGTGATAAAGCAACCACATCACCAAGGATAATTGCTGCTCGTTCCTGGCCTGAGCAAGGGCCGGATTACTCGCTATCAGCGCGCGGAATTCCTCCAGCTCATTCTCGCTTACTGCGGAAAAGATTTTCTTATAGTCAGACATGACTTGCTATTTAGTTAGGCTAACTAAATAATAGACCAAGTTCGAAAGAATGGCAAACGGCGATGGCTCATAGAAAAAAATCCCAGCAATTGGCAGAAGACCTGCACAGCGCTTCCATTCACCTGTTAAGAACTCTGCGTAGCAGCGACCGGGCCAGCGGAATAAGCCCGGCAAGGCTGTCTGCTCTTTCAGTGCTGGTGTTTGGCGGTCAGACGAGTCTTGGCGGACTCGCCAGGACGGAACAGGTGAGCGCTCCAACGATGAGCCGTTTGGTCGATGCCTTGCAGCAGGAT
Organism: Gammaproteobacteria bacterium; assembly: GCA_027292775.1. Lineage (GTDB taxonomy): Bacteria > Pseudomonadota > Gammaproteobacteria > Steroidobacterales > MnTg04 > MnTg04. The sequence continues at coordinate 3,650 of JAPUGL010000141.1, read as the reverse complement.
GGCCTGGTTATCAAGAAATCCGATCATAACGATCGTCGCCTCATCATGATCGCGGCCAGCGCAAAGGGGAAGCGATTGATGGAAAAAGCCCGCCTGCGTCGAACCCGGAGACTAGCCGCTGCTTGTGACCGCTTGGGAGCGATTGAATTCCAGGTGCTTGAACGAGCCGCTGAGCAATTGCTGAGGCTCACAGCAAAATTACAAAACGATGACAAAAAAAAGCGGGCCTGACTCTTTCCGTGGATGGCCTTTTCGCCAACTGCTGGCAATCACTGTGTCGGAAATGACAGGATTTTTGTACTGCAGTAAACTCATACCCGTTCGAAATACATCTCTCGCATGACGATGAAGTTAACCGCTTTCTACATTTTTAGACACCCCCGCGCCTGCTTGGCGAGCCTCGCTTTGTTGTTGCTTTTTCCCATTTGCGTTTCAAGTCAGCCGTTACGGGATTGGGTCGATGCCAACTGCGAAGCATGTATCGCGCTGATGGAGGAGAAGACGGGCATTTATATACTCGAAAAAGGCGAGGAAGCATTAATGGGGCGCGCCTGGTTGGCGCAGCATGCCCTGGAAACGATCGATATCCAGTACTTCATTTGGAGCAATGACAATATCGGGATACTTGCGACCGAAATGCTGTTGCGAGCGGCTGATCGGGGGGTAACGGTACGGGTCCTGGTCGATGATTTTCTTGTTGATGCTGATGACAAAGCGCTTCTGCTTCTTGCCGTTCACCCGAACGTCCACATTCGAATTTACAACCCGAAGTCCACGGTCGGGACTTCCTTTTTCCGCCGCATAGCCAATTTGGTCTTCGATTTCCGCGAAACCAATCAGCGAATGCATGACAAGACTGCGATTTTTGACGGCCTGGCCGGAATCACGGGCGGCCGCAACATGGCTGACGAATACTTTGATTTCAATCAGGAGTACAACTTTCGTGATCGGGATATTTTGCTCCTGGGACCGGCTGTCCTGGATATGAGCGCCAACTTCGATGAATTCTGGGAAAGTCACCTGTCGGTGCCGGTAGAGCAGGTTTTGAAAGACCTGGACGACTTGCCATCCGCAGAAGAAGCGCAACATAGGTACGAGGAACTGCATGTTTACGCCAGTAATCCGATGAATTTTGAGCCTGCCATACGAGCCGCAATCGAAGACATGCCAAAGTATTTTCCCGAAATGTTGCAGGCGATGGTTTGGGAAGAGGCCAGATTCATAAGCGACAAACCGGGTAAAAATACCGGAGAATCCGGATTATCGGGTGGCGGTGAATCAACGCAGGCGCTTGTTGCTGCGATAAAAGACGCAAGACACTCGATACTGATTCAATCCCCGTACCTGATTCTACCGGAAGATGGCATCGAGCTATTTGCCGACCTGCATAAGCGCGGCATAAGAATTCGTATTTCTACGAACTCGCTGGCATCTACCGACAACCTGGCAGCCTTCAGCGGCTACCATAAACAAAGAACCAAACTGCTGGACGCAGGAATCGAGCTATACGAGTACAAACCCCACCCACAAATCCAAACTGAGCTGATCGAACGCTATCCTGAACTGGCAATCAAGAACCCCATTTTCGCACTGCATGCCAAGAGTATGGTGATCGACGATAGCAAGGTGTATATAGGCACATTCAATCTCGATCCGCGGTCTGCAAATCTAAACACTGAGGTTGGCGTCTTGATCGACAGTCGGCAATTGGGCCAACAATTGAAGCAAAGTATCGAAAGAGACATTCGACCGGAGAACAGCTGGAGAACGACAACTAGTTTCAATCCAGACAAAGAAGTTAGTCGCGGCAAACGAATTAAGCTCGGGCTTATCAAGCTGCTTCCGTTAGACCCGATCCTGTAATCGCCTTGCAAAGATGCCGAAAGCGTTTCGGCTATTTTTGTTTTACTTGAATCCAGGCAACAATCCGCTGATCGCGGAACCCGCAACAACCATCAGGAAGGCAGCGATATCGAGGTATGGCAGCGGAGCATTCCCGAACCCGAAAAGGGCAAGCATCGCGACGCCAAGACAAATAAGTACGGCGCCACCGACTTGCCTCGTTGCTGCCGGGACAGCAGCATCAGGGGCGCGCGCGCGTCTTTCCAATGGCGCCATCAGCAAGGCTACCGGCAATAACGCGGTATAAAGAACGCCTATCCAAAGAGGACGAGTAAGCCACCAGGCGGAGCTACCGGGTTCGAATCCCAGTCCCACACCCCCGGCCAGATACAACAGCGAGACAATGATCACCATCACCGTCAGGTGCCACAGATAGACCGTCATGATCATGCTGTTGATCAAAACCGTCGCAGCCCAGACACGCAGCCCGGATAACATGCGCCGCATCGGTTTTTCAATGGCCAATAACAAACCGAACTGAATAATTGCGAGTGCCAGCAAGGAAATTTTTGGCGGGGCCGTGTTGCTCAATCCCTCATCCGGTGATCCCACCATGGCGAGAGGATATGGCCCGGTGAAAATCAGCAACATGAGCACCAGCAGACCCAACGCGGAGTAAGTCATGAGTTGCGCCGGGCTTCCCATACGCCCATCCCGCCATGCGTAGCCCAGATGGTGCACAGAAAGCCAGATCCAGAAATAATTAGTCCAGCCCAGCCAGCGAATATCTGCCACAAAAAAAGCGACGTCAACCAGCGCGCCGGCGGCCGCGAAAACCCAGAACGACACGAAACCCCAGCGCCGCCACGCCTTATATGTTGCCGGAGCGAGCACGACAACCATGATGTAGATGGCGAGGAACCAGATCGGAATCAGGGCGGCTCGCGACGCCAGCCCGATGACGGCAGAGCTAACATCCCAAAAATACAAAAGTACTGCGAGTATTGCCCAACCCATCAACAAGGCGAGCAGCGGAGTAACCAGTCGATTCAGCCGGGCTGCCAGCCAGCCCGCATAATCGATTCCACGCCGGCGCGCACTTTCCAGTGAGACGGCATTGGCATAACCACCCACGATGAAAAATATCGGCATTACCTGGAACAACCAGGTCAGCCATTGTGTTTTGGGTTGAATCGCAAGCAGAGTGCCCGGGGGATTTAGTGAACCGTCATGGTAATACAGAGCAACGATCAGCCAGTGGCCGGTGATTACCGCCAGGATCGATACGGCGCGAAGAAAATCGACGTAACGATTTCGTTCGTCAGGCGTCTTCGCGGCCATGTCTTTGGCCTGCGACCAGATACTCATCATTTATGCTCCTGGATCCGGAGTATGGGCAGGGTTTTAAGTGTACCTTTTTTGATCGACCAGGTTTCCTGGCACTAAATAATAAAAAGGCCAGGCCCTAAACGGGTTCGGCCTTTTTGACCTGGTGGTGATGGGTGGAATTGAACCCAATCGGCCCAACCAACTAAATATACGAATAAATGGTCGGTGCCGATTGATCTTTAGTGATTTAACCGGAGAACTAGAGACGCCATCGGTGTGAATCCCGCCCATCACAAATTAAGAAGGTCGGGCCCCTTGCGGGTCCGACCTTCTTAATCTGGTGGTGATGGGTGGAATTGAACCACCGACCTACGGGTTATGAGTCCGTCGCTCTAACCATCTGAGCTACATCACCATGATTGTTCGTTTGGTAACGTGACGCCTCCGCTTACTAGGGGGCATTCCATTCATCGCACTAA
>JAPUGL010000140.1 GCA_027292775.1 Gammaproteobacteria bacterium | reverse complement strand
TACCGTTGATTCGACAATCCCGAAGACGCAAGCGTTCGCGATCACCGGAGGAAAATTTGTAGCGGTTGGATCGTCTGGCGAAATCCAGGATCTGGCCCGGGACAATACGGATGTCATTGACGCCGGGGGCGTGACCATCGTTCCCGGTTTGATCGATGGCCATACGCATCTGCTGATGGGTTCAGGCCTGGCGGTCGGTGTTGATCTTTCCGAGATCGAGGACAAAAGTGAATGGCTGAGAGTCATACGCGATAAGGCGCAATCGCTTTCTGAAGGAACCTGGATTCTGGGTGGCGCCTGGGACCATAACCTGTCCGATGGCGTCTTGCCTACGAAGGAAATGCTCGATTCAGTCGCGCCTGATCATCCGGTATTGCTGAGGGATATCGACGGGCACACCGGTTGGGCCAATAGCCTGGCAATCGAATTGGCAGGTGTTACTGCGAACAGTCTGCTACTGCCCGGCGGTGAAATCATGGTCGACCCGGATACTGGCGACCTGACCGGCATCTTTCTCGAATCGGCCGGCGGGCTTTTTACCGGTGCACCCGGGATGGCCGACGCGACCGACCCTGTTACTGGCATCAAGGCCGCCGTCGCTCTTGCGAACAGCCTTGGCATAACCAGTGTGCACGACATGAGCAACAGCTTCGACGAGTTCCTGAGCGTCTTCGATGATGGTGATCTTACGGTGCGCGTCTGGCAGGGCGCCCGCCCGCCCCGGGTCATCGATAGAAGCCCGTCGGATATATATGCCGAAATGGCCGGAGAACGGGAACGAGTTCGACAGCATGTTGCCGGCAGTCCGCAAACTGAATCCATGGGTACGCTGTTTGATATCGGGTACACGAAACTGATCGTCGACGGCGTACTTTCGACTTACACCGCCCTGATGAAAGCACCCTATTCCGACAATCCGCACGCGGCGGCGGAAGCATTCGTTACCCCGGAGCAACTGAACGGAATGATTGCAGCTGCTCACGCCAACGAGTTTCCGGTCGCCGTGCACGCAATTGGCGACGAGGCCGTGTCCTGGGTCCTCGGCGGGTTCGCTCTATCGCCACGGCAACCAGGCATGCTGGCAGACCGGATTGAACATATTGAGATTGTAACCCCGGATGACGTAGAGCGTTTTGCGTCTCTCGGTGTCATCGCCTCAATGCAACCACACCATGCGACATGCTGTGTCGGCAACTATGTGATAGACCGTGTCGGCCGGGACCGCTTGCCGAATGCCTACGTCTGGCGCTCGATGCTCGACATGGAGGTGCCGCTGGTTCTCGGTTCCGACTGGCCAACATCTCCCCTGAATCCGCTGATTCAGATGGCCGATACACTGCACCGTGAAACACGAATCGACGGCGTTGTCAGGCCATGGGACGAGGGTAGAACGCTGACTTTCGAGGAAGCGTTGTACGGCTACACGCAGGCCGGCGCAAATATGACTGCCTGGGCTGACGAGATTGGCAGTATCACCGTCGGCAAGTGGGCGGACTTTGTCATCCTCGACGAAAAAATTCCCGATAACGTCGATCGAGCTCTGGAGAACCGGCAGGTCACTGCAACCTACCTGGCCGGCAAGCGCGTATATCCACGCTGATCTCTATGCATCGTGTCTTCAAGGTCTTTTATTCAGCATCGCCCGCCGCGGCGAACTCCTGCGATACAATAATTCTCAATAAGAACTATGACTGATCTTCTGACGGCGCATCAGGCCCTCATTGACTGGGCTCAAAAGAAACCTGACCGGGTGTTCCTCAATCAGCCGGTAAACGGGATGGTTCGTACCCACACCTGGGGCGAGTCGGCCGATACCTCGCGGCGCATGGCCAGTGCACTGCTCGGCCTTGGCCTGAGATCCGGTGACAAAGTTGCCATACTGGCGAAAAACAGCGCCGAGTGGTTTCTCGCAGATATTGCCATTGCGATGGCCGGATTGATTTCCGTGCCGATCTACCCGACGGCCAGCGCGGGTACGATCAGCCACGTGATGCAACACAGCGAGGCCAAAGCTGTTTTCGTTGGCAAGCTGGATGATGCGGAAGCGGCCGCAACAGCGATCGCGCCAAACGTTCCGAAAATTGCCTTCCCGTATCCGACCATGGACTGTCAGCACCAATGGCAGGAAATGCTGGTCAGATATGAACCACTGGAGACGCTGCACCGTCCTGCGAAAGGCGATGTAATGACCATTCTGTATACGTGTGGCAGCACGGGCCAGCCGAAAGGTGTTGTTCTTAGCTACGGTGCTTACGCGTACGCCAGCGAGGCCGCGCGATTATCGATTGATTCAGGTCCTGATGATCATTTGTTCTCCTACCTGCCACTGGCACACATCACAGAGCGAACGTGCACGGCCGGGCCGGCCATTTATGGCGGCTGTGAGTGTTCCTTCGTCGAGTCGCTGGAGACTTTCCAGCGTGATCTGAAACGTGCCAGACCTACGATTTTTATTTCCGTCCCGCGTCTCTGGGTGAAATTCCAATCCGGCGTGCATGCAAAAATCTCGCCGACCAGGCTCAAGATCCTTTTGTCGCTACCAGTTGTCGGCAAAGCGGTCGCCAGGAAAATACGCGGCGAACTTGGATTCGAGAATTGCCGCCATTACGGCTCCGGCAGCGCGCCGATATCGCCTTTAACGTTGAAGTGGTACGAAAGGCTCGGCGTCAATATCGGAGAAGGCTGGGGAATGAGTGAAACCAGCGGACTTTCCTGT
>JAPUGL010000014.1 GCA_027292775.1 Gammaproteobacteria bacterium | reverse complement strand
GGTTTTATCGTCCCTGACCTGCCCGTGGAAGAGGCTGCGCCGCTTGGCGATGCACTTTCCCGATCCGGGCTTGCCCTGATCCAATTGGTCACATCGCTAACCTCACCCGAGAGGCTGGCTTTGCTTTGCAGGAAGAGCCGTGGCTTCGTCTACGCAGTGACGCAACCTGGAACGACCGGTGGGGAAAAGGTCTTGCCTGCAGAATGCATCGATTATCTGGACAAGGATCGTGCGCAGTCGCAACTTCCGGTCTACGCCGGGTTCGGTGTTAAAAACGCCCTCGATGTAGCCATGCTGGTGGGGCATGTCGACGGTGTTGTGGTTGGTTCGGCCCTGATCGATGCGCTGGATAAGGGGGTCGATCCAGGTGAATTTTTGGCCGGTCTGCGCCGATGACAGGCGCGATTGTGGTAAAAAGCAAGCATGAAAAAAGTTTACACCGCGAACTCGCCAGTCGAGCTGGCGCACGCGCAAAACATACTGGACAGCCACAGCATCAACAGCCAGAAACGCAACGAGCTGTTCGCGGTTCGCGGCGAGATTCCGTTCATCGAGTGTTATCCGGAACTCTGGGTGGTCAACGATCGCGATGAATCCCGCGCCCAGCAAATCCTTGCACAGGAAATGAATCGCGACCCCAGCGGCAAGACCTGGCGATGCGCGAACTGCAGCGAGGTCTGCGAGGACCAGTTTACCGATTGCTGGAGTTGTGGGTCGCCACGCCCATAGGAAACCCTGGTTACGATTTTTTCAGGGCCGGGCGGCGAGAATCAGAACTATACCGGCCAATATGGCAGATCCCGCAAGCCACAGCGGAACCCCGGCGGGTATCACCAGCAGGACACCGGATACCAATGTGGAGGCGCCGGCAATTGCCAGCCATTGTTGCCTGCGACCGGTCTTTTGTTCTTCTCGCAATTTTTCGATCTCAGGCACGGTGACCTTCAGATTGAACCGGCCATCGGCAAGTTGCTCGGTAAGATTACGTACCAACTCGGGTACGCCCTGCAGGCTTTCACCCAGCTCGGGGAGCTGCTCACGCAGGCGCTTGAACATGTACTTGCCGCTGACTCTCTCTTCGACCCAGCCCCTGAGTATCGGATGGGCTGTTTTCCAAAGATCCAGATCCGGGTAAAGCTCCCGGCCCAGGCCTTCGATATTAAGCAGGGTTTTCTGCAACAACACGAGTTGCGGTTGAATCTCCATGTTAAAGCGACGCGCCGTCTTGAAAAGCCGTAGCAACACCTGGCCGAAGGAAATGTCCTTCAGCGGCTTGTTGAAAATGGGTTCGCAAACAGTGCGAATCGCCGATTCGAATTCATCGATCCGGGTTTCGGGCGGCACCCAGCCGGAATCCACGTGCAGCTTGGCAACGCGGTAATAATCCCGCTCGAAAAACGCGAGAAAATTCTCCGCGAGATAATGTTGATCCCGGGAACTCAGTGATCCGACAATCCCGAAGTCCACCGCGATATAACGAGGGTTAGAAGGATCGCTGATATTGACGAAAATATTACCCGGGTGCATATCGGCGTGAAAAAAATTGTGTTTGAAAACCTGGGTGAAAAATATATCCACACCGTTTTCGGCCAATTTCCGCATGTCCGTACCGGCTGCAGTCAGGGTCTCCATGTCGCTGATGGGTACGCCGCTGATTCGCTCCATGACCAGGATATCGGGGCGGCAATACTCCCAGAAAATCTCCGGTACATACAGCATGTCGGAGCTTGTAAAATTTCTTTTCAGTTGCGCGGCATTAGCTGCTTCGCGCATCAGGTCGAGCTCGTCGATGACGGTCTTCTCGTATTCCCTGACCACTTCAACCGGTCGAAGCCTCCTCGCTTCAGGCCAGTGACGTTGCGCGAGCCGGGCCAGGGCGTGCAGTACATCCAGGTCCTGACGGATCTGGGCCTCGACACCGGGCCGCAAAATCTTGACGATAACTTCTTCACCGGATTTGAGGGTCGCCTTGTGGACCTGTGCTATCGATGCCGCCGCCAGGGGCTCGTCGTCAAACCGGTCAAAAACGTCGTCCAGGCTCTGGCCATAGGCTTTCTCTGCCATGGCCTTGGCTTCGCTGGATGGAAAAGGCGGCACGCGATCCTGCAGCATCGCTAGCTCATCGGCGATGTCCCTGGGAAGCAGGTCACGCCGGGTCGACAGGGCCTGGCCGAATTTGACGAAAATCGGCCCGAGTTCCTGTAACGCAAGGCGGATACGTTCGCCGCGCGGCCCCTGTTTTTTCGCGCCCCATGACGACGGGCTGAGGCGCGCGATAACTCGCATCGGGCGAAACAAATGGGCGGCCTGGACGATGTCATCGAGGCCATGATTCACCAGTACGCGGTTTATGTGCAGCAATCGGAGCAGGTTACGCATCGGCGTCACCGCCGTCGCCGGTCTGTTCCCTCAGGCGGATTTTCGCCTCCAGTCTGTCGGTGTCTTCGCGCAATCTATCAATATCGCTCATCCATTTCGCGACCTCGGGATGGCTGGGCAGGTCGCGACTTTCTTCCTGCAGAAATTCGGCTGCGTTCCGGGATGCCGTGGCGAAGATTTTTTTTCCAAATCCGAGACCCGAGCGAAACAGATTGCCTATCTGGCGAGCTGCCGCGTCACCGGTAAGGCGCGAGAGTTCCTCCTCCCAGTCCGGTCGAGTCAGTTGCAGCAATTGCTGGAAAGCCTGCGCTATGTCGGCATCACCAAAAAATTTCACGCGCCCGGCACGAATCGCCTGCTCGGTATGGTCCGATGCGAGGTCCAGAAATCCGGTCAGTCCGGTTGCCACAATAACGTCCGGGTCCGCGTCAAAATCCGCGTGCACACTAATCTGCTCATCGGCGACACTGAGGAAAATTGTCAGGCCGCTTTGCTCCGCTTCGGGCGCAAGCTGCAACGCCAGCGTCCTGCCATCCAGCTGCCGACACAGGACGCGGGCCTGGGAAGAGTCCTCTAGCCGGCGATTGAGCAGTCCCTGCAGCGGCTTTAACAGTGTCGACGTCGTCATGTTCTTGCTCAGAATTTGTATCCGCGATGCAGGGCAACGATTCCCCCGCTGAGATTGTGATAACTGGTTTTCTCAAAACCGGCGTCGCGCATCATCTGCAGCAGTGTTTCCTGGTCGGGATGGCGTCGAATCGATTCCGCAAGATAACGATAGCTGTCTTCGTCGTTTGCAATCAGCTGGCTAAGAATCGGGAGAATCTTGAACGAATACAGCTCGTAGAGAGGTTTCAGGCCGGGCAAGACCGGCTCCGAAAACTCGAGCACCAGGAGTTGACCGCCCGGTCGAAGAACACTGAACATCGAGCGCAGGGCTGCGTCCTTGTCGGTCACATTGCGAAGACCAAAAGCGATCGTGACACAGTCGAAACTGTCATCGGCGAACGGCAGACATTCGGCATTGGCTTGGGCAAAAACCAGGTTATTCGCCAGACCGTCATCGAGCAGCCGGTCGCGACCGCGCGCGAGCATCTCGGCGTTGATGTCGGTCAGCACGACCAGCCCATCGTCGCCCGCCTTCCTGGCCAATGCCGAACTAAGGTCGCCGGTGCCGCCCGCTACATCCAATGCGCGCTGACCCGGCCGCAGCCCGGTCTGTGCAATCGTAAATTTTTTCCAAAGGCGGTGGATCCCCGCCGACATCAGGTCGTTCATCAGGTCGTAACGACCGGCGACCGAATCAAAAACTTCGCGGACCCGGCCGGCCTTTTCGTCCCATGCCACGTCTTCGAAGCCAAAATGAGTTTTGTCTGGATTGTCGCCGGAGGTCTTTTGCACTGCCTGGTCTCTGATCCTCAGTCCGACCTGCGAGAGTAACCTTCGGTGTTCAGACGGTCCAGATATTCGCGCCAGTTTTCCTGTTGCCCTATGCCCAGTTCATAAAGAACATCCCAGCTATACAGCCCGGTATCGTGGCCGTCGTCGAAGACCAGCCGCACGGCGTATTGACCTATCGGCTCGATCGCAGTGATATCTACATTTTCCTTGCCGGTGACCAGTTGCATGGGGCCACCGTGCCCGCGTACTTCGGCCGACGGTGAAAAGCAGCGCAAATATTCGAAGGACAGGGAAAAGGTCTCGCCATTGTTAAAACTGACCTCCAGGACCCGTGATTTTTTTAGCAGACGGAGATCGGTCGGCTTTAATTGCTGGTTCATTGCTTGCCGCCTTAAAGCCCGCGCAAGCCCTAAGGAAGCTCTGATCTATTCATGGGCGAAGTAGATTGTGACCCAAAATGTTCAGATTCAAGGCGCGAATCGCACGTAATAGTTTTGCTATTGCGAAGATTTGCAACACAGAAGCTGGATATTTTGGGTGCAAGATACGAGTTCATGAGTAGATCAGAGCTTCCCTACAGAATGTAACGGCTGAGGTCTTCGTCTTCCGCCAGTTCGGCGAGCTGCTCATCGACATAGGCCGAGTCCACACTGACCGACTGACCATCGCGATCTGCCGCATTAAAGGAAATATTCTCGAGTAGCCGCTCCAGCACCGTATGCAGACGACGGGCGCCGATATTCTCCGCTTTTTCGTTAACCTTGAATGCGATTTCGGCGAGCCGGCAAATCCCATCGTCGGTAAAACTCAGTTTCAGTCCTTCGGTTTCCATAAGCGCGCTGTACTGCTCGGTCAGCGAATAATCCGGTTCGGTCAGAATACGCTGAAAGTCCTCCGTCTTGAGCGCCTTCAATTCAACGCGGATCGGAAAACGCCCCTGGAGTTCCGGGATCAGGTCGGCCGGTTTCGCCACGTGGAACGCACCCGAGGCGATGAACAGAATGTGATCAGTCTGTACGGGTCCATAACGAGTGCTGATTGTGCAACCTTCGACCAGCGGCAACAGGTCGCGCTGCACGCCCTCACGGGACACGTCGGCACCCGTGGTTTCCGTGCGCCGCGCGACCTTGTCGAGTTCATCGATAAAAACGATTCCGTTCTGTTCGACGTTATCGACCGCGCGCAGCTTCAGGTCCTCGTCGTTTACCATTTTTGAGGCCTCTTCGTCGACGAGTAACTTGAATGCTTCCTTGATTTTCAACTTCCGCGTCGTCTTGCGATTGCCGCCCATGTTTTGAAACAGACCCTGCAACTGCTGGGTCATTTCTTCCATCCCCGGCGGCGCCATAATTTCAACGCCGACCGATGTCGCGCGGGTCTCGATTTCTATTTCGCGATCGTCTATTTTTCTCTCACGCAGCATCTTGCGAAATTTCTGCCGGGTGTCGGATCGTTTCTCCTGCTCGTTGCCAGGTTCGCCGCCGAACCCCTCGCCGGGCTCCATACCCGGTAACAACGCATCCAGAATTCGGTCTTCGGCCGCATCCTCGGCGCGGGGTCGGACTTTAGCCATCTCCTCGTCGCGAGTCAGCTTGACGGCAGCATCGGTCAGGTCACGTATGATGGAATCCACTTCACGGCCGACATAGCCGACCTCGGTAAACTTGGTTGCTTCAACCTTGATAAACGGCGCCTTGGCCAGGTTCGCCAGGCGGCGAGCGATCTCGGTTTTGCCGACACCGGTCGGGCCGATCATCAGGATATTTTTCGGCGTAATTTCGTGGCGCATCGCCGCTTCGACCTGCATGCGGCGCCAGCGGTTCCGCAACGCTATCGCGACTGCACGTTTCGCATCGTCCTGGCCGATAATATGTTTGTCCAGTTCCTGGACTATTTCCCGGGGGGTCATCTGCGACATGTTTTTTCCTGAAACCGGTCCACCTTAGTTGGCGGTAAGCTCGTCAATGATGAGATTGTGATTGGTGAAAACACAGATGTCGCCGGCAATATTCAGTGCGGCGCGCACGATATCGGGAGCTTCCATATCCGTGTTGTCCAGCAGCGCTTGCGCGGCGGCCTGGGCGTACGCGCCTCCGGAGCCGATCGCCATCAACTGATTCTCTGGTTCAATGACATCGCCGTTGCCGGAAATGATAAACGACTTTTCGAGATCGGCGACACAAAGCAGCGCCTCAAGCCGGCGCAGCATGCGGTCGGTCCGCCAGTCCTTGGCCAGTTCAATCGCCGCCCTGGTCAGATCTCCGTACTTCTGTAATTTTCCTTCGAATCTTTCAAACAGCGTGAAGGCGTCCGCGGTACCGCCGGCGAACCCGGCGAGTATCTTGTCATCGTAAAGACGACGCACCTTTCGGGCATTGCCCTTTATGACGGTGTTCGCTATCGAGACCTGGCCATCGCCACCCATGACTATGCGGCCGTTACGGCGAACGCTGAGAATAGTGGTTCCACGGAACTGTTCCATGCTGATGTCCTTTCTTTTGAAGCCGTGCAGACGGCCACCGGCGGTTCCACCGGTTGGCTAGGTCTTTCTTCGTGCCCTGGGGTGGGCTTTGTCGTATATGCGGGCCAGGTGCTGAAAATCAAGGTGTGTATAGATCTGGGTTGTACTGATATCGGCATGGCCAAGCAATTCCTGTACTCCGCGCAGGTCGCCGCTGGACTCGAGTACATGCGTGGCGAAGCTATGCCGGAAAAGATGGGGGTATACCCGCGCCGGAATGCCCTGATGCCGGGCCCAGTGCTTTACCCGGGTCTGTACCACGCGCGGGCTGATACGCTTTCCGCGGCGGCCCACAAACACAGCAATTTCGTCCCGCGCGGCCAGTTCGCCGCGACATTTCAGCCAGGCGGCCAGGGCCTCAAGGGCGTACCGGCCGACGGGCAGGATTCGGGTTTTCGAACCCTTGCCATGCACCCGAACCGTACGGTCTTTCAAATCCAGTTCGTCCAGGTTCAGGCCGGTCAGTTCCTGCAGCCGCAGGCCCGACGAGTAGAACAATTCCAGCATGGCCTTATCCCTTTTTGCTTCGCTGGTCGTCGTGGGAAAATCCAGCAATCGTGCCATGGTGTCGGCATCAAGTGTTTCCGGCAATCGCCGCGATGCTTTCGGCGCCGTGACGTCAACCGCGGGGTTGATGGTCGTCTGGCCTTCGCGGATCAAGTAATTGAAAAAACCGCGTACTGAAGACAGGCGGCGTTGAATACTACGCGGCGCCAGGCCCTTGCGATGGCAACTCGCTGCGAACTGACGGATCAGGTGTATATCCAGATCGCACCAATCACCGATATCCTGCTGTACACAAAAAGCCTGCAGCGAGTCGAGATCTCTACTGTAACTGCTGGTTGTGTGTGACGAGACCCGCCGTTCCATGGCCAGGTGGTGCAGGTACTTTTCCAGCCACCGGCGGGCTGTTTCGTCCATGACTTAGCGGGTAAGCGCCGCGCTTACCAATTCCCCTATATGCGAGAGAAAATCCGTGCTCATTGCCGGGTGAAACCTTTCCGCGTCGGAACTGCTGATCGCCAGCAATCCGATTTCGGATCCCGGCCCGAGAGGAAGCATCGCGACCGAGGCGATCTCGTTGGTTTCGTTGCCAAACAGGTAGTCGCGTTGTGCATCTCTTATCTGGCCGCAGCGTGGCTCAGCATTTTTCAGGAAAGTCGCAAAGGGTTTCATTTCACTGGCGTCCGATGAAGACCAGCGTAGAAATCTCAGCTCGGGGTAGTCATCCTTGTCGGTCAGTTGATCGCGGAATAAAACCATGACGATCTGGTCGGAATTGAAATCCTGGCGCAACGATGCTTCGATCAGGTCCACGGTGTGGCCGAAATCATTTGCGTGGATAAGGCGCCGGCACAGTTTATGAATTTTTTCCGAAAGTTCGTCGTTATCGCGCGCAATCGTCACCAGTTCGCGCAGTTGATTTTCCAGTTTGCGATTGCGCTGGCGGAGTATCCCTACCTGTCGTTCGATCAACGAGACAGCGCTAGTCCCTGTCTGATGAGGTAGATGTAACTTGCCAAGCAGCAATGCGTGCCTTTCAAAAAACTCCGGGTGGCAGTCCAGATAGTGTGCCACCGCCTCGTCTGAAATGGTGCTGCTCATTTTGTCCTTGCGTTGCTGTGTGCGTTGACTGCTCATAGCTCAAATGTTCCCTCATAAACTTTTTCCGCTGGCCCGGTCAGCCAGATCGGCTCGCCGGGGCCAAGCCAGTCTACCTGTAAATTACCGCCAGGGAGCGCTACCTGAACTGATTCGTCAAGTTTTCCATGTCTTCTGCCGATCGCGACCGCGGCACACGCCCCGGTGCCGCAGGCCCGGGTTTCTCCGGTGCCGCGCTCGTACACGCGCAGGCGTATGTGATCGGGTTTTTTTATCTCCATGAACCCGACATTGGTCCGCCGCGGAAAATCAGGGTGAGTCTCCAGCGCCGGTCCGAGCCGGTCTACAGGGGCAGTATCCACCGATGCGACTGTCATTACCGCGTGGGGATTGCCTATGGAGACGGCACCGATTTCCACTTCACTACCTGCAACCGCAAGCGGATATACATACGCCTCGCCGCTGGTATTGAAGGGCAGGCTGGCCGGAGCAAAGTCCGGTACACCCATATTCAGCGACACGACGCCATTTTCCCGGACCTTCGCACGGACCAGCCCTCCGGGGCTATCCAGGACCAGTTCCCCGGA
>JAPUGL010000139.1 GCA_027292775.1 Gammaproteobacteria bacterium | reverse complement strand
ATCGCATTCCGCCGCTTTCTTCTGTAGCGCCGAGGACAAATGGGCCAGCGCCGGCAGCAGCGATTCTTGTACTGCCAGGGCGGCGCTGACATGAATCGCGGTCGGGATTACATCATTGCTGCTCTGGCTCATATTGACATGATCGTTCGGGTGCACGGTCAGCGAGTCGGTGCTGGCCAGGCGCGCTACCACTTCATTGGCGTTCATGTTCGAGCTGGTGCCGGAACCGGTCTGAAAAACATCGATGGGAAAATGCTCGTCGTGTAAACCATCGGCAACCGCCAGCGCGGCTGCTTGGATGGCACCCGCAAGATCGGCATCCAGTCCACCGAGCTCCTCGTTGACGCCCGCAGCGGCCCATTTGATCAGGCCAAGTGCCCGGATGAACGGTCGTGGGATGGTTAGTCCACTGATCGGAAAATTCTGTACGGCACGTTGCGTCTGTGCCCCCCATAATGCCTCTGCCGGCACTTTGAGTTCGCCCATGCTGTCGCTTTCAGTACGGTAATCCTTACCGGCCATCCTGTTCTCCATTTATGTTTCGCTAGCAGTTTGTCGGTTTTAACAATCGTAACGAGGCAGGTGGAAAATCGAGGGGAGGTTTTCGATCATTTGAGACGAATGGTGGTTCCGTTCAACGAGAATGATCGGAAATATGGACCGATTTCCTGCTGCCGCAGTAGATTAGTCTTAAGTCCGACAGAATGCCAAGTACCTGGCCGACGCGAACACATGGATCGGGCTCCGCTGTACTTCTTCGCGGCAGCCAATGATGTATCATTCTCAATCCTATCATTTCTGGGTTTGACAGGCATGAATCACAGCCCTCTGACCGCCCTCTCGCCAGTCGATGGACGGTATGCCGGAAAATGCGACGTGCTGCGTCCCTTGCTCAGTGAATATGGCCTCATCCGTTTCCGTGTGCTGATCGAAATACGCTGGTTGAAAACACTGGCAGAACATCCCGGTATAGCCGAACTCGATGGTTTGTCGGAACGAGGCAAGGCGGCGCTGGCAGACCTGGAAAAAAACTTCAGTGAGGACGACGCCAGGGAGATCAAAAATCTCGAGTCGACGACAAACCACGACGTGAAGGCTGTCGAGTACTTTCTCAGGCAGAAGCTGGAGGCGGCCGGCGAACCACCTGAGGCTCGTGAATTCGTGCATTTCGCCTGTACTTCGGAGGATATCAACAACCTGGCTTACGCTTTGATGCTGGTCGAGACCCGGGATTCAGTTTTGCTGCCGGCGATGAAGAAACTGGAGAAAAAACTGGATGAACTGGGCGAACGATTCCTGGACATGGCGATGCTGTCGCGCACCCACGGACAACCCGCTTCGCCAACAACGATGGGCAAGGAATTGCTCAACGTTGTCCATCGCCTTGAACGGCAACGTCACCAGCTTGGCGGTGTCGAGGCGCTAGGGAAAATCAATGGGGCAGTGGGCAACTTCAACGCGCATCTTGCGGCGTACCCGGATATCGACTGGGATACTCTTGGGCGTGATTTCGTCCAGTCGCTTGGCCTGGCATGGAATCCGTACACGACACAGATTGAACCGCACGACTGGATTGCCGAGTATTGCGATGCCCTTTGTCGTTACAATACGATACTGATCGATTTTTCGCGCGATGTCTGGGGGTATATTTCCCTCGGCTATCTCAGGCAACTCGCGATAGAGGGAGAGGTTGGCTCCTCGACGATGCCGCACAAGGTCAACCCGATCGATTTCGAAAATGCGGAGGGCAACCTGGGTGTTGCGACAGCGTTGCTGGCTCATTTTTCGTCCAAGCTGCCAATATCCAGGTGGCAGCGTGACCTGAGCGACAGCACGGTACTGCGAAACCTGGGTGCAGGCATCGGCCATGTCCTTATAGCAATTTTGTCGTTGGGCAAGGGGCTGGACAAACTTGAGGCCAGTGAAGAAAAAATGGCTGCGGACCTCGCGCAGAGCTGGGAATTATTGGCGGAACCCGTTCAGACTGTGATGCGCCGCTATGGCATCGAGAATTCGTATGAACAACTCAAGGAGCTTTCTCGCGGCCGGCAAATTGATCGCGACCAGTTACAGGCTTTCGTCCGTGGTCTGGATATTCCTGAGGAGGCCCGCGAAGCACTGCTGAAAATTTCACCGGAAACTTATCTCGGCATGTCCAGATCGCGGCGCCGGACCTGACCGCGAAAAATGCCTGCCGAAAGTAGTCTGCCCGTAACAATCCAAACCCGGGACCAGGCCATGGTCGCATTTGAGAAGCTGATACAGGTTTCGACGATGGCATTGAATATTCTTAGCTTCCGGCTGAACCCAGCACTGTTCAATGATCCCGATCTGACCGAGTCCCTGCGCCAGAAAATTCTGCAAAGAAGACGAATGCGGGTCAGGGTGCTCATCCGGGAACCGCGCCAGGCGGTCAGGAATGCGCCACGATTCCTTGCCTTGGCCAGACGGCTAGGCAGTAATTTTGAAATGCGCGCCGCGCCACGGGACAATAGCCCGATCGCATCACTCATTATCTGTGACCGGCATTCGATGATCTATCGGCCTTCATTCGAACGCTGGGATGGCCAGTTGATTTCTGCGAATCCAATTCGAATAAGAGAATGCCTGGAAGAGTTCGACAGCGTCTGGGACAACTCTACTGAATCGCCCGAGCTACGCGAAACAAGATTGTAAAATCGCTAACCCGGGCTAGGTCAGGGGCCGACTGTAAGAACAAATCCTTCGCTGTGGCTGGGATTCTCCGCACCACTATCAAATGCGGTAATGATCAACAACTGGCTTCCAAACAGATCCGGCAGGCTGGTAATCGTGACCCGACCCGTGTTGGGGTCGATACCGATGTTGGCGAATTCTATCGGCGGGCTGATAGTGTAGCTCACCGTCTGAGCCGTTTCATCCGGGTTAACGGCGGATGGCGTGACATCAAAACTGACGACCCCGGGGAAATTCAAGGGCAAAACAATATCGCCGGGAATACTGAAAACGGGCGCGTCGTTTATTGCCGCTACTTCAACAAGAAAATTTTGTTGCCAGATGTTGTTCACGGCCTGGCCATCGTCAGCCGTAACCGTGAAAATCTGGCTGCCATTCGTGTTTGCCACCGCGGTGGCGGTCAGCGTACCGCTGGCAGGATCGAAACTCAGGTTGGCAAAACCTGTCAGGACCGGATTCGGGCTGATACTGTAACTGACGGTCTGCCCTGACTCGTCGGCAGTCACCGGGCCGGGAATCACGCTGATTGAGGCGGTGCCGATGAAATCTTCAAGCAGCATTAAATCTCCAATGGCAAACACCGGTGAGTTATTCACATCGAATATCGACAATACAAAGGTGTCGTTGACAGATTCCGCAGAATCGCTGGCCCAGACGGTTAGATTGAACGGCCCCGACTTGGCATCCTGATCGGATGGAGACCCGCTGAGTATTCCGCTGACCGGGTCGAAACCGAGACCGCTTCCGGCTGGCAAGCCCAGCAGGGCAAACGACAGTACATCGCCGTCGGCGTCGCTGAAATAGACTGCCAGATCCATCGTAAAGAACTGGCCTTCGGTCGCCATTGAATCTGGAACCGGTTGCAGCAGTTGCGGAGCGTTCGGCGTGGTGATCGTGACCAACTGACTGGCCGTGCTAATGAGGCCGGCCTCGTCCTGGACCGACCAGATAACCGTATGTATACCAACGGGAAAGCCCGCGCCGGGTGCGTCGTTGCTAACGACCAGCAGACCAACGGTAGTCACGTTGTCCGCCACCACCGGTAGTCCCAGGCTGACCACGGTCAGCGCCCCATTCTGTACCTGGGTGACGTCCGTGGGCGGTTGTATGGATGGCGCCATCTGATCCTGAACCGCGACCCGGGTTGTAGCGATTGACGTATTTCCCGAGCTGTCGGTCGCTATAAATGTGACCAGGGTTTCACCGAGCGCGAAGATGGGTGGCCCATCGTGAATAATCTGAACCGGGTCACCGCTGTCATCCGCTGCCTGAACCTGGGACAACGTCCCCGCAATAGCCGGGTCCGATGCCAGGGTTCCATTCGCATCGCTGGCGGCGACAGCGAAGGGCGGCGGTACCTGTAAAAAAACCGGGGGGATGGTGTCACCGGATGGTGGATTGACGGAGCAAGCAGTCGGATCAACCAACGGTGTCGCGGTACCGGAAAACACCACGAAGTTGTTATTGCGAAACCTGATGATCTGACCGTTCAGATCGAGGTCGTCCGGCAGTGCGATAAAGTTGCCGTTCAAGGGGAAAAAGACGGTTCCAGCCGAGTCCTGGCCGTTCAACAAACAGTCGGACAAATCCTGGCTGACCGCCTGAACCATGCTGAATGTGGGAACCGGTATCCCGTTTCTGACGGCGATATCGTTCAGGACATTGGCGAGCCCGCCGAGCAACAGGGCGTATTGCCGTTGAACTTCCGGTGAAGCCGGGTCCGGTGCGATCGGGTCTTGCGGCAGAACCGTAAAGATGTCAAAACCGAAAACCTGTATCGCTTCGCTGCGGACCGCATCGACCGCGTCCGGGAAACTGACCGGACCCGTGCGGGCCCGAGCTCTGGTCAGCATGGCCTGGCTGATGATGTTGATCGCAGTCGTGGAACTCCCCGACAAGACCAGGCCCTGCAATTCGTCGCCGGAGGCCAGTTGAACGACCCGTTTGAGCGCCGGGTCCGGCGTCGAATCGGATTCATCGACGTAGCTGCCGCCGCGGCTTGTGGCTATCAACAGTTGCGCATTTGAATCGAGAGTCGCAAACCAGCGACCGGTGCCGTCGGTGACGGTGCTTAGCAAGGACCCTGGGCCGCTCGGTTGACCAACGGCATCGGCAGGCCAGAGATCGATGTCCGCATCCGCCAACGGCCCCTTGGACGCCACGCCTTCGATGCTCAGCACCGTGATGCTCTCGATTGTCACGCTGCCGGCGCTGTCTTCACCATCGCCGCACGCGGCCATCGCCAGCAGAACGCCAACCAGGCCTGCGCACAAGATTGTCGATTGCGATAACTGCATCGTTGGTCCCAGTGTGGATCGCTTACATAATCCTGGGCAGTTTGTCCTTTTTATCGCAAATATTGCGTGTCTCGCATCACACAAACTGCCGCCAAAAAATAAGGCGGACGGACCTGGTGATGGTCACGACCGCCTGTCGTATTCTTTATCGCGGACTTTTTTATTCGCCGCCGGGTGGATCGTCGGCATCGAATGCCGCTGCGCCGGTTACCGAGGTCCCCTGGTTGTCATCCAGCGAATAGCCGAAACCCGCGCCTGTGACGTTGCCGTCTCCATCGCCGGTGAAGAATCCGCTAAGGCTTCCGTCACCCTGGCTAGCGGAGCCATCCGTGGTATCGGTAATGGTGACGTTATCGAACGATCCACCGAAAGTTGCGTCCGCGTTGTCGATCGCAATATCGGTCGCCGATGCATTCCAGATTTCACTGTTGGCATCCATGGACAGCGAGACATCCGCATCGACCGTCTGCCGGTCGAAATCGGCGCTGAGGTTCGCGGAGCCCAGGGTGCCGACGTTGCCCGCATTATCGGTCGGGTTGGTATTGCCGACCAGCGTAAAACTTGCCGAGCCGGTGGTCGGTAGCACAGGCGTTGGCTGGCCGACCGACCCGGTTACCCAGTGCAGGCTCGAATTCCCGAGATCCAGGTCGGTACTGGCGCCGGTACTGTCCATAACCGAAATCGAACCGTTGGCCCAGCGACCCCAACGTATACCCGATGCGGCGTCCTCACCGCGGTCGAGAATTTCCGCACTGCCGACGCTGTAAATAACATCGGTCGTATTGCCTTGAGAATCTGTCGGGATGGGTCCGCCGAACTTGACCAGGTCGCCAGTGTCG
>JAPUGL010000138.1 GCA_027292775.1 Gammaproteobacteria bacterium | reverse complement strand
GGCATGCTCGGCGGCAGAGCCCGTGCCAGGCGGCTTTTATTATTCAGAGGACCAGCCTTTATGGTGACCATACGTCTTTCAAGGGGAGGAGCGAAGAAGCGGCCTTTCTACCACATCGTTGTGACCGACAGCCGGAACCGGCGTGACGGCCGCTACATCGAGCGGCTTGGGTTCTTTAATCCAGTCGCGACTGGCGGAGAAGAGAAGCTGCGCATCGATGTAGGCAGGGTCGAACACTGGCTTGGGCACGGCGCCAAACCGTCTGCTCGGGTCAGCACGTTGCTCAAGGATTACCAGGCTGGGTCTGCGTAAGGACGGTCGTCGTGGCGGGCAATGACGCGCGTCGAGTCGAGCTTGGAAGAATTGTCGGGCATTTCGGCGTGCAAGGCTGGGTAAAGGTGAAGTCTTATACCCGGCCAATAGAGAATATCCTGGCGTATCGAGAGTGGCGACTGGCGGACGCAAAAGACTGTGTAGACGTTCGCCTGATGGAAGGGCGACCACATGGCCGGGGACTGGTTGCAAGGCTGCAGAATATTAGTAGTCGCGACCTTGCAAACGAACTGATTGGGAAAACCGTTTCGGTGGCTCGCAGTGAGTTGCCGGAGCAGAACAGCGGCAGCTACTACTGGATGGATCTCGAAGGACTGGAAGTAGTCACCGAGAGCGGGCAGATTCTGGGCACGGTTGATTACTTGCTCGAGACCGGCGCCAATGATGTGCTGGTGGTTGCCGGGGATGTCGAACGGCTCGTGCCGTTTGTCTTTGGAGAATATATCAAGGCGGTGGACCTGGATACCAGGGTTATCACCGTAGACTGGGATCCGGAGTTTTGAGGTGACAAATGCATATTCATATCGTCACTTTGTTTCCGGAACTGATCAACGACACGTTGGGTCACGGCGTTCTCGGACGCGCGATCGCTAACGGATTACTTGAGGTTGCTGTGAGCAACCCCAGGGACCTGGCGGGAGACAGACATGCCACGGTCGACGACCGGCCATATGGCGGCGGACCCGGCATGGTGCTCAAGGTGGAGCCGACCAGAACCTGTCTGCGTCAGGCCAGGGCTTTGCTGCCGGATGGCAGCCGGAGCATTTATTTGAGTGCCCAGGGTGCGCCGCTGGATCATGGGAAAGTGCGTGAACTGGCAGAGTTGCCGGGGCTGCTGTTGCTGGCCGGTCGTTATGAGGGCGTAGACGAGCGGCTGGTTGAGGGCGAGATTGACGAAGAACTGTCAATCGGTGATTACGTAGTCAGTGGCGGGGAATTTCCGGCGCTGGTGGTAATGGACGCAGTTGCCAGATTGCTGCCCGGTGTTCTGGGTGACGAGTTGTCGGCCGAACAGGACAGTTTTGTCGATGGCCTGCTGGATTGCCCGCATTACACGCGGCCGGAGACAGTAGACGAGGAAAGCGTGCCCGATGTTTTGTTGTCGGGAAATCATGAGGATATCAGGCGCTGGCGCCGCAAGCAGGCGCTGGGCCGGACCTGGATTCGGAGACCCGATCTGATCAAAAAACTGATCTTGTCGGATGAACAACAGGAATTGTTGAGCGAGTTTGTGGCCGAGCAGAAGACCCGGTCGGTTAATGATTGAGACAGCTTATTTTTAAATGTAAAAGGATTGCCCACGGGCATGTGATAGTGATGAGTAAAATTATAGAATCATTGGAAAAGGAACAAATGACTCGCGAACTCCCGGAATTTAGTCCCGGTGATACGGTCGTGGTCCAGGTAAAGGTAAGAGAAGGCAGCCGGGAGCGCTTGCAGGCTTATGAGGGTGTCGTGATCGCCAAGAAAAACCGCGGTCTTAATTCGTCCTTTACCGTTCGCAAAATTTCTCACGGGGAGGGGGTGGAACGTGTGTTTCAGACTTACAGTCCCACGGTGGCTTCACTCAAAGTAAAACGCCGCGGCGATGTGCGCAGGGCCAAGTTGTACTACCTGCGCGATCGTACCGGTAAGGCCGCGAGGATCAAGGAAAAAATCTGACGTCGTTGGCCGTCCGGCTTATCAGCTATAATCAGGGTGACTGCAATGCAGTCGCCCTTTTTTTTGCATTCCAGACCATGGAATGCATCGGGGAAAGTACCTGAATCATGACTCTCATGAAAAATAGTGCCAGGACGATGATGCTGATCTGTGTTTATTCCATGGTGACGGGTTGTTCTGCGATAATTGCAGGCGCGACCAGCTCAATGGCTGATAGTCTTTCGGACGCCATCATCAATCAGTCAGACCCGGAAACGGTGCGCCAGGGTGCGCCCGCTTTTCTGTTGATGATGGATGGCTTTGTCGGCAACTCACCGAAAAACGGTTCCTTGTTACAGGGTGCCGCCAAACTGTATGCGGTCTACGGCGCCGTTTTCGTCGATGATCCGGTTAGGGCAAAACGCCTGACTGAGCGGGGGTTTAGTTATGGACGACGTGCCCTTTGTGTGGAGCAAGACAGCGTCTGCGACATGCATGAATTTGTTTACGACGAGTTTGTCGCGGCCCTTCTCCGGCTGAAGGCCCGTGATACTCCCGCGCTGTTTGCCTATACGGTGAGCTGGCTGGCCTATATCAGGACGCATAGCAGCAACTGGGGCTCGGTCGCTGACCTCCCCAAGGTAGAAGCGAGTCTCAACCGAATACAGGCGCTCGACGAGAATTACGAAAGCGCCGCAGTCCACCAATACCTGGGGATACTAAACACGCTCAGACCGGCCGCTCTTGGCGGCGCGCCGGAACTCGGACGCAGCCACTTCGAGCAGGCTGTCGAAATTACCAATGGCCAGGATCTGAGCATCAAACTCGAGTACGCACGCAGCTATGCTAGGCTGGTTTATGATCGTGAACTGCATGACAGGCTGCTTGTCCAAGTAGTCGAGGCCAACCCGGAGGTTCCCGGGTTTACGTTGTTTAACACGCTGGCCCAGACAGAAGCCCGGTCTTTGCTCGATGCCGCCGACGACTATTTCTGAAGCCCTTCAGATCAGGTGTATCCATGTTAAAACTTCCCAGACTTTTAATACTGACGGTCCTCGCTCTGACTTCCTTTCAGGTGCAGAGTGTGCAACTGAAGATCGCGACCCTGACCCCTGAAGGCTCCGGTTGGATGGAGGCGATGCGCGCGGGCGCGAAAGAGATCAAGGAGCGCACCGAGGGACGCGTCATCGTCAAACTGTATGGCGGCGGCACCCAGGGCAGCGACAAAACGGTGCTCAGGTTGATGCGCGTCGGCAAATTGCAAGGTGCGACTTTTACCGGCAGTGGTCTCATCGATCGGTTCCCCACGATCCAGCTTTATTCCTTGCCGATGGTTTTCAAATCCCTGGACGAAGTGGACTACGTGCGAGAACGCATGGACGATACGCTGATGGAAGGAATGAAGTCGGCCGGCCTGATTGGCTTTGGTATCGCCGAGGGCGGTTTCGCCCGGATGATGTCCAGTTCGCCGGTCAGAGGTCCTGACGATTTGTCGGGCAAGAAAGTCTGGGTGCCGGAGGGCGATGCCAGCAGCCACGACGCGATGAAAGCGATGGGTCTTTCTCCTGTGGCGCTGCCATTGACAGACGTGATGATCGGCCTGCAGACCGGACTGATCGATGTGGTAACCAACTCCGCGGTCGGCGCGATCGTGTTGCAGTGGCATACCCGTGTGAAGTTCGTGATGCGGTTGCCACTGGTTTATATTATCGGTTTCCTGGTTATCGAAGAAAAAGCGTTCAATCGCCTGACACCGGGTGACCGGGAGATCGTCAGTGATGTAATGGAAAGGGTCTACAAGGAATTCGACCAGGCCAACCGACAAGACGACGCAGACGCCTCGATGGAATTGATTGCCCAGGGCCTGGTCGAAATCGAACCTTACCAGGAGTACGTCGATGAATGGCGTAATGCAGTCATGGAAAGCAATCGCGTCCTGGCCGAGAAAGGCGATGTCGACCTCGAGCTTTTCAACCGGATGCTGGCTTATCTTGAAGAATACCGAGCGGAGAAAAGTGCCGGGACTGCGATTGCGGACGCCGGTGCGGCTGCAGCGGTGGATCGTAACGAGTGAGCAAAAACTCGCTGATGAAAAACCTGGGAATTTGGGGTCAGCGGATCGAAAATGGGCTGCTGGTCCTGCTGTTAACGGCAATGATACTGCTCGCGTCTACGCAGATTTTCCTGCGAAATTTTCTGGATAGTGGATTTACGATCGGTGATGAGCTGTTGCGAATCATGGTGCTCTGGCTGGCGATACTGGGCGCGCTGGCCGCGAGCCGGGATCAACGTCATATTGCGATCGACGCGCTTACCCGCCATTTTTCACCGCGGGTCACCATGGCGGTCGCCTTGTTCGTTTGTGTCTTCGTCGCCGCCGTTTGCGGATTTATTTTCCGGGCTTCGTTCCTGCTCGTCAAGGATGCCTATACCTATAAAGACACGGTGCTCGGTGGCCAGCCAGCCTGGATTTACCAGGCAATTCTGCCGATCGGTTTTGGCCTGATGAGCTGGCGTTACCTGATGCACGCGGCACGGCGCTTGCAAATCCTGCTGGGCAAGGCGGACTCGGATGATTCTGTTTAGCCTGGCATTGATCGCACTGGCCCTTTTGGGAGTGCCATTGTTCGCCATTATCGGCGCCAGCGCCATGTGGGGTTTCCTGCAGGCGGATATTCCGCAGGTTGTCATGGGCATCGAACTTTATCGGATTGCCGAAATGCCGATACTGCTGGCGATACCCCTGTTTACCTTTGCCGGCTACGTGCTCAGTGAGAGCCAGGCGCCGTCGCGTCTGGTGCGCCTTTCCAACGCATTGCTCGGGTGGATGCCTGGCGGGCTTGCGGTCGTTTGCCTGGCGACCTGCGCATTATTTTCCGCGTTT
>JAPUGL010000137.1 GCA_027292775.1 Gammaproteobacteria bacterium | reverse complement strand
AGTTACTCCGTCGCCTGCATCACCCTCTCGGGGGTGCTCGCCATGCTCGTCTATCCCTTCGCGGCGCACTGGTGGTTTTCGGCCGACGCATTCCGCAGCGGCCTGTTCCTCGGCACCGCGGTGCACGAGACGGCCCAGGTGGTTGGATCGGGCCTCGTCTATCAGGAATATTTCGGTGACTCGGCCGCCCTCGACACCGCTACCGTCACCAAGCTGGTGCGCAATCTCGGCATGCTCCTGATCATCCCGTTGATGAGCATCCTCTATCACCGGCGCTCGCAGGCCGGATCGACGGCGCCCCGGTGGTGGTCGATGATCCCGCTGTTCGTCGTCGGCTTCGCCTGCATGAGCTTGCTGAGAACGATCGGCGACATGGGTGAGCCGGCGCTGGGTTTCCTGCAACCGGAACAATGGCATAACTTCGTCACTTACACGAAAAAGACCGCGGAAATCTTCCTAGCAGTCGCCATGGCCTCGGTCGGATTGGGCACGAGTATTAAAGGTCTGCGGAGTATCGGCATGAAACCCCTGGCCGTCGGCCTGTTTTCTGCACTGCTGGTCGGTGGCGTCAGCGCCACACTCATCAGCCTCCTTTACTAAACACAGGTACTAATATGCGTAGTGGTGGTTGAAATCCGCTGCTGACGCACTTTTGCCGCCTAAATCAGGGTTTAGCCCTCTCCCAAAGCACTGGTATTAATAGGATCTGGCCTGCTCGGCCTGTCCTTCAGTTGGTATGCCTGATGCTTCCATATCCGGGCGGGACGCAATGTGTACACGAACTGTAAGTCCCGCGTAAGGCCCGTGTAGGTCATGGCTGGCTATGTTGGACCCACGAAATCACCAACTGGAGAACAACCATGATGTACGAACAGCCACAATACGAAATCGAAAACAGTGTTATCGCCCTGGGACTCGCCTACGCAACGTTTTTGATCGGCCTGATCGTCTGGATCGCCTGATCGATCGGTGATGCCCAGGCTGCAGCGGCACGCCAAAAAGGTAATCGCCATGCTTATAGAACCAACTCCACAGGAATTTACCTGGTGGGGTGGCCGCTAAGGACGAGGCAGTAGCAAGAATTAAAAAGCAGACCCTTTTGGAGTTCCAACATGCCATCCGTTTACGACCTAAAACCAGGATTCCAGAACTTGCTCAGGCCACTCGTGGGTGGCCTGGCGAGCAGAGGAATCACTGCAAACCAGGTGACGATCCTGGCCATGCTGCTTTCATTTGCAGCAGGCGGCATGATTTATCTGTTCCCGGCTCGACCTTGGCCCTTGTTGGCTATGCCTATCGTATTGTTCGTTCGCATGGCGCTGAACGCTATCGATGGCATGCTCGCTCGCGAACACAATATGAAATCGTCACTGGGTGCCCTGCTCAATGAGCTGGGCGACGTGTTGTCTGATGCGGCCTTGTATTTACCGCTGGCGCTCATCGAAGGAATGAAGGCCGACTGGCTGGTGGTGATCGTGTTGCTGGCGGTAATCAGCGAAATGACAGGTGTAGTCGCTGTGCAGATTGGCGCTCAGCGTCGCTACGACGGCCCAATGGGAAAGAGTGACCGGGCCGTGGTATTTGGCGCTATTGGACTGGTTCTTGGGATGGGCATGGATCCCCAACCCTGGATGGATTACCTCCTGGCGATCGTATGCCTGTTGTCATGTCTCACTATTTTCAATCGCGCTCGCAAGGCGCTGGTCCAACTCCAATGATTTCCTTGTCCGTTGGCAACAACGTACTTTGGTCGCTGGGCGGCGTTTATGCGATCCTGGTTATCGCCAGCCTGATATCCCTCTTGCTCAAAAAATTCAGGCCCGAGCGCTCTTTCACAGAATTAACCCAGCGAATCAGGTCCTGGTGGGTGATGGCGACCATTTTCACCGTCGCGATGGTATTTAGCCGCAATGTGTCGCTGGTATTTTTCGGCTTTGTGAGTTTCCTGGCTCTTAAAGAGTATTTTTCCATCATACCCACACGGCGCGCCGACCGGTGTGTGCTGTTCTGGGCTTACCTCGCCATACCATTTCAATATTCATGGGTGTATCAGGAATCGTATGGCATGTTCATTATTTTTATCCCGGTATACATATTTCTGCTGTTGCCTCTTCGCATGGTTATTGTTGGTGAAACCAAAAATTTCCTGCATGCGGTAGGCGTTATACATTGGGGCCTGATGACGCTGGTGTTCAGCATCAGCCATCTGGCCTATTTAATTGTTCTCCCCGCAACAGAAAGTTCTGAAACCGGTGGTGCCGGGCTGGTTTTGTTTCTGGTTTTCCTGACCCAGCTCAATGACGTTGCTCAATATGTCTGGGGCAAAATGCTGGGCAAACACAAAATCATCCCGAAAGTCAGTCCGAATAAAACCTGGCAAGGATTTATTGGCGGTGTGGCGACGACGACACTACTTTCCGTGTTGATATCCGGTTTGCTCACGCCCATGTCCATAAACATGGCAATCGCGGCAGGCCTGATCATCAGTATCGCGGGCTTTATTGGCGATGTGACCATTTCAGCGCTCAAGCGGGATATCGGTGTGAAAGATAGCGGGAGTTTGCTGCCAGGGCATGGCGGTATTCTTGACCGTATCGATAGCCTTACTTATACGGCCCCGTTGTTTTTCCATTTTATTTATTACTTTTACTACTAGGGAGTAAGGCAAGTGAACCAACTGCTACGTTTCATTTTTTACAGGGTGATAGTCCGTCTGGTCGTTCTTGTTGTGTTGGGCCTGAATGTGCGTCATCGACAAAAACTGCCCGAAAACGGCCCGGCCATTCTGGTTGCAAATCACAACAGTCACCTGGATACCATGGTTTTAATGACCTTGTTACCCCCTCGTCTGTTGTCTATCGCGCAACCAGTGGCGGCCGTGGACTATTTTCTCCGCAACCCGCTACTCGCCTGGTTTGCGCTAAAAGTAGTGGGCATACTTCCAATTAAGCGTGAGCGGGAAAATCGCGATGATGATCCACTTCTACCGTGTTACGAGGCGCTGGCCAAGAAGCAGATTTTGATATTTTTTCCGGAAGGCAGTCGAGGTGAACCGGAAAAACTCTCCGATTTTAAGGGCGGTATTGCCAGGCTTTCCGAAAAGTTCCCGGAAGTACCGGTAATTCCCATATTACTGCATGGCCTGGGTAAAGCATTGCCAAAAGGTGAACTTTTGCCGGTGCCATTTTTTTGCGACGTTTTTGTTGGAGATGCCCTGTTCGGGACGGCCGGAAGAACAACGTTTATGCGGCAGTTGAATCAGCGCATGAAGCAGTTGGCTGGAGAAGGAACATTTGCGGCTTGGGAGTAAATTGCGTCGCCGCATGATTGGGTTTTACCGAAGCCACGCTGTTTTTCGGTGACCGCTGGCATTGTGCCGGAAAACGATAACTCTTGATGGAGATCCTCAGGAGCTGGCGAATCGAGACAATGAGCGCTCACGGTCCAAAAACAGGGGGTATACTTGCCATTCCCCGCTGAAGAGGAAAGGCAGACTCAATGAGCGACGCGGTCGACCACCTGATCGAGATTAATGACCTCTACTACTCTCGAGGGGCGCTGCAAATATTCACGGGCCTGAATCTCCGCATTCGGCGGCGTCAGGTTACGGCCATCATGGGGCCAAGCGGCACCGGAAAAACAACCTTGTTGCGCCTAATTACCCGGCAGCTGATACCTGATCGCGGAACCATCCTGATTGACGGGATCGACATTGCCACCCTCAATCAAAAGGAGTTGTACAGTCTGCGGCGGCGTTTCGGAATGCTTTTTCAAAACGGCGCGCTCCTGACTGACCTTAGCGTATTCGAAAACGTCGCATTTCCATTGCGCGAGCACACCAACCTGCCAAATCGTCTGATACGTCATGTCGTCCTGACCAAACTTCATGCGGTCGGGCTGCGTGGCGCGGCCGATATGATGCCGGGCCAGTTATCGGGTGGCATGGCTCGAAGGGTTGCGCTGGCCCGGGCAATGGTGATGGATCCGGACATACTGATTTACGACGAGCCATTCGTTGGACTTGACCCTATCTCGATGGGTGTAATCGTGCGCCTGGTCCGCAAGATGAATGATGCGCTAGGTGTTTCCAGTATCCTGGTCAGCCACGACGTGCAGGAGATCGCGGCGGTAGCGGACTGCAGTTATCTATTATCGGATGGCAAGGTTGCCGCGTCGGGTAGTCCGGACGAACTCAGAAATGCCTCCTCCGAACTGGTCAAGCAATTCATGCACGGAATGGCGGACGGACCGGTCGCGTTTCATTTCGATGCCCCGGATTATGCAGAACAGCTTCTCGGACGGGACGCCGATTAACCTGTAATGCTCCGGGAACTTTACTTTTCATTTGTCGATTTCCTTCGCACTTTTGGCGCGCTGCAGTTATTTTTTCTGCGGTTGCTCGCGAATTCACCGGCAATTCTGGTGCGCCGGTTCGGGCTGGTCGTGCAGCAGGTATACAACGCCGGCGCTTTGTCGCTGGTGATCATCATGATCTGCGGTTTTTTCGTTGGTGGCGTACTCGGTCTTCAAGGCTATGCAAATCTCGCGAAGTTCAATGCCGAGGATTCGGTCGGGACTTTCGCAGCATTCTCGCTGTTGAAGGAGCTGGGTCCTGTAATCACGGCACTGTTGTTCTCGGGCCGTGCCGGTACTGCGCTGGCGTCCGAAATCGGCCTGATGAAGGCGACGGAACAGCTTTCTGCCATGGAAATGATGGCGGTCGATCCTCTGCGGAGGATTTTGGTTCCGCGCTTCCTCGGCGGCGTGATCTCGATGCCCTTGCTGACTGCGATCTTCAGCGTCATTGGTTTGTTCGGTGCCCACCTGGTCGCGGTCGACTTGCTTGGCGTGGATCCCGGTGCGTTCTGGCAACAGATGCGGAGTTCGCTGGAGATCGGCGATGTGTGGGAAGGCATCATCAAGAGCATGGTTTTTGGCGTTGTTGCGAGTCTGCTCGCGGTGTGGGAAGGCTATAATGCGATCCCGACCGCCGAAGGGGTCGGCCGGGCAACAACCAGGACGGTGGTAATCACAGCAATTGCGGTCCTGATCCTGGATTTCATGATCACTGCAATCGCAATTTGAGGTAGAACGATGCAACAGACTCGATCAATCGAAATGGGAACCGGGCTTTTCGTGCTGCTCGGTATGGCAGCATTATTCTTTCTGACGACGCAGACAACCGGGTCGAACAGCCTTTCCGGCTCCGATACCTTCGAAGTCACCGCGCGGTTCGATAATGTCGGGAGTCTGAAAAACAGAGCCCCGGTCAGGATGTCCGGGGTCACAATCGGCCGCGTAACATCGGTGCGTTTCGATCCCGATACGCTGGTTGCGGAAGTGAAACTCGAAATCGAGAGTCAATACGATCGGATACCGGAGGATTCGGATGCCGGTATCCTGACCTCAGGCTTACTTGGCAGCCAGTACATTGGGCTGCAGGCGGGCGGTTCGGATCTGAGCCTGCAAGAGGGAAGCGAGATCGAGTTTACCCAATCCGCGATCGTCATCGAAAATCTGATCAGCAAATATTTGTTCAAGCAAGACTCCGGCAGCGACGAGAAATAGGCTGGACCATGGCGGGAATGGCAATGAAAACAGGGATTCAGCGTAGCGGTCTCAATTCGGTCATCCGGCAGTTGGGAGCGGATGCTGACGACGGTCAACTTCGATGAGGAAATTCGTACTCGAAGACCAGGGTGGCGGGCATTTCCTGCTACGCGGCAAGATGACTTTTCGCTACGTCGGCCCGATACTTCGCGTGAGCATGGAATTGTTTCATGAGCACCCTCGCATTGAGGTCGATCTGTCCGGAGTTACCGAGACTGATTCGGGGGGTCTGGCACTGTTGCTCGAGTGGTTTACCTGGGCCAACCAAAATGTACACGAGATTCAATTCCTGAATACACCGGAAAAAATTGACGCGATCGCAAAAACGACAGAGGTTGACCACCTGCTGAAACGCGGTGAACGATGGGCCGGTTTTATACAGGCGCCGACCTCGTAAACTACTCAATAGATTTATCGCCGAGGCAGAAGTCCGCTTAGCGGATGTTACGGCGCCGACACTTCCGGAAACGAACGTTTGCCGCTGACCATTGTCTTCTGTGGTGGGCTCTAAAGAAGAGCAATACTGGCAGGAAAAGGCTGGCATCTGCAAATGGAAAAAGTAGAAATAGCGGGATTGTCAGTTTTCACAAAGAAATCTAATCATGCGCGCTAGAAAATATTCGATCGCCAATTTCTTACAACTTGTTGGCCTCGTAGCGCTGGGCTTGACTGGATTCAGTAATTCCAGTCTTGCGAAAAACATCGCAACCTACGAAATTCAGCTAAGTCGAAATCTGAAAACTCTCAATATCCAGGTAACTCCATCTCCCGACCAAGTGCTGACCCGATTGCGCCCTCTTTCGCGTAACGCATGGAATCGTCTCGACAAAAATAGTTTGCACGGCTTGACGATCCGAAGATCGGGCCTGACTGTTTTACCGACCGCGGAACACTATCGCTACTCGGTGGATATCCGCGGGGGTTTTAAAGGTTGGATCCAGGGGAATATTCTGACAGAAATCGCTGTCCGGGTGACAGATTCCAGAGACTGGTTCTGGGTACCGGACAAGTGGCAGGCAAACGACACAATACGCGTAGAGTTCGAAATTCCCGACGGACTATCGGTCTCGGTACCATGGGAGCGCATTCCGGATATGGCAGACGAACCAGGTGCGCCTGGATATTTCCTTGCCCGTCCAGTGATGTTGTTCAAAAAGAGCACCGTATTATTCGGGCGGCTTCAACTGGAACAGGTGATTTTGCCGGGTGGCACACTGAATCTCGCCGTCGCCGCAAAAACAAAAGAAAACAAGGATCGCTATGTAGCCTGGATGAGGCGCATCGCCAGGATTGTCGTCGATGAATTCGGCCAAATGCCAGTGCCGTTCACGCAGGTTGTCGTCATTCCCACGTGGTTCGGCAACGAATCGGTACCCTGGGGCGAGGTGCGGCGTGGCAACGGATCAGGATTGCTGGTAATGCCAAACAATGGGGCAACAATGGCCGAACTGGTCGAGGATTGGACCCTGTATCACGAATTCACCCACTTGTACCATCCCTTTCTTGGCGGCAAGGGGCGCTGGGTTGCGGAGGGTTTCGCAAGTTATTATCAAAACGTATTGAGGGCGAAGGCGGGCGTAATATCCGCCGAATATGCGTGGGAACGTACGATTGCTGGTTTTGCTCGCGGCGAGCAACAAACTCGTCGAGGAAAAACGGTAGCCAGTGGCGGTTTGATGCGAACCTACTGGACCGGCGCAGTCATGGCGTTGGAACTCGACATGCGATTGCGGCGACAAAACGGGACGACCCTGGGAACGGTACTCGGTCAATTTGCAGATTGTTGCCTTCCGGCGTCACGTACCTGGCGACCGGTCAGATTCATGCAGAAACTCGATGAGATCAGTGATACGAAGATGTTTACTGATATCTACAGAGTGTATTCGTCTGGCACGGATTTTCCGGACTACAACAAATTATTGCGATCCTTAAATATCGACAATTCTGCCGGGTCGCTTACCTTTGACGCATCACCCTTGCGTGACTCGATTATGAGACCGGCGTCGAGGTAAGTCCCTGACAATCAACGATTCAAGGATGTGGATCTTCGCCAAAGTACTGCGCACAGCCCGTTGCAGAGTGTATTCATGATTTAGTGCTGTGTATCCCGATAAACCGTGCCAGTATTGTTATCTTCCAAAGGCTGCATGAGTATTCGAGGTGGCCAGCCACTCATTACAACCCAGATGCGTTTATCGCCAATCCGGACGGCATATAGCGTGAAACCATCAAGTTTGCCTGTACAAGTTGTGCTGGTGAGCGTTGTCCTCTTCCTTTGTGGTTGCAGTACGCTGCCAAACGGTCGTGGCTGGGGTCAGGATGCGACCATCAAACCAGGCTGGGAGGCGGTTCGTGAGTCTGCTGTTCGCGCGGCAAAGTCACCGTACACATGGGCGCCTCTTGCCGGGGCACTACTGTTGCAGATCGATGACTGGGACAAAAATATTTCATCTTGGGCGTCGCGTAAGACACCAGTGTTCGGTTCTCAGCAGTCTGCGCATGATACCAGCGATGTGCTCAGAAATTTTTTGGTCGCGGCGATGTTAGTCACCGCCATTGCCACTCCCAGTGGAGACACATCGGGAGATTGGCTCGCCGCCAAGGGCAAGGGTTTGTCTGTTGTAGCGGCTGCAACCCTGTTGAATGGTGGTGTAACTTCTTCTTTGAAACACTGGTCTGACAGAACCCGGCCCGATGGCAGTGACCGAAAAAGTTTTCCATCGAGTCACAGTTCTTTCGCCACGCTTAATGCAACCCTTGCCGCCCGAAACCTGCAATCCATTGACATAGACGCAAATTTCAGGCGAACGATGGAAATCAGTTTTGGCGTTTTTGCGGCCGGCACAGCTTGGGCTCGGGTTGAAGCCAATGTACACTATCCGTCCGATGTACTCGTCGGCGCGGCCATCGGTCATTTTTTTGCTGCATTCATCAATGACGCGTTTATGGGTCTCAAAGAGTCGGACGCCAAGGCAATCAACCTTTCACTGGCGCCGGAATTCATTGCAATTCAATTTCAAATCATTTTTTGAACTCGTTGTAAAACGGATTACCGCTGAATCCAGCTTCCGCTCACCGTGCAGACATCACTCGCAAGCCATTGACTGGATAGCGCGCTGACCATCACCGCATGGTTACAATTCGCCACCCTCACCTCGAGAGCGCCAGAGGAAGCTCCTTTAACCGCGTGCAGCATGCTATTGCTGATGGTTTGCCAGATGATTCGTTGCGAATTGGCATTTGTGTACTAGAATTGGCCACAGACGCATGCAGCGGTCGCAGGAGACCCACCATGTCATGCTCAGAGTGCTATTGTGGCGGACCGAATCAGTGCATCGTGCCGCCGCACATGCTGGACGCCATCAGGCTCAGGGGCAACGCCAAGCAAAAAAAAATGGTTGCCGCCCTGGAAAAGCAGGCTATCGCCGTTCGCGACAAACGGCAGGCGCTTTGCCGACCAGGCATTGAACCAGCCGTTGTATTTGCCGCAGACGCTAAACTGCCGAAACCCAACCGATCCATACACGATGGTCAGCACAAGGCGACGCTACCGGGTCCGCTTGCGCGAAACGAGACCACCGGTGCAACGAACGACAAACAGGTCAACGAGGCTTTTGTCGGCTCCGGTGACGTTTTTAACATGTATCTAAAGGCCTTCGGCCGGAACTCTCTCGACGGAAACGGATTGAAAATGATTTCCACGGTGCATCACCGACGCAATCTCAACAACGCATTCTGGAACGGGGTGCAAATGGCCTATGGCGACGGCGATGGCGTGTTGTTCAAGCCGCTAACCGGATCGTTGAGCGTCATCAGTCACGAATTGTCGCATGGCGTTGTACAATTTTCGGGCGGATTGATATATCAGGACCAGTCCGGCGCACTGAATGAAAGCCTCGCCGATGTTTTCGGGGCGTTAACCGTACAGTTCAAGAAAAAACAGGAAGCCCACGAAGCTGACTGGCTCATCGGCGATGACATCCTCGGCCCGGACATAAATGGTGTGGCATTGCGGTCATTGAAGGCGCCTGGAGAGGCCTATTCCGATCCCGTCCTGGGCCAGGACCCGCAACCCTATCACATGGATTTCTACAACAACACCAGTAGAGACAACGGTGGCGTGCATATTAACTCGGGCATACCGAATCATGCGTTTTATCTATTGTCACTGTACCTGGGTGGCAATGCCTGGGAGAAAGCCGGACAAATCTGGTACGACGCGATGCAATCTATCAATAATCCGCACGCAACGTTTTTTGACTGGGCCCTGAAAACACTGGACACCGCAGAAGGCCTTTTTGGCAAAGGTAGCTCAGAGGCCGTGTTTACGCGACGGGCATGGAAGCTGGTCGGGGTCGACATCTAGTGTCTACCAGAATCTCGATCAGAATGGAGGGCGGACTGCTGCCTTTGGGTGCGGCCGGCAAATCTGTCAGCCTGACCCTTGATGAACTGCCGCAGTCGCTCAGGGAGCAATCTCAAAGTTTGTTCTCCGAGGCCGCGCTTACCAGACTGCAGGGAAAACAGCCGCAACCGGGTGCAGCCGACACGCAGACATACAACATACGCCTGGAGCGGAATAATTCTTCAAGTGAACATTTACTGAAGCAGCAAATCTGCCCCGACGAAATGCTGGATCTCATCGACGACCTGTTCGCCTACGCGGACGAACGTGACGCAGCAGAAATACCAAAGGAAACCCCAAATCAATGAAGTACCGAATCCAAAGTAGTTTTGGCACGTCACACTGATCGTGTCCGCATAAAAAGGAATGGATTGGAACTATGAAACGAAACGCGTGCAATAGAATTTTGCTGGCGCTCGCCGTCACTGGATGCCTGGCAGCGTGTAATCACACACCGACCAGGCCGGATACCCGAACACTGCACGAGTTTGCGTACTTGCCCATCAAAGCGCACACGAGTCTCGAACTGGAATTTGCTGGGACGCCATTGCCTGATGCGGTCCAGGATGCGTGCCGGGAATATGCGCCCAGTGCAGTCGGTCTCCTTTTTCTGGAATGGCTTTCTGAGCGCATTGTCAGCGGCATCAAAAGCCGCGTTGAGAAAGAAATTGCGTTGTATTCGTCAGAACTTAACACTCCAAAAACGTATGGCGCGTTTTACGATCCGGAATTCTGGCGGCCGGGTGATGACGCACAGATCTCCTGCTTTGTGGCTGTCAGCCGCTCCTGTGAAGTTGCAGCCGACAATAATCACACGCACTGTGAAAGCAAAGACTCCATCAACTTCCTTCTTGTCGGGCAGTACCGGCGGACGGAGCAGTACCTGCAGTTGCGGCCACTCTGGGCGGGTATCAAAGGGATGCCCGGCAAGTTCCAGGTCGGCGCGCCGGCCAGCATGACGATGAAACTCACCCTGAACACTGACTGGCACACCAACAGCAGCGGCATACGGTCGACGGCAAAGGAGTTCGCCCTTTACCAGGTAAAATTCAAAGCGTCGCAGAACGCGCAGGAATTGCCGGTCAAAAGCGCTGTGTGGTCCGAGCTGCCCTATCTTCCGTTGCCCGCCAGGTCCAAATCAATCGACGACAATGGCCACGTTGCCCCGGTGCTCAGTCTTGTTTCGGCCTCGTTGCCGCCGAGAGGAGTCTCATGGCTGCACAGCTTCCTCGATGACAAGAGCAAAAGCCTCTCGAAGGAACTGAAGAGCAGTCTGGAGGACTTGCTAGAATAGCGCGGTAAGCCATGTCACTCGCCTTTCTTCATATCGATCACGCAGAATTGGCCTGTCTGTGACAAAAAAACTCAGCAGCGACGGGCGGACGGTACAATCCTCGACAGTAAGAAGGTGAGAAGATCGCGCATTACCGCATCATTGTAACGAGCAGCCCCGACTGTAGCGCGCAAAAACGCTAAATGAATCGAATGAGCGCCAACCTGTCGTACAGTTTCTGACCTGGGCAAACGGTCCCGGCTGACTTCGCATCGCGATGTCCCCATACCTGTCTGCCATTTGGGCGCGAGTTTCCGAGATTTATGAAACCGCGTTTGTTTCGCAGGATTCGGAGCCACCTCGCAATATCGACCAATTGAGAATCGAGGTCGGCGGGCAACGGCTCGGACTCAAAGTTACCTTGAAACGCAATACCCAGTGCAGAGCGGTTGTGGTTTTTCGTGTGTGCCCCGGTCCTGTCCAGGCCCCGGCCTTCGCAAAGCACAAGCTCACCATCGCTCATGCAGAAAGCGACTATATTATAGGGAACGTCCAAGCCCAGATCCGGCCGCAATTGCTGTAGTTGTCTCATCGTGCATTTGACGTCTTCCAGGGTCTCCCATTCGTTAGCAGTTGTATCCGTGTCGGTGATGACCGTGTGATGAATGTAGACCTCTGTTCTGCGCAATGGGCCGATTGGATGCCCTCTTCTCGGGACCTTTTTATCGGCTCCCCATTCGGCCCGCCGTAAAAGAATCACTTTGATTCAATCTTGATCCAGTCAGCAACATCCTCATTGTCGCGCACGTGCATCAATTCAACTTTGAGCCCCACTTCGCAGTCAACGTAGTCCGCCAAGAGATTTTCCCGCCTGGCTTTTGACCGGTCGAGCCAGATTCGCGTCTCCGCCGTCACTTTGATGATCCGAACCACACCACGACTCTCCACAGAGATCGTGCGAGCCTTTCTGTCAATCGCAACTATCCTTCCAATATAGCTATATTTATCAGAAACACCGGGGGAATATCCGATCGGAATATACTGTTCCGTCGTTTGCTGCCCATTTGCCGGGGAGACGCTCCAGATCATGCACACCAGCAGTAAAGACTTGATAATCTGAGTGCCCAAATTACGTTTGTTCATAAGAATCTCCTGTTTCGAGATCGCCGGAATTCTGCATGACCGTCAGGTGGTTTCGCGCATCGTTCTGCGCTGCCATCGCAGCGCGCACATAACGAGTGCGTAACCGTCGTTTCCTGGTGGTTTTTGCTCGTCGAATCAATTGCGCGGCGGCCTCCAGACGAGTAGCCGCTTCAGGATGCAAGCCACCGCCCGTCAATACCTGAATAGCATCGTCGGTGTCATGCAGGGCACGCTCTAATAATGTGTCGATCGCCGCGTTTGACGTATCGATTGCCTGCGTGGCTCGATCCAGCAAATCAATGCCACTGCGTATATTTTCCAGTGTATTTATAACCCGTAGAAATGCTGCGACAGCAACGGTCTGTGTCGCG
>JAPUGL010000136.1 GCA_027292775.1 Gammaproteobacteria bacterium | reverse complement strand
GTCGATGCTCCAGCCATCGCTTGCGTCGGACTCCTCGACGCCGGCCGACTGCACGCGAACGGAATCCACTAGCGGAAGGGACTGCACGGAATCAGCAAAGCCAGCCAGCCGATAAACCATACCTTCGATGTCGGTTACCGGCACCGCTTCCAGCAACCTGATTTCATCGGCAATTTCCGCGCGCACCGGTGTGAACGCCGGGGTGCCAAGATCGGCCAATCGCCGATCCGCGATCTGCAAAGCTTTTATCGCGCCGTCGCGGTCGGCGGCCAGATCCAGTCGCTGGTTGGCAGCGCGAAGCAGGAAAATTACCTCCGCCTGAACCCAGGCTCGTTGCGCCGATAGTTCGCTACTACCCATTGCTGCCAGTCTTTTTTGCTGGGCCAGCAGCAAGGTGTTCATCTGTCGCATTCCATCGGTCAGGAGATCGAGTTGTTTTTGCAATTCCTTATCGGCGGCCTGTTGCTCGTTGACTATGTCCGGCAAAATTCGCCGGACATCGCCAAGCGACTTCTCCAGATTACCCACTTCGGATCGGGTGGTCGTGATCGCCGCACCGGATTGTTCCGCGTGGCTCTTGGTGACATCCAGAAGCCTGTATAAATAATACGATCCGCCGACGCCGCTCGCGGCAAGTGCCACGAGCACGGTGATCGTCCAGAAGACGCGCCGCTGTCCAGGCTGGGATTGCTCCTGCGAGGATTCATCCGTAGTCGCTTCGCTTTTTTTTGCGATGGACTTCGATTGCGTCATAGAGGGTTTGCTCATGGCAGCACCGGGCATGTTCTTGTGCTGACTGTATTGCTTTTTCGAGCAGCCAGCCAGTTTTTTGCGAGTCGATTCCGACGGCCGAATTGACAAGCAATGACTGCATTACTGGCATTCATGCCAGCTCAGGCCAGCATAATGTCGAGCATGGCCTGGTCTTTTGACGATCCGGCAAGCAGTACCGGCGCTGCTATCCCGATCTGTTCCGCCTTTCGGACCACGCGCTCGCTTATGGTTACGATCCGGCTGGCCCTCAGGAGCCGCTGTCCATCCTGTGTTAACAGCCTGACAAGGTTGTCCAGTGTTTCGACGCTGTTCGCCGCGACAAACCGTATGCCGCCCTGCGCCCATAGCGACTCAATTTTTTCGACTTCGCCCGAGCCCGGTTGAGGAAGGATACGCCGATAGACTTCCAGGTAGTCTACGGTCGCGCCCCGGTGACGCAGGGTATCGCCAAGTAGCTCTCGACCGCCTTGCCCGCGCAGGATGAGCACGCGCCGCCCCGCCATGTCGCGAAACTCCTCGTCGGCAAGCAAGGCCTCGCTGTTGAAACCGCTCGCCGGTACGACGCCGGGCCGGCAACCCAGGTGTTTCATGGTTCTTGCCGTGGCCGGCCCGATGGCTGCCAGCCGTATGTCCTGATCGACAAGTTCAGCAAGAATGGGTTCGCCGTAATTCGCTGCATTGCTTGAAATAACGATCGCCAGGTCGTGCCTGGAGAGTGAATGGAATTTCGAAAGCAACTGGCTTGCGCTGGCGGTTGGCTCAATTTCTATCGCCGGGAAAAGCACGGGAATGCCACCCGCTTTTTCGACCAGCCTGGCGAGTTCGGCCGACTGATGTCCAGGCCTCGTTATCAACACGCCTGCCCCGTTGAGGCTGCTCACAGCATTTTCTCCTCGAGCTGGCTGAGGATTTCCGCCGCACCTTTTTTTAGCAGCTCTTCCGCCAGATTGGCGCCGATGCTCTCGGCGTCCCGTCGGGCGCCCTGTTTGCTGCCCTCAATGATCAGACTGCCATCGGGCAAGCCCACGCGGCCGGTCAGAACAAGGATATCTCCATCGAGAACCGCGTGACCGGCAATCGGCGACTGGCAACTGCCGCCCAGCCGTCGGCTAAACCCGCGCTCGGCATCGACCCGGATTTTTGAGTCCGGATGATTAAGTGCGGCAAGATTCTCGATGAGTTCGGCGTCATCCAGCCGGCACTGGATCCCGATAGCGCCCTGGCCGACGGCCGGCAGCATCTCGCCCGGCTCGATTCTGGAAGTGATTCTGTGTTCCAGTTCAAGTCGTTTCAAACCGGCGACCGCCAAAATAATCGCATGAAACTGACCTTCATCGACGCGCTTCAGCCGGGTTTCGACGTTGCCGCGCAAGGGCTGAATATCGAGATCCGGGCGCAGGTGGAGGAGTTGGAACTGACGCCTCAGACTTGAAGTGCCAATGGTCGCACCGTGAGCCAGCTGGCTAATTCGGTCGACCTGGTCGCTGACCAGCGCATCCCGTGGGTCTTCACGCCGCATGATGGCAAGGATACCAAGGCCGTCCGGCATTTCGGCGGGGACATCTTTCATCGAATGTACGGCAAGATCTGCTTCGTTCGACAGCAAAGCCTGTTCCAGCTCTTTGACAAACAGACTCTTGCCTCCGATTTTCGCCAGCGAACGATCGAGTGTTTCATCGCCCCTGGTGCTCATCGGCAGTAATTCGGCATTCAATGTAGGGTAAAGCCGGCCGATGGCATCGGCCACATTTTTCGCCTGCCACATCGCGAGCCGGCTCTTCCGTGTCGCGATACGTACGGTCGTCATGATCTGGCCTTCACAAGACTACTGCGCCTAAGCTTCTTTCAGTCTCTGTAAGACAGCGGGCGCAAGCCGCCGACTAACCGGGAAGGATTCTTCCAAGCCCTTGAGTCTGATCTCGTAATGTCCTTCTTCGTCTTTTGCCAGCGCCTCGATATGGGCCACCGCCACCAGCGTGCTGCGGTGGACCCGCACAAAAGCTCCTTCAAATTCGTCCTCCAGTTCTTTGATCGGCTCGTCAATGAGCAATTCGCCGTCGTGGTAACGGACCGTTACGTATTTCTGGTCGGCATGGAAATAAATCACATCCCGAACCGGGACCAGGCGCAACTCCCCGCGAATACGCGCGCTGATGTGCTTGCGCGTTTTATGTTGTTCGCCCGATACAAGACTGGCCAACTGTGGTCGGGTCAGCCGGCTCGCGCGTCGCAAAGCGTCCAGCAGGCGCTCCCGCCTGACAGGTTTCAGTACATAGCCGACCGCGCTGGCATCAAATGCTTCCACTGCGTATTCGCCATACGCGGTAGTGAATATGACTGCCGGCGGTTCATCCATCTGCGCCAGGTGGCGGGCAGTTTCTATGCCGTCCATTCCTGGCATTCGGATATCCAGCAGTACAATATCCGGCTGTGTTTCGTCCGCCTGCTCAAGCGCCTCGCGGCCGTTCCGTGCCTCGGAGACGACCTGCCATTCGTCTTGTTCTTCGATCAGGCGTTTCAGACGCTCCCTCGCCGGGACCTCGTCATCGACTACGAGAATTTTCATTCCTCGTTTTCCTCTATTGGCAAAAATAGCGAGATCCGGTATTCGCCCGGCGTCTGTTCGACATCGATCCTGGCCTTTCCCGGATAGGCCAGCTCGAGGCGTTGTTTGACATTGACCAGCGCCAGCTGATTTCCGGAAAAATCCTGTTGGGGGCGATCTTCACTCAGCGGATTGCTGATCCTGATTTCCATCCGATTCTTGTGGCGGAACCCTTCGATCAGTACTTCGCCGCCATCGGGCAAAGGCTCTATGCCGTGGTAAATCGCATTTTCCAGTAACGGCTGGATCAGCAGACCGGGTACCAGGGCACGCATTGGGAGGTCGTTGACGACCCATCGTACCCGCAACCTGTCTCCGAGCCGCAATTGTTCAATGCGCTGATAGATTCGCGAGACTTCGAACTCTTCCTTGAGCGGTATTCGCTGACGTGAATCGCTTAGGCTGACGCGAAACAGATCCGACAGATCCTCGATGGCCTCCTCTGCCAGTTCCGGATTGCTGCGGGTCAGCGATGCGATCGTATTCATGCTGTTAAAGAGAAAATGCGGCCGGATGCGTGCCTGCAGAGCGTGGACCCGCGCCCGGGCTTCCATTTCCACATTTCGCTGCCACTGAAAATTTACATAAAAATAACGCAGTATCACAATAGCGACGATCGCCGCGATACCGAGGTTGCGCACTAGCAATGCGCCATGATCGGCGGGAAAAATGGTTCCTGCCAGGCCTTGGCCGGCTGCATACTGCCCAAAGGCCCATGCCATTTCCGAAATCGCCAGGGTGATCAGCACGATAATTACAAACGCTACCAGCGTGACGGAGGACAGGCTCGCCCTGGCGAGGAACGGTCGTGCAAAACAAAGGCTTGCGGCGCCTGCCAGCGCAGCCCACATCAAAAAGAACGAAGTATTGGCCAGTTCGAGCCAGAATCCCCCACCGCTGACAAAACGGGCCAGCGTGTAAAGAATGGCGACCAGTTCGGCCATCAACACGATCGCCAGCACGTTGCGCTGGGTACACAAGTCGGGAAGGTAGCAGTGGTTTTCCTCCTCGCCCTGGACTTGATTGTCTGACTCATTCATTGGCCGTCATCCTTTTTCAAGCCGTCGGCGAACATTTTCTCTTTTATGCGGAACAACGATGAAATGTCCTCATCGCGATAACCATCGTCCAACAAGTGCTGATAATGGATCATAGTCATTTCCACGATCGGCAATTTGGTTCCCATGCTTGCCGCCATATCGCGGCATATTGCCAGGTCTTTTTTATGCAGTTCGACTTTGAACCCCAATGGATACTCATCTTTCACCATGTTCGGTCCACGGTGACCCAGGAACCAGCAGCCAGCAGCTCCCGCCCCCAATAAATCAATCAGATCGCTGAGCGGCAGGCCCTGTGATTTTGCGAATGCCATGGCTTCGGTTACCGCCTGGTTGATGCCCGCGACCATGATCTGGTTCGTCGCCTTGCTCGCCTGGCCGGCACCGCTTGGGCCCATATGACTGATCCTGCCGCCCATGGCATTCAGCGCCGGTAACGCCCGCTGGTAATCGGATTCTTCCCCGCCAACCATAATCGCCAGCGTGCCATTGATCGCACCCTCGGTGCCACCGCTGACCGGGCAGTCCAGGAAGCCGGCGTCGTTCTCTTTCAGCATGGCCGCCGCTTCCCTGGCCGTCGCTGCCGCGACGGTAGAGCAGTCGATTACCAAAGCCCCGGCGTGTAGTGAGCCGGAGATTTGCCGGCACAGGTCCAATACATCCTGATCGGCCGACACGCAAAGCACGATGGAATCGCATTCCGCGGCCAGTTTTTCCGGCGTCTGCGCATGCGAGCATCCGTGTTGCCGGGCAAATGCAGCCGATTTTTCGGTGGTTCGGTTCCACACGCCGTGCAGCAGTCCGTGCCGCTGGAGGTTTGCTGCCATGGGCAGTCCCATGGCGCCCAATCCGATAAATCCTGTTTTCATAAGAAGTGGTTTCCGTTGACAGCAGACTAGTTTCCACCGAGGTAAGTACCGGATTTCAATACTTCCTCAAATTGTCCCAGGTACCGCGTTCTCTCCTCGTCCGCCATATCGCTTTCCAGCAGTTTACCCTGCAACACAGCCAATAGTCCGTCCGCTTCGAAGTGTACATAGCGCAAAACTTCTCCCGCGGTATCTGCCGGTTCGGCGTGAACCAGTCTGAAGTGGCCATCCTCGTCCGATTCGACATCCACCGAATCGGTGTCACCGAAAAGATTGTGCATGTCGCCGAGAATTTCCTGGTAGGCCCCGACCAGGAATATGCCCAGCAGGTAGGTTTCGTTTTCAGCCACGTCGTGTACCGCGAGCGTATTGCCAAGACCGTTTCGGTTGATGTAACTGTCTATCCTGCCATCGGAATCGCAGGTCAGATCACATAGCACGGCACACTGGCTCGGTTCCTCGTTCAGTCGCTGCAGCGGCATGATCGGAAAAATCTGGTTCAGGGCCCAGATGTCCGGTAGCGACTGGAATATCGAAAGGTTCAGAAAAAAACGTCGCGCCAGTCTTTCGCGAAGCGTGGCGAGCAGGCCGGGCTGCAAATCCGGTGATGCCTCCAGGTAGTCGCGCAATCGCATGCAGACCTGTCTTTCCAGTCGTTCCGCCAAAGATCGTTGGGTCAGATCGATATCACCGGTACTGAAATTGTCCACGGCTCTGGCCATAGCTGTCTTTGCATCGTCGTATACGGATTCGCAGTTGCTGGCGCGGATCTCGGTGTCTGCCAGCTCATATAGTTTCAGCACGGCAGGAGCCATAGAGCCCGGTTGTGCTGCTGCCTTTGCAGCCGGCGGGGACTCCTGGTCCAC
This sequence comes from Gammaproteobacteria bacterium, assembly GCA_027292775.1. GTDB lineage: Bacteria > Pseudomonadota > Gammaproteobacteria > Steroidobacterales > MnTg04 > MnTg04. The sequence continues at coordinate 10,597 of JAPUGL010000136.1, read as the reverse complement.
GACCCGCGTGATCATCACGGCATGGTGTGCCGTTAGCGCACGGCCGGATTCGGTAAACAGTTCCGGACATGGTTGCCGAGTGTCCGCACAACGCTTTGCTACCGTCGCAACCAGAATCTGAGCGTACTCACGCAGCCCGTAATTCATGGAGAAAATATCCGTTTTTCCCATGCTGTCGTAATTTATGCCCAGGCCACCGCCGAGATCGAGTGTCGCAACCGGAAACCCCTGCCCGCGTAATTCCGCGTAAAAACTGGCCGCTTCCTCGACGCCTTGCGCGATATCTTCCAGGTTCGATATCTGCGACCCGAGGTGCACATGCAGGAGTTGTAGCGATTCTTCCAGGCCGGCCTCGCGCACGCGTTGCATCGCATCGATCATCTTCGAGGCGGAGAATCCAAACTTGGATTTCTCGCCGCCGCAATTTTGCCAATGCCCTTTGCTGATACGCGAAAGGCGAGCGCGCAGCCCGAGCAAGGGCCGGACGCCCAGTCGCCGGCTCTCGTCAATCAGTAAATCCAGTTCCGACAGTTTTTCCAGGACCAGGTAACAACGATATCCCATACGAGTCGCGATCAGCCCCAGGCGAATATAATCGCGGTCCTTATATCCATTGCAGACGATGATTCCGCCAGCCGGCGAGGCCGCCAGCACCACCATCAATTCCGGCTTGCTGCCGCATTCGAATCCGGCTCCCGAACAGCCCGCGATCGTCTCCACCACGCTGCGCTGCTGATTTACCTTGATTGGATAGATCGGATGGTAAACGGCGGAATACTCGCAGGCTGAAATTGCTTCGCTGAACGCCTGATCCAGGGACCGAACGCGGTGTCTCAGGATATCGTTGAAGCGAACCAGCAACGGCAGGTTCAGATTTTGCTTACCGGCCGCCCGAATTACTTCCGCAAGAACGATACCGGGCGTCTGCTCATCGGCGTTTGGCTGAACGACAAAATCACCGTTGCTGCTGACCCGAAAATAACCTTCGCCCCAATGTGGCACGCGGTATTGTTGATTGGCATCCACCAATGGAGAGTCCTTTTGCTGGCCGCTGTCAGTCGTGCCGATTATAGCGAAGGACTATAATCAACGGCTCGTTTTACGGTGGCTTGGAGTGAGGATATGACCCTGGACAAGAACTGGTTCGTCGAGGTCGCGCCGGAAGCGGGTTTTGCGCAGGCTTTGAAGATTCGGGGAAAGTTGCACGAGGAGCAAACGCCGTACCAGAAGCTTGAGATTTTTGAGACCGAGAACTGGGGAAACCTGATGACGCTGGATGGCCTGGTTATGCTGACCGCCAGGGATAACTTCGTTTATCACGAAATGATGAGTCACCCGCCTATCATGAACCATCCGGATCCCCGCCGTGTGGCGATAGTCTGTGGGGGCGTCTGCGGCACGCTGCGCGAAGGACTGCGGCACCCGGCGATCGAGAAGGTGATCCAGATAGAGATCGATAAAGCGGTAACCCGTGCCGCCGAAAAATATTTTCCTGAACTGACCGAGGCGAACGACGATCCGCGTGCGGAACTGTTGTTTAGCGATGCGATCGAGTGGATGAAACGACAGGAACCGGGTTCGTTGGATGTCATCATCGTTGACAGCACCGATCCCGTGGGACCGGCTGTCGGACTCTTCCAGAGTGCGTTCTATGCCGATTGTCTACGAGCGTTGGGAGAAACCGGCGTGCTGGTGCAGCAAAGCGAGTCTCCGTTGTTGCATATGGATATTCTTAAGGCGATGCGCGCCGAGATGAAATCGGCAGGTTTCGAGCAGACGCGTACCTACCAATTTTGCCAGCCAACTTATCCTTCCGGCTGGTGGTCGGCGACGCTTGCTGGCGTCGGTGTGGATCTGATGGAATTCCGCGAGCAGGATGCCCGTGAGCTGCCATTCGAAGGGCGTTATTACTCAGCGGACATGCACAGGGCCAGCATGGCGATGCCGCCTTTCGTTGAGAAGGCTTTTGCCGAAGATTTGGGCTAGCCGCACCATTCGTCTATGGAAGCTTTTGCCTTGGCGCGCAGCGCATCGGTTTCCTCGGAAGAAAGAAATTCGCGGCCCCCGTCTGCGGTCGGTTTGTACAGCCGTGGTGCATTGTAGTAGGTGTCGTAAATTTCCTTGGATCTTTCGCAATTTTTCTCGGCCATTTCGCGGTCTTGCTTCTGCTGCGCGCCGTCCTCGGCATCCGACTCCCGGCGAAGGCGATCGCCTTTCTGACGTTCGCGCTCCAGGGCGATGGTTTCCCTGCGTTGGGCCGCAACTGCGGCCCGGTCGGTGGGACTGGATTCGATTTCCACCAGCACCGCGTGTGCGACTTCCGGGTAATCGCTGTAGTTAACTTCACCTTCAGCGTCCGTCCACATCCATACTGCGGCATTGGCGCCGATCGAAACGCTCAATCCAAGCAGAATAATAGCCAGCTTATTCATCATTCCTGTCGTCTCCCGGAGCCGGTTACAGCGCTTCCTCGCCTGTTTCACCGGTCCTGATGCGTATCGCCTGTTCCAAATCGGTAACAAATATTTTTCCGTCACCGATTTTACCTGTCCGTGCGACACTGGTAATGGCCTCAACGACCTGCTCCAGCAAATCCGCGGAAACCGCAAGCTCGATTTTCATTTTCGGTAGAAAATCAACGACATACTCGGCACCCCGGTAAAGCTCAGTATGCCCTTTTTGGCGTCCGAAACCCTTGACCTCCGTCACAGTAATGCCCTGAACTCCAACCTCTGCCAGGGCTTCGCGTACATCATCGAGCTTAAATGGCTTGATAATCGCTGTTACCATTTTCATTCGGACTGCTCCGTATCGACACGGGGAGCAGTCTAACATCCACCCCGGCGCTGGAAAACGGCGACGGGATCGACTACAAGCCGGGGTAAAACCATGGATCCCAAAATCATAGATGACCTCGCCAAGCGAATGTCCGAGGCGGTGCCGGAAAGCCTGCGGCATCTGCAAAGCGATATGGAACGAAATTTTCGCGGCGTACTACGCGGTGGGCTCGAACGACTGGACCTCGTGACCCGTGAGGAATTCGAGGTGCAACAGGGTGTCCTGGCGCGCACGCGTGAGAAATTGAAAGCGCTGGAGGAGAGATTGGCGAAACTGGAGAAAGGATCCTAAACCCGGCAGGCTCATCTATAAACCGGCGCGTTAACTGAACAATCCCACCCGTTATTGACCGCCAATTCGATCCGGGGTCTGCCTAGACTCTGAGGTGTGGGTCTGGCCGTCATTTTCTGTCGTGGCCTGGAAGGGCTGAGTTCACCGCCGGTCAAAGTGGAGGTATACCTGTCCGGCGGGTTGCCGGCGTTCAATATCGTCGGTCTGCCGGAGGCGGCGGTCAGGGAGAGCAAGGACCGGGTACGGTCGGCGTTAAGAAGCGCCGGTTTCGACGTGCCGCCGAGAAGGATTACGGTCAACCTGGCGCCAGCCGACTTGCCAAAAAAAGGAGGCCGCTTCGATCTGCCGATCGCCATCGGCATCCTTGCCGCAACGGATCAACTGCCGGCCGGCGAACTGCATAGCTACGAGATGTATGGGGAGTTATCGCTGGATGGATCGATCAACCCGGTCCGAGATCTGTTGCCATCCTTGCTGGCAGCGCGCGATGGCGACCGCGAGTTGATTATTCCCACCGGCAACCAGGCGGTGGCCGGACTGGTTTGTGGCCTGCCGGCAAGATCCGCATCGCACCTGCTGGCTGTTTGTGAGCACTTCAGGGGCGAGGCATTGCCGCTCTGCCCACCGGCCGCGAACCTGTCGTCTGTGGCGTCGGCGCCCGATCTGCTCGATGTTCGTGGACAATTGCTGGCGCGACGAGCGCTGGAAATAGCCGCCGCCGGTGGTCACAGCCTCCTGATGATCGGACCGCCGGGCAGTGGCAAAACCATGCTGGCCAAGCGTCTGCCCGGTATTTTGCCGGGTCTCGACGACGCAGACGCCCTGGAGTGTGCGGCAATCGCGTCGCTGACCCGCAACGGATTCAATCCGCGCGACTGGAAGCGAAGACCGTTTCGTTGTCCGCATCACACGGCGTCAGCCGCGGCTTTGGTCGGCGGCGGGCGCGATCCTCAGCCGGGTGAAATCTCGCTTGCCCATCATGGCGTATTGTTTCTCGATGAGCTGCCGGAGTTTCCCCGGCAGGTGCTCGAGACATTGCGAGAACCACTGGAATCGGGAGAGATCCATATCGCGAGGGTGTCGCGGCGAGTACGGTTCCCGGCAGCGTTCCAGATGATTGCGGCCATGAACCCGTGTCCTTGCGGTTACCTGGGCGATCCCTCGGGGCGCTGTCACTGCAGCGCACAGGTGGTTCTGCGTTATCGACATCGTTTGTCGGGGCCGCTGCTCGATCGCCTGGATATCCAGGTGCCGGTACCCAGATTGCCGATCGAAGAATTGCGGGAAAAAAACCTGGCCGAGGGAAGCCGGGCTGTCGCCAGGAGAGTCCTGGCAGCCCGCAGCATTCAGTTCAGGAGGCAGGAATGCCTGAACGCGCAGCTGACACCGCCACGAGTAGATGAACTTTGCCGCCCGGGCAAAAAAGCGGGGGCATTGCTGAGCGCGGCGATGACGCGCCTGTCGCTTTCGGCGAGGGTCTATCATCGTTTGTTGCGGCTGGCCCGGACTATCGCCGATCTGGAAAGCTCCGATGAACTCGGCGGCGCACATGTCGCCGAGGCGATCACGCTGCGTAGCCTGGATCGAGCCTAAGACTTCGCTTCGCTGATGACCTGGTGAAGTACGGGGCGGTGCTTTTGCATTTCTTCCGGGGTCAGGGCATCGAGTTCATGCGGGAATACCAGCCAGGCAGGGGTCTCATGGATACAGTAGTCGGGAACCAGATCGGTCTGGTTGCGTTCGGGTTTGTACCAGGGCACGGCGAGGCGAACATCTTCCGGCATATTGCCGCGCGCCCTGCGCTTCAATTCGTCCAGGACCGCCACCAGGGTGTGCCCGGTATCCAGCACATCGTCGACAATTAGCAGGCGATCGTCGTGGCTTAGTCTCTTGATGAGGTAATTCAGGCCGTGCACCTTGACGGTGCTTTCCCGCTGATCATACCCGGTATAGGAGGAGGTCCGGATAGCGATGTGATCCGCTTCAATGCCGCAGAACGACAGAATTTCCTGTACCGCCATGCCGACCGGCGTTCCACCGCGCCAGATCGCGATGATTACGGTAGGCCTGAACCCGCTTTGGATGATTTTGCTGCCGAGGCGAAACGAATCGTCGAGCAAATCCTGTGCGCTGATTACAATTTTTTCCACGGGCCGCCGCTTGCTTACCTGGGTTAGGGAAGCTCTGATCTTTTTATGAACTCGAATCTTGCGCCCAAAATATCCAGTTTCTGTGTTGCAAATCTTCGCAATAGCCAGCTATTACGTGCGATTCGCGCCTTGAACCTGTATATTTTGAATCACAATCTACTGCGCCCATGAATAGATCAGAACTTCCAGTATTAACCGCTATAGTATTCCGCCAATTCTACCGCACGGGCCACCCGGCATCGACACAGCAATGAACAAAAGATTCATAGCAGCTAACGACCTGTTGCTGGATTCCTTCAGGCTTGCCGCCAAGATTTACCGGGCCGGATTCAAGCCGGACTATCTCGTCGGCGTCTGGCGTGGCGGCAGCGCGGTGGGGATCGCAGTTCAGGAAGGGCTCGATTATTTTGGCGTAAAGACGGACCATATCGCCATTCGCACTTCCTATAACGGACCGGATTCCTATACGCGGATGATCGAGGGGACCGAGGGTATTCGTGTCCATGGTTTGCAATATCTGTTGGAGAATATTTGTGCCGAGGACTCGCTGCTGATTGTCGACGATGTTTACAGTACGGGTTCCAGCGTCAACGCCCTGATCGAGCAGCTAGCCGTTAAAACCAGACGAAACCTGCCTCACGACATCCGTGTTGCATCGGTCTGGTACCGGCCGACGGAAAGGACGATCAAGCCGCCGGATTATTATCTGCACGAAATCGATGAGTGGCTGGTGCTGCCTCACGAGTTGTCCGGCCTTAGCGTCGAGGAAATAAAGAAACACAAACCGAGCCTCGCGCCTATTCTTGATGAGCTCGCCGCTTTCATCCCTGCTGATAGATAAGTGACCCGCCTATTTCACCTAGGCGATAGCCGCCGGGGCGCAAGGAGCTGAAGGTTGAGGTATTTTGGAGTATTGGTCCGTTGAATGCTGATTTCGGTCTATATTCCGGCGTCCATCTATCGCGGCCCTGGCTGGTTCTCGGCCAGCTGTGCTTGGCCTTCACTCAACCCATAGTTACCGCTATGAGTTTCGCTCCAGGCCTGTGCTCAGCCGCCCGAGCCTTCAACCAGAATCCGCGATCCTTGGTGAAATATGCGGGTTAGTAGAGCGAGAAAATAAATGACATCACCTGTATCGGTGCTGGGAATCAGCAACGCGATTGTAGACGTCCTTGCTCATGTCGACGACGAAATCCTGACCGAGATCGGTGCTCCGAAAGGATCGATGACGCTCATAGATCAGGAGCAGGCGGAAAAAATTTACGCATTGATGGGTCCGGCGACGGAGATGTCGGGCGGTTCGGTTGCCAATACCATCGCCAACCTGGCAAATCTTGGCGGCAAATCTGCTTATATCGGCTGCGTCGCCGATGATCAGCTCGGTCGAATCTTTGTCCACGACATGCAAGCGCTCGGCGTCGATGTGGTTTTGGCGCCGATGAATGACACGGCACCAACTGCGCGTTCGTACATCCTGATCAGCCCGGGCGGTGAGCGCACGATGAACACCTACCTTGGGGCGTGCATGGAACTAAACCCGACGCATGTCAGCGCGCGGGCGGTGGCGGGAGCGGGGCTGGTTTTGCTCGAAGGATATATCTGGGATAACCCGCAAGGGCCGGCCGCCGCCGGCGAGGTGATGCGTCTGGCGAAAGAGAACGGGGTAGAGGTCGGGCTTACGCTGTCGGACTCCTACTGCGTGGACCGTCACCGGGATGCATTCGCCGAGGCGATCGAGGGGCCGGTACAAATGGTGTTTGCCAACGAAAAAGAAATCATGAGCCTGCTTGGGACGGAGACCTTTGATGGCGCACTTTCCAGGATACGTGAGCTGGAACCGCTGTTCGTGCTGACCCGTTCGGAAAAAGGCTCGGTTATCGTCAATAACAAGACCGACGTGATACAGGCGGCTGTTCCGGTGGAAAAGGTGGTCGACGTAACCGGTGCCGGTGATGCCTACATCGCGGGCTTTTTGTATGGCTGGACCACGGGAAGCAGTCTCGCGGAGAGCGCACAACTCGGGTCGGAACGCGCCGCCATGGTGATCCAGCAGGTCGGCCCACGCCTGGAAAAGACTAACTAGCTGATCGGATGCCGGAGCTACTCCAACCCTACGGGCAGGCTTTCGCGGCAAATCCTTATCCCACGTACGCCCGGTTACGGGAACAAAACCCGATTTTCCATTCAGAGGAATTCGGGCTGACATTCTTCACGCGTTATCGGGACATAGTGAATCTGCTGTCCGACAAACGCCTGGGGCGAACGATGAGCCATGTCATGGGCCCCGAGGAAAAAACCGAAAGACACCGGCAGGAGGACTGGCAGGCAACACCCGCGTACAGCCGCTTCGTTCGGGTCAATCTGCTGGAATCGGAAGGTGCCGATCATGCAAGATTGCGGCGGTTGCTCGCCAAGGCGGTCGATGCGCGCCGCATCGGTGGGCTAAGCCAGCGCATCGAAATGCTGGTGGATGAGTTGCTGGAGGGGGTCGTTGACTGCAAGGAAATCGATTTTCTGGCAGAGATCGCAGTTCCTTTACCGGTTTATGTAATTAGCGAAATGCTGGGTTGGCCCGCCGAGGAACGCCACCGCCTGCGGCCGTGGTCTGCGGATATCGTCAGGCTGTATGAGAAAGACCACAGCGAGGAAGATGTGGTGCGCGCCGAGGCCGCGACGGAAGAGTTTGCCGGCATGCTTGGCGAACTTGCCGAGCTGCGCCGCAGCGATCCCAGGGACGACCTGATCAGCGCATTCGCCTTGCTCGAGAGCGATGGAGAAATTCTGAATAAGGACGAACTGATCGCAAGCTGCATGATGTTGCTCAACGCCGGTCATGAAGCATTGGTCAATTCAGCCGGCAACGGCCTGCTTGCATTGCTGCGTCATCCTGAACAAGGCCGGAGACTGCAACGCGATCGATCGATGATGAAAACGGCGACGGAGGAAATGCTGCGCTACGATTCGCCGCTTCAGTTTTTTCATCGTTTCGTGCTCGAAGACATGAGCTATGGTGATTTCGAATTCCGGCAAGGCGACAAGGTTGGCCTGCTTTATGGCTCCGGCAACCGTGATCCGGCTGCCTTCGAACGGCCCGACAGTTTCGATATTGGCCGCGATCCGAACCGACACCTGGCTTTCGGCCTGGGTCCGCATTTCTGCCTGGGGGCGCCGCTGGCGCGCCTGGAACTGGGAATCCTGTTCAACAAGTTGCTGCGGCGGTTTCCTGGTGTTCAGTTGGTGGATGAACATCCTGAATACCGTACCGGGCTCGTTTTTCGAGGCCTCAAACAGTTATCGGTGCGCTGGTAACTTGTATCAGCACTGGCGGCTGTGTTGATTTATTAAGGAAGGTCGGTTGAATCCGTCTTCTGCCGCGGGATTCCAATCTCATTAATCTACGAGTAATCCTAGCCACCCACCGGGTGCCAGGTCGTCTTGAATTCCTGCGTATCGCGGATGAAGTAGGGTCCCTGGGCCTTCTCGGCGTTCCAGTCGATACCGGTGCGCCGGACCACTCGCTTGATATTATTCGCGGCGTGTAACTGGATTTCCCGGTCCACGCCCGCATCACCATCGCAATATACGATCGCATTCACATCCATGTGTGCAGCGAATTGTTCGGTCAGTTCTTCCCGCGACCCGGTCAGGACATTGACCACGCCCGCGGGCACGTCAGATGCGTGCAGAACCTCAGTGAAACTGATCGCGCTCAGAGGCATCGAATGAGAGGCCAGCGCCACGCAGGTGTTGCCACCGGCGATGGCGGCAGCGATGTTTGAGACCAGGCCCAGCAAGCCGCTTTCCTCCGGCGCGATAATCGTGACGACGCCGGTCGGCTCGGGAACGGTAAAGTTGAAATGCGAGGAACTGACCGGGTTTACAGAGCTGAAAATCTGCTGGAATTTGTCGGTCCAGCCCGCGTAATAAACCAGCCGGTCGATGCTGGCGGCGACCTCGGTCCTGGCCTTCGCTTTCGTTACGCCCTGGGTAACGAGTTCGGCCACGAACTGTTCGCTGCGCCCTTCGAGCATCTCCGCGATCCGGTAAAGTATTTGCCCGCGCAGGTACGCGCTGAATTGTGACCAGCCGCGGAATGCCTTGCGTGCGGCGACCACGGCCTCGCGCGTGTCCTTGCGGCTGCCCAGGCAGATGTTGGCGATGACCACATCCTTGTTTTTCAAGGCGTAGTAGCGGCCGGACTCGGTACGCGGGAACTTGCCGTCGATATAGATCTTGTAGGTCTTTCCGACCGCCAGGCGCGTTTTTTTGTCTTTAGTATTGGCCATGAATCATCACCGTCACGACAAGTCCAGGTAGGCATCGAGTCCGTGCAGGCCGCCTTCGCGTCCCATACCGCTTTCCTTGTAACCACCGAATGGCGACGCCGGGTCAAACTTGTTAAAAGTGTTTGCCCAGATCACGCCGGCACGAATGGCACGGGTCATTTTGAATATCTTCGCGCCTTTGTCGGTCCAGATACCGCCGGACAGCCCATACGGGCTGTTATTCGCCTTGTCCAGGCCTTCCTCGAGCGTCCGGAAAGTCTGGATGGCCAGCACCGGCCCGAAGATTTCTTCCTGCACCACACGGTTTGACTGCGATACACCGGTGAACAGGGTCGGGCGGCACCAGTAACCGGTTTCCGGCAGCGAGGCTGAACTTTGGTACATCTCGCCGCCTTCCTCCTGGCCGATAACCAGATATTCCTCGATTCTTTCCAGCTGCGCGGATGAGTTGATCGCGCCGATATCGGTGTTCTTGTCCAGTGGATCACCGACGATCAGCGATTCCATACGATCTTTCAGTTTCCGGATAACCTCGTCCGCGACCGATTCCTGGACCAGCAGGCGCGAGCCGGCGCAGCAAACATGACCCTGGTTGAAGAAGATGCCGTTGACGATGCCTTCGACGGCCTCATCGATCGCGGCGTCGGCAAAAATTATGTTTGCGGCCTTGCCACCCAGTTCCAGCGTGTATTTCGTGGATGACCCGGCGAGGCTTTTCTGGATCACACGGCCTACTTCAGTGGATCCGGTAAACGCGATCTTGTCGATGTCCGGGTGTTCGACCAGGGCTGCGCCGGTATCGCCGGCGCCGGTGACGATATTGACCACTCCGGGCGGCAGGCCGGCGTCACGGATTAATTCGGCGAGTTTCAGCGCGCTCAGCGGTGTAGTCTCAGCCGGCTTCAACACCACAGTATTGCCGCATGCCAATGCGGGTGCAATTTTCCAGGCCGCCATCAGCAGCGGGAAATTCCAAGGAATAATCTGGCCGGCAACGCCCAGCGCTGCCACCTGCTTTCCCGGAAAGGCATA
>JAPUGL010000135.1 GCA_027292775.1 Gammaproteobacteria bacterium | reverse complement strand
GGATAGACCGTGTCCTCTGGAACCAGCGCCTGCAGGTAACCGTCCAGGTGATCGATACTGGCCTGGCCCAGCCGCAACGCTTCGGGCACCCCGATCAGCAAGCCGACATGACCGGCGTAGGGGATGCCAAGCTGGTCGGCCACTCGATCGATCGCCCTGAATTCGCGCAGATTCAGACCGGGGTGAAGTTTGACGAAGTCAAAGCCCGCGGCCTGCTGTTGTCTGACCTTGCTGCCTGCGTCCGCGGGACCGTTAACGCTGGAACCATTCAGCGATGGTCCGGATGTGTACAGTCGAGGCCCCAACCGGTGCCCCAGCGCCAGCTGCCGCCTGAGATCCAGATGATCCGCTGCGCCCAGCATGCCCCTGATGACAGTGATGCCATGAGCGATATATAGAAAAAGGATTCGGTCCAGGATATCCGGATCGGATAGCCCAGGAACATGTGCGTGCATTTCCGCCAGACCAGGCATCAGGTAAAGACCATCGCCACGGATTTCCTGTGTACCCAGGGGCAGCCGGATTTCATCGGCCGGACCTATTCTGCTGATGCGGCCGTCTTCGATAATTACCGTTTGCGACGCCAGAACGACTGCGCTATCCATCGGCAACACGTTGACATTGACGAACGCATATGGCGCCTCCGCGGCACCGGCATGGTCACTGCCAACGGCCGCGACGCAAAGCAGGAAAACAGTCAGCAAACGAAAAATCATGATCCGGGTCTCCCGACAGGTGCAAAAACCCCGGTGGCCAGACGCCACCGGGGCTGAAAACATGGCTCTTACTCGCCAAGTATGCGCAGGGTAACCCGGCGATTTTCTGCACGGCCTGCGGCTGTGGCGTTGCTGGCGATCGGGTTGTTTTCGCCATAACCCGTTGCGCTCAACATGCCGGCATCGACGCCATGGCTGACAAGGTAGTCCATGACAGACTGGGCCCGGCGCCGTGAAAGGTTCTGGTTATACGACGCCGATCCGGCGCTGTCCGTATAACCGGCAACTTCGACTCGCAAGTCGCTGTTCCTGACCAGCGTGGCCGTGGCATCGTCGAGACGTGCCGACGAAGCGACGGTCAGGTCAGCCGAGTTGGTCTCGAAATTAACGCCTCGCAGGTGAATTTCCTCCTGCAATTCGCAGCCGCGACCGTCGACTCGCGTGCCGGCCGGCGTACCCGGGCAATCGTCCATATAGTCGGCCACGCCATCACCGTCGTTATCGAGCGGGCAACCGCGCCCATCGACCGGCGCACCGGATGGTGTGCCCGGGCAGAGGTCAGCACCATCGACTACACCATCGCCGTCGCCGTCATTTTCACATCCGTTCGGCTTGACGACTCTGCCGCGTGGCGTGCCAGGACACCGATCAACGCCATCGACCACGCCATCGCCATCCGAATCGCTGGGCGGGGGCGGCGCGGGATCTTCGTGGGGAGAGCCAAACGGTATCTGCAGGCCAACCATCACAACCATGTCATTGGTTGAGCCGTTCGGCGAAAAAAACTTTCTCAGCCTCAGTTCTGGGCGTAATGAGACTGTGCCGCCACGGCCCAGATCGATAAACAAGCCCATGCCGATCGAAGCTGATTTTTCACGAAAATCACGAGCCGGATCCGAGCTGTCGATATTCATCGCGCCCAGGCCCAGCAGAAAATAGGGCGACCAGCTCGATTCACGGAACCAGACACGCAGGAAGTTTAGCTCCAACTCGCGGATATCCTGATCCGCCCCCCCGCCGCCTGGATGATCGACGTTGGTGTATACCAGTTCAAGATTGACCTTGTCGGTCAGGGCGCGGCCAAAGCCAACGGCAAAACCGGACTCGTCTTCCCTTGGCTGGCCGTCGGCGACCCATACGCCGATAGCCCCGGGTGTCAGGTACCATTGTCCGGCCTTCTCCTCGGCCAAAGTCACATTCGCCCAGATCAGGCCGGCGCACAAAAACGGAAGAATTCTAGAAAGTTTCATTGGGTAACTCCCCGGCTGTCGCAGTGATGGCGTCCCGCAATATGTGTGCTGCGATGGCACCACCAGTCACTGATGGCGTGATAATAACTGAATTTTCTTGCTCGTACAGGTGACATCAGGGCGACTGAATTTCCGCCCAGTTGTTGATCAGACTGTCTCGACGTTTGAGCAGGGCGCGAATCTGGTCGCGATTTACATACGCTCCAAGCTCGGCGCTCAACTGGTCGGAATCCAGCGCCGCGAGGCGGTCGGCCATTTTCTGCGTCATCCTCAGCTCGCGTTCGCGCACGTAAGGCGGTTTGTTGCGGTAGGTTCGGAAACTGCGCGACTGGTCTATCAGTTTTAGCATCCAGTCGTCTTGCGTGTAAGTGACGTTCTGCTGCGTGCGATCATCGTTATAGATAAGCGTATCCCAGACATACATCAGGTCATGTTGTGGTTGCAGCCGACACCAGCCATCGGCGCTGATCTTCTCCCGGTTTTTTTTCAGCAGGCTGATCAAGCCATCCATCCAGAAAATCAGCGCGCCATCCTCGCCGTTTATATTGCGTTCGACGGCGACCGGGACCATATCGAGACCCAGCATGCGATCCAGCCGGTAAGCGGCAACTTCATATTGCCAACGGTCTGAAGTATTCAGCATGCGGTTCTTGTTCGGTCCGCGGCCACGGCGAATTTCGGTCGACTCGGTCTTAAATATCGCCTGCAGTTGAACGCCATCTTTTTCCAGAGTAAGCCGGGTCGGCTGGGTGACGCCAACGGGGATCGCTTCGCTGCCGATCACGCTCGCGGTACGCAGGAATTCCGCCAGCTCATCATCCGTCATATTGTTGGGCCGGGCGCCTACTTTTCGTGTCTGCACCAGCGGCGGCTCCAGACCCTCATGATCGAGGTAGCTGACCTGCAGACCATGCTCATCGATTATCAATGCGGCGGTGCGGCCACCGTAGACCGAGGTCAGCATGCCTGTGTCCAGCAGGATGATTCTGCCGTCATCGCGGTTTTCGACTTTCCGGCTTGCTGTGATTGTGTGCCCGAGTACCGCGCGTTGCACCTGTTGTTTCTGCAGCGCTCGAATGGTGTTGTTGCCTTCACTTAGCGGATAGCAAAGCGCGCTGCCGCGATACCATAGCGGGCCGTTGGTATTGAGCGCGACGCCATCATTGGCAGCCAGTAGTTCGACGGCGGCCAGACGGGTCTCATCGCTGACATCCTCGTTCGTTGACAGGGTCTTCGCAATGGCGACCGAACTCGCCACATTCTGTTTCGACGAAACATAGCCGGCCCCGTGAAGTGCATGCCAGGCCTCCGCGTATTGGCGAATTTCCGCCATCAGAGTCTGGTTCAATTCCGCCAGCGGTGTTTCGCTGATCACAGGGGCCAGGCCACCGTGAGCGAACAGTGTGTCGTTGACGATATGCACAACGGCCTGCTCAAGCAGCCAACTTCCATACTTACCTTGCGGCGAAAAAGCTTCGAGCCGGGCAAAATATCCGGCCGGATATTGCTCATCGAATTCCGCCTGTGCCTGATCGTCCGACAGCGATTCCTGACCTGGCTGCCGCCGGTAACTCGCATACGCAGCCTGGCGTTGTTCCACTGTCTCGTCGTCCGCGAACCCGGCGATTTCCTGCTCGGACACGTATCTCCAGTCGCCGATCATGTTCATCATTTCGTGATTGCCCAGCGCCAGCAGAACCCTGCCGCCGGTTTTGCCGGCCTGCGTCTGCAAAGACATCAGCAGATCCAGGGCTTCGCGCGATCGCGGGCCGCGATCCAGGATATCGCCAGTACTGACAAGGTAACTGTCTCCACCGGACCAGTTGTTCCGCTCGTCGATAATGCCCACTTGTCTCAAGATGGCGGTCAGGTTCTCATAGGCGCCGTGAACATCGGCAAAGACGACAACGCGGGATACACCGGAATGTCTCGTTTCTGCATTATCCTTGGCAAATGCCTGGCCAGTGGCCAACACCAGGATGGCAAGATGCAGGAATGAATTTAGCAATAGTCTGCGAAGCATAAGAACCACTTGTAACAAAACGATTATTACTAGGCTAGGCTAAGCGCCGCGTTTTTGCCATAGTCAGGAGCGACCCCAGGCGGATTTGGAGCGCAGGCGGGTTGATATGAGGATGGAATCACTATGAACCGAGTCATCGTATTATTGCTTTTCGGTTTTACGGCCTGCGCATCGCTGGCGGAGCCCGTCAACGTTAACGTCCGGGTCCTCGCCAACGATGCCAAGTTCGTCGGCACGAGCATGGGCGGCGCCAGGGTTGTCATTACGAATATCGAAGATGGTGCCGTGCTGGCCAGCGGGATCACCCGGGGCACGACCGGTGACACCGGGCTGATCATGCGGGAGCCCAGGGAGCGAGGCGCATCCATAGTCACCGACGGTGCCGCGGTTTTTAGCACCAGCATCGATATCAGCCGGCCAACCAGGGTTCGGGTCGAGGCCAGTGGCCCACTGGGATTTCCGGATTCCATGGCGCAGGTCAGCGCGACTCACTGGCTGATCCCGGGCCATGACATCACCGATGGCTGGACCATGGCGTTGCCAGGTTTTGTTCTCGAAATGACCGATGTCCCGCAACTGGCTGGCCATAGTGACGATATTCCGGTCCATGTGAAGCTGGTCATGATGTGCGGTTGTCCGACCGAGCCAGGTGGGTTGTGGGATTCCGATCAGTACACGATCAAGGGCCAGTTATGGAACGGAGATACGCTGGTATCCGAGGCCGATCTGGAGTACACGGGCGAAACCAGTCATTATCGCGCCGTCGTACCGGCAACCGCATCCGGCGAGATGGAACTGGTGGTGTTTGCAGTGGATACGAGTACCGGCAACACAGCCGTCGTGACCACGCAGTTGGTGATTGATGAATAAGTTTTGGAGGTGCTACAGGTGTCGGTTGGGCATCATTCTTGTGGCAGTGCTGGCGGGTAGCTGCGAATCCATCGGGCGCACCGACTTCGAACGCCATAGCATGAGCAGTCTGAAAATCCTGCCAGATCGTGACGATGGCCTGTTGCTCTTCGAAGCCAAAACCAACGCCCAGTATCCCGATAGCCCGAGCGGGGATGTTCAGCGCATGAAATGGGCGGCCGGCTGGATGGAAATCCGGGGATTCTGTCCGCAAGGCTTCTCAGTTGTATCACGCAGGCGCTACACGCCGGCCGATGACAACCCGTATCGCTACCATTTGCGCTACGAGCTGCGCTGCCTGTCGCCTCCCGAATAGCATGGATTTCCCGCTGCCGCAGTAGATTGGTCCCGAATCAGACAGATTGCTAGTTCAGGTATTTTTCGAGCAGCGCAGCATAACTGCCATCGCTTTCTTGCTCCCCCAAGGCGACGTTGATCGCGTCCACCAGCGATTGCTCGACCGACGCTTTTGCAAACATCAACCGAACTTCCCCGGTCTTGATAACGATCGGGTGGGCTTCCACTTCTTCGGCCAGGCCTTTTTTGCGAATGACCGCGGCGGCGACGAATGGATCCTCCAGAAATCCGTCCGCCTCAAAATTCATCAGGTTTGAGAAATTCATTTCCGATATCGGTACGCTGACGAACAGGTCTCCGTATTCGGCGCTGTCCTGCAGAGCCGTAATTTCGTCGCCATAAAGGTATTGAGATACCACTCCAATCTTGAAACCCCGCTCGAGCAGATCACCCAGCTTGTCTGCGTTGAGTCGTCCTTTCTCCCCGGTGCGCACGAAGAGTGCGAAGGTCTCATCGCGGTAAGGGTCCGAGAACATGGCGAATTCGGCCCGGCGCATGGTCTTCGTTGCGCCCGGCAGCATGTCGACTTCACCCTTTTTCAGCATTTCGAGCAGGCTGGACCAGTCACTGGCCAGGAACCTGGTCTTGCAGCCGATTCTTGCGGTAATTCCCCTGATCAATTCAACATCCAGGCCGCGCAATTCGCCGCCGAGATCCTGGTACTGGTATGGCTCCCACGGGTCCCAGCCTACAACCAGCGTACAATCTTCCGCGGGCTCCGGAGGGGTTTCTGCTATTGGCAAGGTCTTGCCCTGCCCCGGGGCCGCGCCATTGTCGCAAGCGGACAGGACAAGCAGGCAAACGATAATCAGCGTACAGCCTGAGATTCGTCGCATAGTGACCTCCCGGATTCGTCAGGCACCGGCAATAGCCTCCCTGTTGTTTTTTTTTCTGCCCTGTGAAAGTCGCTACTGCTGATACCAAGTATAGGACAGGGGCTAATGATTTGGGGCAATTAGGCAGTGATCTGAGTCAACCAGTGCAGCGCTGAAGGAGGCCGCTTCAGGTGCCTCTGGCATCTTAACGACGGATTCTGTCCTGATACCGCAATAAACGGCATTTCGGCTTGCTCGGTTGCTATCTTGGATATCAACAATCGGGAAGAAATATGAAGATATTGCGGTTCCTTTTTCTGCCAGCACTGTTGCTGTCTCCAGCACTTTACGCCGTCAGTGTTCCGGCTATCCATGACGGCTTGTTTCCAAGCGAGCGCCACGCCCGCATGGCGGACCTGGATTACCTCGTCGGAATCTGGGCGATGACCAGCCGTGAGACGATTTCCGGTGGCCAGTTCGCCGAAGCAAGCGGTACCCGGTCCTGTGTGTGGGTGCTCGATCGCACGGCGATTCGTTGTGATGACATATTTACCCATGTTCGCGCGACCAGCGGTTTTCCCGATCTTTATGAACCCAGGGACAGGCTTTTCTATGTCACGTTCAACGAGCAGGATGGGAATTACGAATTTCTCTACATGAGCGCGCTGAGTGCCGCTAAAAACATTTTCCCGGCCGAGTTTGATATTGGCAGCAAGACTTTGTTGCACGAGGTCCCCGGCGAGTTCCTTGGGCAAAGCGGGAAGGCCAAGCAAAGGACGCGGCAAAAACTTATCGACGACAACCAGATTCGCGAAGAATATAAAATGATGTCCGGTGACGGCGAAACCATGGAATCGGGCGAAATTACGTTGCGGAGAATGGTCAGCGGCAACGGGAACGAATTATTTTTCTGATCGCCGGCATTGTCAATCGTTGGCAAAATACTTGCTGATCACTCGAGCGCCCGGCTGAATTCCGTACTTGTCCGCTACGCCGCCATTGAGTTCGAGTATTGCCAATACCGGTTCGCCAGACACGATGCTGTCGAGAGCATAGGGCTTGGTTTCTTTTTCTATGCGGGCGATGGTGCCGTCCTGCCTGATAAACAGCATGTCAAGCGGCAACTTCGTGTTTTTCATCCACATGCTGATATTCTGGGATCGTTGATAGACGAACAGCATTCCCTGGCGTTCACCAAGTTCATCGACGAACATCAGACCACGCGCGTGTTGCTTTCCCGACAAGGCAAGAAAAACAGTGAATTCCATACTGCGGCCAGCCGGCGTCTCGATCTGGATAGCCGTTTGGGTGAAACCTTTGACTCCGTCGGCGTCTGCCGGACACGCCAGCAGAAGAAAAACGCCTGCCACGACAATGAGCGTGCGGCAGGCGTTTGTCCTGATGGTTTTTTTGTACCTTTGAAAGGCTCTATTCATGCCCCGATTCTACCAACAGCGTCTTGGCAATGCGCCCCTGCACCGCGCCCAGCCCCCTGGCGCCATGCATTACGAGAACGAGCATGAAAAAACCAAGCACCATGTAGAAAAGTGTCGCCCACCCGGGACCGAGAAGAAACCACTCGGGTATGTAGCCGATTGTGGCGTCGACGAATACCAGGCCCTGATAATCGAGCAAGTAGATTACAGGTGCGACGATGAAGGACAGGCTAACGGAAAGACCAACCACCGCGTACGTAAAGTAGAAAATACCCAACGGTAGCATCAACAACATGTAGAGCAGGGTAGTCCAGGTGCGTGCGTCCTTGAGCATCAGCTTGATGCGCTCTGTAATACCGCCCTCGCTGGTATCGTATGTCGGTCGGCGCGGCATTCGTACGCCAAGGAATGATTCGATAATTCTCCCTTCCACGAGCGACAAAACTCTGCTCATCGCAAGAAACAGCAAAAAGAAGGGAATTCCGATAATCAGGATCATCAAGCCCGCCGACAAGGACAAACCCGTTACGGCAAAAGTGAAATAAAATATTCCGGTGGCCATCGAAAACACCAGGTAGAACAGGCTGCTGTACGCTCTTGGATCCAGGAATACGCCAAACAACCTGCCCGCCAGTGATTTCGGTTCACGAAATTTCGGGGTGGCGAGCGCGGCCTGGACCTTTATTTCGGTATCGATATAGGCCTGGGCCACCTCTTCCGGCGCACCATAAGTACTGGCGATCGCCTCCAGTACTTCGGCCTCCGGTCGGTCAGCCTGACCGGCGACCTCGGCGCGAAGATATTCTTCGGCATCGTACAAAGCGTCCTGGATGACCGCGGAATCTTGTCCGTGCAGGGCTTGCCGCAATTGCTCCAGGTAGGATTCTATCGATCGGGGGGCCGGCTTGTTCATTTCTCATCCTTTGTGTTCATTAATGTGTCTACAAAATCCCGGGTTGCCTGCCAGGCATGCCGCCATTTAGTCAAAATAAGGCGGCCGTTACCGGTGATCTGGTAATAACGCCGCGGTGGACCGGAAGTAGATGGCTCGACCCGGCTCGATAGCAGACCATTAGCACTCAGTCCCCGCAGTACGGGGTACAGGGCGCCCTGCTTGAACATGGTTTGGCCACCGCCGGCTTTCTCCAGCAGCTTGGCGATCTGGTATCCGTAAAGCTCTTCCTTCGCCTGATCTAACACGCACAGAAGTACCAGCGACAACGTGCCGGCGTTCAACTCCTTCTGGAACTTGCGCAGGAACAGGCCTGTGGTTTCGTCCTGGGTATCGGGCTCTTCTGAATCAGATAGCATTATGAGATGCACTATACTATTAAGTTAATAATAGTCAAGATTTTTCATATCCGCTACAGCAAATTTCGGGTGGGCGGCGTTTCTTTCTGGCGTTAAAGTAGGGCCATGAATCGGCAGGCCGTAAATCTTGACCCGAGAAATCACGAGCGTATCGCTACTGCGATCGGATTCATCCTGGACCATTTCCAGGATCAGCCGAGGCTTGAAGAGATCGCGAATCACGCCGGTCTGAGCAGTTGGCATTTCAACCGTCTTTTCAGAAGCTGGGCCGGTGTGACTCCGAAGCAGTTGGTCCAGTTCCTGTCGCTACGGGCCGCTAAGGAAAGCCTCGACCGGCAAGCCAGTGTCTTGTCGGCATCCCTACATGCTGGCCTGTCGGGACCAGGGCGCCTGCATGACCTGTTTGTCACCATAGAGGCAATGACGCCTGGCGAATACAAGAATGGCGGCGCAGGCCTGGTTTTGGAATACGGATTTTCGGAAAGCCCCTTTGGCGATGTGTTGCTTGCCGGCACCCAACGGGGCCTGAGTCACTTATCGTTTGTCGATAAAGGTAAGGATGACGCGGTCAATGAGCTGAGCAACGCATGGCCGAACGCGACTCTGGAAAGAAATGACGACGTCATGTCCGCGCTTGCCAGGAAGATTTTTTCAGGCGGGGGGAATGCCCTGCGTCTTCGCCTGAAGGGCACGAACTTTCAGATGCAGGTCTGGCAGGCATTGCTAAAAATCCCCAGCGGTAGCCAGACCAGTTACAGCGAAGTGGCCGGGATTGTCGGCAGGCCGACCAGCCACCGTGCGGTTGCCAATGCGGTGGGCAGAAATCCTGTGGCCTGGCTGATCCCGTGTCACCGGGTGCTGCGGGCAAGCGGCGCACTGGGTGGATACCGGTGGGGAGTGGACCGCAAGGCGGAGATCCTGACCTGGGAACTGGCGCAACAATTTTAGCCTTCATGCAATATGCAGGTTCGAGGCACACCGGGTCAGAACCTTTCCGCCCAAACATTTTTTAGCTCAGGTCTTTGCAGCTTCCTCTTTGATCGCATACGGACACGGATAACTGGCGGAGCACCGGGTGGCCTGCTACTTTAATGCAGTAGCCGCAACAAAAAGGTCAGGCCATGATTTACCCGGATATTCTCGCCACAGTCGGCAACACACCGGTGGTCCGTATCAACCGGCTCGCACCAGGGCACGTCGATATATACGTCAAGTGCGAGGCGTTCAACCCGCTGTCCTCAGTCAAGGATCGATTGGCGCTGGGCGTCATCAACGACGCGGAGCGCAAAGGCGAATTGAAGCCGGGCCAGACCGTTGTAGAGGCGACCTCGGGAAATACCGGGATTTCACTTGCGATGGTTTGTGCGGTCCGTGGATATCCCTTCGTCGCGGTGATGGCCGAGAGTTTTTCGGTTGAACGGCGCAAACTGATGAAAATCCTCGGCGCGAAGGTCGTCCTGACGCCGGCGGAGTTACGCGCGACCGGCATGGTCAAACTGGCCGAAGAACTCGCTGAAAAACATGGCTGGTATCTGACCCAGCAATTCGATAATCAAGCCAACCCGGAGTATCACCGCAATACCACCGGACCAGAGATACTCAGGGATTTTGCGGATATGCGGTTGGATTACTGGGTCACCGGTTATGGCACCGGTGGCACCATGACCGGCGCTGGCCAGATGTTGCGAACGGCGCGGCCGGGGATAAAAATCATTGCCGCAGAGCCTGAAAAAGCCGCGTTGCTTGGCGGTGATGAATGGCAGCCACACACGATCCAGGGATGGACGCCGGACTTCATGCCCTCGGTACTCGATAAGGAGGTCATCGATGACGTGGTTACGATCGGTGATGTCGAGGCCAGGGAAGCGGCAATAGATCTGGCGCAAAAGGAGGGTATATTCTGCGGAATTTCCAGTGGAGCGACGTTCTGCGCAGCACTGAAAGTTGCCGAAAATGCTGATCAGGGTTCGGTCTTGCTCGCCATGCTGCCAGATACAGGCGAACGGTATTTGTCCACGGTGCTGTTTGAAAACATCACTGAGGAATCGGATACGGTGGATTAGCAGTCTGTCTAAAAAAATCGATATTCGGAGCCAGTCAATTCTGACTCCGACTTTCAGTCAAGTTTTTCCTTGTCGTTGCCGTTGAATGCGTGAAGAAGTATTCGATGGCTCAAGGCGACTACGTATTTTCATTTATTAACATGCCGCGTAATCTGTAATGAATGCTGCGACTGTGTGGCATTGATTCCAATCGGGGAACTGCATGAGAAAAGGGCTCAAACGATTGCTATGGATTGCTCCGGTCGTCGTAATCGTGTTCGTTTTTATGGTTTTGTCACGGCCTGGTCCGTTGAAGGTTTCGGTTGCGGAAGTCGAGCGGAGCGATGTCAGGTCTTCGGTGGCCAATACGCGGGCGGGTACCGTTGTCGCCTGTCGCCGGGCGATGCTGGCGCCGCAAATCGGCGGGCAGATATCCGCAATGTATGTCACGGAAGGCGATGTGGTCGAGCAGGGCCAACTTCTTCTGGAACTGTGGAACGATGACCGCAAGGCGGAACTACAGCTGGCGGAAAGAAATATCAAGGCCAGTCGGGTCCAGGCGGAAGAGGCTTGTACGATTGCCGCCACGGCAGACAAGGAAGCCAGGCGTCTGACACGTTTGCTGAGCCAGGCGCTGGCATCTCAGGAAAAAACCGAAGCGGCTGTGGGTCGCGCCGATGCGACCGAAGCGGGTTGCCGTGCGGCCCGAGCGTTGATCAGCGTGAGCGATGCGAAGCGGGATATTGCGACCGCATCGCTGGCGAAGACCCAGCTCAGGGCGACGTTCGCGGGCACCGTTGCCGAGATCAATGGGGAAATCGGCGAATTCGTCACGCCATCACCGGTCGGCATCCCCACACCACCGGCCGTCGACCTGGTCGACAACTCGTGTCTGTACATATCGGCTCCGATAGATGAAGTGGATGCACCGGCGATTCGCGTTGGCATGCCGGCGCGTATCACGATGGATGCGTTTCCCGGGCAGATTTTCACGGGTCATGTCCGGCGAATAGCGCCCTATGTGCTGGATCTCGAAAAACAGGCGAGAACCGTGGAAGTGGAAGCGGAAATCGACACGATCCCGGCGCATCAGGCGTTGCTGCCGGGATACAGCGCTGACCTGGAAATTATCCTTGCCGAACGTGAAGCTACCCTGCGGATTCCTACGCAGGCGATCAACGACGACAAGGTGCTGGTACTCGGCGACGACGGCATATTGCAGGAAAGATCGATTTCAACCGGCATCGGAAACTGGGACTATACTGAAATTCTTGGCGGCCTTAAGGCCGGAGAGCGAGTCGTCGTTTCCGTGGATCGTGCCGGTGTCGCGCCGGGTGTGATCGCCCAGGCGGATTAGGCGAGCAGTATGATCCACCTGGAGAAAATCAACCGGATATTTCAGGTTGGTGATCAGCAGGTCAGGGCGTTGAATGACGTCGACCTGACGATCAGAAGCGGTGAGTACCTGTCGATCATGGGGCCATCCGGTTCCGGCAAGTCTACGTTGCTCAATATCCTGGGATTACTCGACCAGCCCAGCTCGGGGACATACCAGCTCGATGGCCGGGAAACCACGCAGATAGATGACGAACAACTGGCCCGACTGCGCGGCAGGAAAATCGGCTTCGTGTTCCAGTTTTTTCACTTGATCGGACGTCTCAGCGCCGCGGAGAACATCGAATTACCGTTGATACTTGCAGAAGAGGCGCCCGCGGTACGAAAACCGAAGGTGCAGGAAATATTGCATAAAGTCGGCCTGGAGGACCGTGCAGAACACCGGCCCGACCAGCTTTCCGGTGGTCAGCGTCAACGGGTCGCGATAGCCAGGGCGACGATCACCAGGCCAGATGTGCTGCTGGCCGACGAACCGACGGGAAACCTGGACAGCGTCTCGGGCGCCGAGGTAATTCAGTTGATGGAAACCATGAATGACAGTGGATTGACGGTGCTTGTTGTTACCCACGACCCGATTATTGGTGATCGCGCGCGTCGGAAGATCAAAATGATAGATGGCGCGATCGTTGCCGATACCCAGGAGCGGGGCGATGAGGACACTTGATTTGTTGCAGTTGGCGTCAGGCGCCCTGCTGCGGAGAGGCGCCCGCGCCGGCATGCTTCTGCTTGCAATGGCGATTGGCGTGGCGGCGGTCATCGTACTGACCGGGCTGGGAGAGGGTGCGAGACGATATGTTACCGGTGAGTTTTCCTCACTTGGGACCCATTTGCTCATTGTATTGCCGGGCCGCGCAGAAACCACCGGCGCAGGCGCTACACTGATTGCAGGCGAAACACCCAGGGACCTGACGCTGGACGACGCCCTTGCGCTGCGTCGTAGCCCCGCCATCGAAAAATATGCGCCCCTGGTTGTCGGCTCGGCATCCGTCAGCTACCTGGGGCTGGACAGAGAGGTGCCTGTGCTGGGATCGACGTCGGAGCTACTTGCCGTCAGGAACTGGGAAATGGCTCAAGGCCGGTTTTTGCCGGCCGGCGATATCGATCGCCCGCAGTCGGTTGCCGTTATCGGCGCCAAGATCAAACGGGAATTGTTTGCCAATACCAACGCGCTGGGAAAATGGCTGCGACTGGGCGACCGCCGATTCCGGGTCATCGGGGTCTTGTCATCCGAAGGGCGGGCGATCGGAATCGACGTCGAGGAGCTGGTTATAGTGCCGGTCGCCTCGGCGCAGATGCTTTTTAACAGCGCGTCCTTGTTCCGCATACTGGTCCAGGCCAGGTCGCGGGACGAAATGCCTGCGGCGAAAAAATTCATTCTTGAAACGGTCGCGCGCAGGCATCAGGGCGAAGAGGACATTACCGTCATTACCCAGGACGCTGTACTCAAGACCTTCGATGCAATTTTTGTCGCGCTGACGATGACGCTCGGCGGTATCGCGGCGGTCAGCCTGTTGGTTGCCGGTATCCTGGTGATGAACGTCATGCTGGTCGCGGTTACCCAGCGTACGGCGGAGGTGGGTTTGCTGAAGGCCATCGGCGCCCGGTCGCGTCAGGTTCAGCGCCTGTTTCTAACCGAAGCCCTGTTGTTGTCGTTTACCGGTGGTTTACTCGGGCTGGTGCTTGGCTATGGCGGCGCCTGGTTTCTGGGTATCGTCTACCCCGCGCTAACCTTCATGCCGCCATGGTGGGCGGTAGCGGCGGCAATGGTTACGGCTCTTTTCAGCGGCCTGTTTATCGGTTTGCTGCCGGCCCGCCGGGCTGCAAGAATGGACCCGGTGCAGGCGCTTCGGGGCGGTTGAGATGAGAACCGCGGACATGGCACGGCTCGCCGGTAGCGCAGTGACGGCGCATCGCCTGCGCTCGGCGCTGACCACGCTCGGAATCGCGATCGGGATTTTTGCGGTTGTCCTGTTGACTTCCATAGGCGAGGGCATTCATCGCTTCGTGATGTCCGAGTTCACGCAGTTTGGCACCAATATCATCGGTATCAATCCCGGCAAGGCGACGACCATGGGCGCGTCGATCGGCATTTTTGGAAGTGTACGCCCGTTGTCCATCGACGATGCCGAAGCGTTGCGGCGCCTGCCATACGTCGAGAGTGTCGTGACCATGGTGCAGGGCAATGCCGAAATTGAGTTTGGCCGGTTGCAGCGTCGAACAACTGTTTACGGCGTTTCACCGGATTTTCCGCAAGTGTTCCAGTTCGATGTCGCCAGCGGCAGTTTTTTGCCGCCGGATGATCCCCGCAATCCGCGTGCGGTCGCGGTACTCGGTAGTAAGCTGGCCAACGAGCTGTTCCCGAAAGAGAGCCCGGTGGGTGCGCGAATCCGGGTCGGTGGCGATCGTTACCGGGTTGTCGGCGTCATGGAGCCAAAGGGCACGATGCTGGGTTTCGACCTGGACGACACGATTTTCGTGCCGGCTTCCCGTGGTCTTGACCTTTTCGGCCGGGAAGGCCTGATGGAAATCGATATTCTGTACGCGGAAAATGCGCCGGTAGACGAGCTGGTCTCTGGCATCAAGCGGCTGTTGATCGCGCGTCATGGTGGCGAAGACGTGACCATCACGACGCAGCAGCAAATGATGGATGTGCTTGGTTCGGTCCTGGGCGTGCTGACCTTCGCGGTCGGCGCATTGGGGGGTATTTCCCTGTTGGTCGGTGGCGTCGGAATATTCAGCATAATGACGATATCGGTAAGCGAGAGAACCAGCGAAGTGGGATTGCTCAGGGCACTGGGAGCCAGCAAGGGACAGATACTCACGTTGTTCCTAGGCGAGGCCATTCTGCTGGCGGCGGCCGGCGGGTTTGCGGGGCTGGTGGTCGGTTGGGGTGGCGCGTGGATGATCAACCAGCTGATTCCCTCGATGCCGGTCCATACACCGTTATATTTCGTTTTTCTGGCAGAGTTTGCCGCTATATTGATCGGGCTGCTGGCTGGCGTTGCGCCTGCGCGCCGCGCCGCGGCGATGATACCGGTGGAAGCGCTACGGACCGAATGAACAGATTCCAGCCGCGATTATTCATGAATAATCCGGGCTGGCGGCCGTTATTTTGACGGGACAATCTGATCGATAGGCAATGGCCGGCTGATTGCATATCCCTGCGCAAAGTCAAGTTTCAATTTTTGCAGTTTCCTGATGACTTTTTCGGACTCCACGTGCTCGGCAATCGTTTTCTTCTGCATGGCATGACTGATCTCGTTGATCGATTTAACCATTTGCCAGTCGATATCGTCGTCTCCCATGCTGCGCACAAAGACGCCATCGATCTTGACATAGTCAACGGCGAGATTTTTCAGATAGGCGAAGGAAGAAATTCCGTTGCCAAAATTATCGAGCGCGAACTCACATCCCAGGCCTTTCAGTTTGCTTACGAACCGGTTGGTTGCCGAAAGATTTTCCGTAGCGATGTTTTCGGAAATCTCAAAGCACAATTTCTCGCCGGGGATGCCACTTTCACCGATTTGCCTTGATAACGAGTCGGCAAAACCAATGTCGGCAATCGAATCAGCCGACAGGTTTATGAAGAACTTGCTGTTGTCATTCATCAGTGGGTTGTATTCCGCCAGCCAGGCGAGCGCCTTGATGATAATCCAGCGATCCATGCGGATGGACAGGTTGTAGCGTTCAACCGCCGGAAAGAAAGCGCCTGGCGGGATTTCCCGGCCGTCCTCATCCAGCATCCTGACCAACAACTCATAATGGAAAAAATCGGCGTCATCCGCCAGCGGCCTGATCGGCTGTGCTGCAAGATGAAAGCGGTTTTCCTGCAGCGCTTGCTTGACTCTGGCCACCCAGCCGAGTTCGCCTAGTCTTTGCAAAGCGGTAGTGTCGTCCTCGATGAAAAGATGGACACGGTTTCTGCCGGAATCCTTGGCGCGGTAACAGGCCGCATCGGCAGCGCCCATAACTTCGCTGAGGCGTCTCCGCTCTGGCGAGATGGGCACGATTCCGATGCTGGCGCCGATCGTATGAATCTGGCCACTCCAGGAAAAACGGAGATCTTCGACCATAGTCCTCAGGCCTTCGGCAACGCGAACGGCGTCCTCTTCGCCACAGTCGTGAAGTATCAACGCAAACTCGTCGCCACCCAGCCGACTGAGCGTATCGCCGTGCCGGACCCGAGACTGCAGTTGCTCGGCAACCTGTCGCAGCAATTCATCGCCCGCAACATGGCCGCAGTTGTCGTTGATTTCCTTGAAACGATCGAGATCCATATAGCAGACAGCGTGCGGCCCCGGCTGCACGTGAATGTTATCCAGCAGGCTCTGCAGGCGGTGCTCGAATTCACGCCGGTTGAACACGCCGGTCAGCGGGTCGTGGCTCGCATCATAGGAAAGTTGGGCAGACTGTTCGTGGGTTTCCGTAATATCCGTCAGTGTTCCCTCGAAATAAATCAGCCGGCCTTGTTCATCGGTTTCTGCGCGCGAGTTCTCCAGTACGACGATTTTGCTGCCATCTTTTTTTCTCAGCACCAACTCCGCGTTGCGTATTTTTCCATCCTCGTCAATCGCCTTGCGCCAGTTGGTCCGGTCTTCGGGGTACATGTATACATCCCGGGGAATATCCAGCGCGAGCAATTCCTCTTCGGTGTCGTAGCCCAGCATTCTGACCAGCGCCGGATTGGCTGAAATAAAACGGCCTTCGGGGCTGGTTTGGAAAACACCGGCGACGACGGATTCGAACAACTCTCGATATTTGGCTTCCGATGCCTGGAGTTGCTTGAGCGTATGCGTTCTTTCTGTCGTGTAACGCAATGTGCGCGCAACCAGTTCCTGGGTCGCGGTCTGCCAGTTGATGTATTCGATGGCGCCTTTGGCGATGGTTTTTTCGCCGAGGGCTTCTTGCTGACTGCCAACGAGGGTAATAACCGGGATCTTTTCCGACCAGGACTGGAGCATCAGATAGGTCGACAACCCCTGACTGTCAGGAAGATTGAGATCAAGGAGTACGACCATCGGCTCCTGGCCCGGCATGCTGGTAAGCGCCTCGTCCAGTGTCCCGCTCAGTTCAATCCGGTATTCGTGTCCTGCCGGTGACTCAATAGCACCAACCACCAGGTCCTTGATCCTGCGGTTGTCTGTAATCAAGAGGACTAGGGCCTGCTCTTGCTGCACCGCACTTTATCCCTTTGTATGTCATACCGGCCGGGTGTTCCGGCTCTGAGCATACCGAATTTTTCTGCAAATGCGACCCGAATTTGCCCTTCAAACAAGGGACCTCAGGCATCCGGCGGTTGTACGCCACACTGCATCCGCGGTCGTCGCCCGCAAGTCGCTGGTTTAACTGCTATGCTTAAATATCTGAGCGCGAAGGACCAATAACGTGCGAAACGCATTATTGCACGGATTTTATCTGGGCGATGTGCTTGTCGAACCACTTAAAGGGCGGGTGACGGGCCAGGGCCCGCCGCGACATTTGCCGTCCAAGGCATCTGAAGTATTACTGCATCTTGCCAGTCGGTCAGGCGAACTTTATACGCGCCAGGAATTACTAGACAGTATATGGGGCGACGGCCACGGCAGCGATGAGGCGCTGGGCCATGCCATCAGCGAACTACGGCACGCGCTGGACGATCATCCGGACGATCCGAAGTATATTCAGACGGTGCCGACCCGTGGATACCGGCTGGTTGCCGATGTTCGGTTAGTAGACCAGGCCACGAATAATATCGCCGGTACGGAGCTGCTCGAGAGTGCCGGTTCCAGTCGCGACTCACCCATGTTCTATTCTCTTCTTCGCCGGGGCGTGGTCAGGGCGGGGTTGACATACCTTGTCGTCGGCTGGTTGTTGCTACAGGTTGCCGATGTAGTCGTTGACAGGATTTCGTGGTTGCCGTTGTGGTCGGCGACGCTGATGATCTATCTTGTGATCGGCGGGTTTCCCGTCGCGCTCCTGCTGGCCTGGTTTCTCGAGTACGCGGAAGGCCGCTGGACGATGGACACGGGTGCCGGACGACACCCGGACAGGAAATCTTTCAA
>JAPUGL010000134.1 GCA_027292775.1 Gammaproteobacteria bacterium | reverse complement strand
ATCTTGCGGCTGGCATAAGGGCAATGGTTTACAAAAACCTATCGGTTACGGTCGATTGGTCGCGTTTCGATCTCGATGGGACGAACGCCGATCTGCTTTCGATCGGCCTGCAAGTGGGCTTTTAACCCTGCACGTCACAAGTTCGCAGCCGAACTGCGGAATGTACCGGTTTTTGTTTGAGTGGGTGGCCAGGGGCGGAATCGAACCACCGACACGCGGATTTTCAGTGAACAGATTCCGTAATCCTACGTTACCCAAGATAACCCAAGAACATATAACGCGTCAGATTTCTGGTTAGGTAGGTTACCTTGGATGACGGTAGGTGATCCTGGTTTGGGCACCAAAGTGGGCACTTGGGAAATGAACGTTTGCATTATTCCTGCGATCTCAACCTATCGACGCGGAACATTCACTTTTCTTCAGAATTTCCTATCCTTCAAAGATTCTATAATGAATCCATGAACCGAACACTCAGGTTAATCCTCACCGGATTCGGGTCGATGTTCTTAGCCGGCGCTTTGGCTTCAGCGGAGCCTCGTGTCACGGCCTTAGTTGGCGGTACGGTCGTGAATCTCGACGGCGATCCCCCGCTGGAAAATGCCGTGATTCTGGTCGAGGGAGAACGGATTACGGCAATCGGTAGCGCGGGCGACATCGTTGTACCGAGGCAGGCAACTATCATCGACACAACCGGCACCTGGTTGGTACCGGGCCTGATGAACATGCATGTCCACCTCGGCCTCTTATTGCCGGGCAAGATGGCCGAAGAACTCGCGGACGAGACAGAAGGTGAATTGACATTACGGATGGCAAAGGCAGCGCGGGAAACCCTGGAGGCCGGTGTCACGACCATACGAACTCTCGATGAAAACGATGACGGCGATTTGGCGGTTAAATCTGCGATTGATAAGGGCCAGGTTCCCGGGCCACGCATATTCAGCGCGACATCGTCATGGCGCAAGATCCAGATTTCGGGTGGCATCTCGGACGAGCAAGGCGCCATCGCTGAACCCTGGATGTCGCCCGAGGAGATGCGGTCTGCCGTCGACGAAGCGACTCGCGCCGGTGCGAAAGTTGCAGCCCACTCCGGCTCGCCCCGGGCGACAATCTGGGCAATCAACGCCGGCGTGACGAGTATCGAGCACGGCTATTTTATTGACCGGCCTACACTTCTTGAAATGAAACGGCAAGGAACCTGGTTCGTACCGACCATTGTCGTCAGCCAGCCAGCGACACAACCGTTCTTCGAAAAAATCGGCTCGCCGGACTGGTTCCTGGAACGCAGAAATTCTGTCGGCAAGTCCCATTGGGAGGCTTTACGGACCGCGATCGACGTCGGCGTCAACATCGCACTCGGCTCCGACCAGATGCCGGCCGAGCCGAATGACGGCACGACCGCAACCGCTCGCGAAGCACAGTATTACGTCGAAGCGGGAATGACGCCGCTCCAGGCATTGCGCGCAGCAACGATCGAGCCGGCCCGGATGCTCGGCGCCGAGAGTGACATCGGGTCGCTGGAGGTCGGCAAGTACGCGGACATCGTTGCGCTCGCGGCGAACCCGACAAAAGACATCGAGGCACTGCGCACGATTCTGCTGGTGATGAAAGGTGGCGATATCTATCGCGATTCACTGCTCGCCCCTGCGAAGAGCCCATCGATCAATGCCACGGTCACATTCTTCTATTACAAGAACCTGGATGCGGCCGCGAGCTTTTACCGCGACCTTCTTGGTCTCGATACAACGATGGACGTGGAATGGGTCAAAATTTTCCAGGTGTCGGCAACATCGTCGATAGGCCTCGTTCAGGATGGTCGTGGTTTTCACCCGGTGTCCGATGACAAGCCAGCAATGCTCAGTATCGTCACGGACGATGTCGACGCGTGGTATCAGAAACTCGTTGATGCCAACGTGCCGATATTGAAAGCGCTGCCGCCTGCCGACAGCCCGACTGATCCGGATCGCGCTCCGGTCCGCGGCTTCGTTGCCGAAGACCCCGGTGGTTACACGGTCGAGTTTTTTACCTGGCAGTAAGACAACCAGGAGCAGTTGCGGTGATCATGCGTTGCTTGTCGAAGCGGTAACGCAACTTGATCGTAATTTTCGATGTCATTACATCAACACGAATACGATTAGCGTTACCGACAGCATCGCCCAGTCGAATCGGAAGGTTTAACCCCCACCATAGGGCTGTAATAATCCCCAATACGAATATCACCAATCCACCAATAAACCACTTGGATAGCCCTATTTGTACTATCAACGCTATAGTGGCCGCGACCCCGCCAGTATTGGCCGTAATAATTTGCCTTTTGAAATCTTCAATAAGGCGCTGCGCCGTCTGTCTCTGATCGCTGACTGATCTACTGACGTGATATCGGAGTCTCGACTGCTCATCAGGATCAAGATCGGAAAACTTTCGAGTATCCGACACATCTGATGTCTTTTTCTGATCGTCTCCTGACATCGTGTTTCCGGATTCCGCCTGATGGGATCGAGTGCAGCAATCTTGGGATATCGCGACCTGGAAAATGGGCACCAAATGGGCACCTGGGACGATCTCGGGGGAGTATAAAGCCAGCAAGTCATCCGTAACTTGCTGAATTGATTAAAGGCCATTTGGTGGCCAGGGGCGGAATCGAACCACCGACACGCGGATTTTCAGTCCGCTGCTCTACCAACTGAGCTACCTGGCCGTGCACTGGATCGCCCGCTGGGGCGGGCTCCTACATGGGCCGCGCAGGTCGCGCGGGAGCGACGTATTAGACCGATGTTGCTGAATCCAGTCAAGAAAAAAGCCGGGCTTGCGCCCGGCTTGAGAACAGTCCTGATCAAAAGGGGGAGTTAGATCAGGCTGCTTTTAAAGCGTCATTCGCTG
>JAPUGL010000133.1 GCA_027292775.1 Gammaproteobacteria bacterium | reverse complement strand
GCCTCGACCTCGATTCCCAGTCGTTCCCTTAGGGCTCCAACGATAGCCACCGAAATTTCATCCTGCACCGCGAAAATATTCGTAAGCTCCCGGTCATAGGTCTCCGACCACAGGTGGAAGCCGTTGCTGGCGTCGATAAGCTGGGCGGTGATGCGTAATTGACCGCCCGCCCTGCGGACGCTCCCTTCCAAAACGTGCGCCACATTCAATTGCTGGCCGATGTCGATGATGTCCCGGTTTTCGCCTTTGAACTGAAACGATGAACTGCGCGCCACCACCCGCAGACCCGGGATCTTGGCCAGCACGTTCAGCAGTTCTTCGGAGATGCCGTCGGAGAAATACTCCTGCTCAGGATCGTTACTCATGTTCATAAACGGCAAAACCGCAATGGATTTCTCCGGCGGTCCACCGATCCACCATTTGTCGTATGCAAACAAAATGACGGCGGCAATCAACATCGAGATGATGATGAAGTCCAGCCGCCGACCGGTGACATGAGTAATCGATTGTTTCGGATCAATGTCTCTCTCGAGGCTGATGCCTTCCGGGGTAATCTCATAGAACCAGGAGAAGACCAGGGAGATCGGGAAACCGATGGCGAGCAGCCAGATGATGGTTGGCCCGATCCAATGCGGCAGGCCGGCGAGGGTAATCAGCACCTCTGTCACCTGCATGATCAGCCAGGCAGCAACCATATACAGCACCGCCATGCGGAAGACGTTGCGGCGTTTGAGTTCCCGGACAATAGACATCAGTGGGGTTTCCCGCTTTTTTCTGAGCCCAACCCTACGCCATTGAGTGGCTTGAGACTAGCCGGGGCGGGCTGTGCCGACCGTCTGCATTGGGTCCAAAGCGGCCATTAAGTTTTAACTTGCAATCATTTATATCCTGTTGTACCATTACTACACATGGGTCATATGGGACAACATATTTATGGAAATAATCATCGACATCGACAATTCAGTCCCGTTGTTTGCTCAATTGATGACGCAGATAAAAGAGGCCGTTCTCCGTGACAGGATAAGCCCTGGCGCTGCCTTGCCATCGATTCGGCAGCTCGCAAACGACCTGGAACTTAACAACAAGACGGTGGCGAAAGCTTACCGACTACTGGAGCGTGATTCAGTCATTCAAACCAAAGGATATCGCGGCACTTTTGTGCACCCGGATGCCAAGGTTAATTGCACTGTCGATTTGAATGAATGGGTGACCACGAAATTAGGCGAAACAATAGCGGCATTCAGAGAGTCGAGCGTAACGGATTCCGAGATCCGGATTGCGTTCGGAAATGTGATGAATAGTCGAAACAATTGAGGAACATACACATGTCAGACAATATTTTATTTTTAATTGTATTTTTAAGTCAGATTTTCCTGCTGTCACTTTATTTTCCAATGAAAATACTTGGCCGAATGCGGTATGTGCGAAAAACATATCCACCATCACAGTACCCAAAGCTGTACACGAAACCGATTGAGTATTACGAGAAAGAACAGCGCAACTACCAGATTATCAACCAAATAATTTTTGTGGCTGGTTTGATGCTGATGTTCGCCGTCTGGGTGTGGGACTTTTCATCCTATGGAAAGCTCGCAAGACTTTTGCCGATAGTTTTTGGCATGATCCAGTTTTTGCCGGTCATACGACTGGAGCTATCTGAATCCAGTCAATTCAAGTTAATGAGAAAAGCCAGTTTGCGCACGACTCGAAAAGCTGAACTTCGCCCGCGGCGCCTGTTTGATTTTATTTCACCGGCAATGTTTGGCGTAGCGATCTTCATGTATATCGCTGCTATATTCCTCGACCTCTACTGGCACCAATTCAACTTTCACTGGGGTCATGACACATTCGAAAGAGCAATGTTTCTGACTGCCGGCTATTTTCTTTTTTCAACCATAATTGTCTTGAACTTGCACGGCAAAAAGAGAAATCCGCACGAAACATACGAAGATCGGACGAGGCAAATAGAGTTCATCTTGAAATCACAGATTTACGCAGGTATTGCGATGAGCGTGATTTTCACGACAGTAGCGGCTGGGGATGTATTTGATATGGCTCCGCTCGAGCCTAGCTTAATGAGCTTGTATTTCCAGTCGATCGCATGGATATCCATAGGGAGTAAGCTCCGAACACTTCGAATAGAAAATATTAATTTTGACGTTTACAAGGAAGATGTCTCGGTCACATAGGAATTCAGTCGAATGCAGCCTTCATATTCGTAGCGGCCAGGCGCTCGCAGGGTCGGCCGAAAGATCGTTTCCATGCGGCAGATTGAAAGGGCTGTCGGTTTCCTGACAGCCCTTTCGGCAAGTCAACACTGCAGTTGATTTTTTGTCAGAGATTTACTCTGCGATCGGTATCGAGGCGGTCGCCGCGACCTGCCACTTGTCATCCTTTTTTTGCCAGACATGCATGCTCCAATGGCGATCCGGGCTTTCCGCACTGTGAACCATCACGGCGATATCGTGGCTAAGAAAGTGAACTTTATAGTCGCCGGCAACATACGGTCCCGTCGGTGCATCGGCGCTTGCCGCAGCTTCCACCATTTCTGCCTTGCCTGCTACACCCGTTGAGTCCAGAGCCATAATGTCGTCAGAAAGAAAGTGCGTACCGTCCGATCCAGGGGCTGATCCCCAATCCTTGTCCAGTTGTATCAGCGCATCAGAATCGCCGGCATATGCCGTGGGCATAATCATGAGCAGGCAAATTACGGCACCTGCAATTGTTTTTATATTCATCGGTTGCTCCTTTTTTGGCAGCCACCCGCCTTTGTGAAATGGATATTTACCCGGCGATCATGGGGATCGCAGTCGGTTCTTATTAGTGGCTAATCTATAAGTCTAGTACAAGGGCAGGAATCGGCAAAGTTTCCTTCGGGGCGCTACCAGGCGTCAGACACTTGATCGAATGGCCCGCCATCCCCAGGCGCAAAGAATCCTGTCCGCTGCGAGCACCGGCAACCGCTTGAACCAATCCGGCCAGTGGTAATCCAAAGCAGTACGCCGGTTATAATGGACACAATGGTCGCTAAGGGAAAATTGTTTTGGGCGCTGTTGGTGCCCTTGATGCTGGTCGCCTGCGCGACTCCGGTTCCATCGGCACAGATCGGCAATTATGACCGTGAACGATTATTGAGTGGCGAAGCGCTCCCGGCATCGATTCGGGCCGGCATCAGCCGGCCCAGCGACGATGTACTCGGCCTGAGTGCGGAAATGATCCGTTTCGTGGGTCAGGCGACCGCAAACAGCAAGACAGAGAGTGACAAGATAAAGGCGCTGCTGCACGCGCTGTTTCGCTCGGACGAAATGGTATTCGTTCTTGACGCCACAGCGACATATACCGCTGCACAGACTTTCGAACAGGGTCGAGCCAACTGCCTTTCCTTTGCTGGAATGATGGTGGCGATGCTCCGTCACCTCGGAGTCCGGGCAGAATTCAACGAAGTGGATGTGCCGGAGACCTGGGATATGCAGAGTCCGAAAACGATGGTTCTGTATAAACACGTCAACGTCATGATTCATACGCGGACCGGGCGTAAGCAGATCGTTGATTTTGATATGGCCGGGTATGACAACAGCTACCGGCAAAGAATTATTTCCGATCAACAGGCGACCGCACAGTATTACAACAACCGTGCGATGGCCTACATGTTCGATGAAAACTTGTCGGACGCGTTCAGTTACCTGGTGAAAGCCATCATGCTGGACCCGCAGGGCTCATACCTGTGGGCCAATCTCGGCAGCTTGTACCGGCACGCACGCAGTCGTGATGCCGCCGAACTTTCTTACCACGCCGCGTTGAATGAGGATCGGGGCAACCTGGTGGCGATCAGCAATCTGGCGCGGCTTTATGAAAGTGGGGGGCAGGCCGAAATGGCTCGCGAATTGAACCGAAAGGCGGCCTATTTTCGCAGCCGTAACCCGTATTTCCGCTACCGACAGGGCATGGACGCGTTCATGAATCAGAATTTCGAAAACGCCATGAGTCACACCAAGACCGCGATACGGATATACCCGAAAGAGCATCGCTTTCATTTCCTACTTGGTGCGATTTATCAGAAAGTCGGCAAACCGAAAAAAGCCGAGGCCAGCATGCTTAGGGCGGTCGAGTTGAGCGCCGATGCGAACCAAAGAGGCACGTATCGGAGCAAGATGAGCCGTCTGCTTTCGTCTCGTTAACGCGACACGCGCTTCACCGAATTCTCGGCCATGCCTCTATTCCACCGGATTGTCGTATTGCTGCAATCGCTTCCGGTACAGCAACAGCACGCCCGGCCCGAGGGCCAGCAGCATTACGGCTATGCCCGTTACGATGCCCCAGCCGGAAAACATCGGTGCCGAACATTCTTCCTTGTATCGGATATATACATGGCAGGGGACTGCGATCAGCAGTTCGAGCACGCTGCCTGCGAGCAGGCGAGAAAGCATTTTGTGAACCAGTGACTCCTCGTCGTCGACATAGCGTTTGAAAGCAATGCCCCAGGCTATCCAGGCCGGTATCCAGGAAAACATCAGCAGTATCACTACGGTGTCCGAACCTACCAGCTTCGACTTCCACGCCGTATCGATTGCAAAAGCGACCGAAATTAGCGCGCCGGTGGTCAACAGGCCGGTGGCCAGGGCCGTGGCCCAGACAGTTCGTTTCAGGCTGGCTCGTGGTATCGGTCGCCTATAGGATCGATCAACGGAAGCGAAAAGAACCGCCTGTGCGATCAACAAAGCCAATATCGGAAGAAGCACCAGGCTTAAACCCAGCAGGACTTCAGCAGTGCCCAAGTCCCAATCGAGGTCGTCGAAGCTGACAAACCAGATGACGGATCCATCGCCAAGATATGACCACAATGGCAGGAACAGCAGATACAAAAGCAGCAGATAAACCGCTGATACCAGGATTCCCCATCGTCGCATCACGTTTCTCCATTGCCGGCA